>NZ_QKTH01000006.1:0-177650 GCF_003234485.1 Curtobacterium sp. MCLR17_034
GCGTCAGATGTGTATAAGAGACAGGGTGTACCTGGCGAGATCGGGCGTACCGGGTCGGAAGATCGCAGCAGGTACGCCCGGAACGACCAGGTACCCGAGGTCCGCCGTGCGAGATCGGGCGTACCTGCGAGTTCGGGCGCACCGTGCGCCATCGGGCGTACCTGGCGAGATCGGGCATACCTGGTCGGATCAACACGCCAGGAACGCCCGGAACCACCAGCTACCCGAGCTTCACCGTGCGGGATCGGGCGTGCCGTGCGACATCGGGCTTACCTGGCGAGTTCGGGCGTACCTGGCGGGAACGGGCATACCGGGTCGGAAGATCACACCAGGTACGCCCGGAACAACCAGGTACCCGAGGTCCACCGTGCGAGATCGGGCGTACCTGGCGAGATCAGGCATACCCGGCGGGATCAGGCGTACCCGGTCGGAACGTGCAGCGCTCGAACGGGCCGCAGCGGCAGACGTCAGCCGGCGGCGAGGGCCGCGGCCGCGAAGTCGCGCACGGCGTCACGAGCGGCGGGCGGGTCGAGCACCACGGCACGACCAGGCAACCCGGCGACGAGCCGGACCACCCCATCGAACCCGTGCGACGCCGCGAGCCGGATGCGCACACGACCGTCACCGTCGGGCGCGTCGGCGGTGTCGGACAGGAAGTCGGCGACCAGGGGCAGCGACGTCGAGTCGAGTTCCACCGTGACGATGACATCGTCGGCGGCCTGCTGGAACAGCGTGTCCGGGATGACGACCTGGTCGATCGTCTTCTCGGCCGGGCGGTCGTCGACCCGCGCCTCGGACATCCGGTCGAGCCGGAACGTCCGGAGTGCCTGCCGGTCGAGGTCCCACGCGCGCAGGTACCAGTCGGTGTCGATGGACTCGACCCGGAGCGGGTCGACCCGTCGGGTGCCGCCCTGGGTGCGCGGTCCGGCGTACTCGAAGACCAGGCCGCGGCCGTCGGACATCGCCCGCCGGATGGTGGCGAGGGCGACGTCGTGCAGGTCCTGCCCGACGGCGACGGTCGACGCCGCTCCCCCGGCACCGCGGGACAGCTTGGCCATCAGCGCGCGGATGGCGTCACGGTCGGCGGCTTCGGGCAGCGCGGACAGGTACTGCAGGCCCGCGATGAGTGCCGAGGCCTCACGAGCGGACAGCCGCGGTGAGTCGTCGATCGCCACGAGGTTGGTCAGCACGATCATGTCGTTCTGGTCGAAGTCGTCCCAGGCGATGTCGAACAGGTCGCCGTGCTGGTACTGCATCGTCTCGCCGGGAACCCCGGACACCGCGATGAGTTCGACGGCACGCCGGATGCGGGCCTCGGGCACACCAAAGTGCCGAGCGGCCTCGGCCACCGAGACTCGCTCGCGGTCGATCAGGTACGGCACCAGGGCGAGCAGGAACGCGAGCTTGTCCTGCGCCTGCAGGGGTTGGGCGTCAGCCACGAACGGGGTCCTCTCCGGGGGCTGCTGCAGGGTCGTCGTCGGTGTGGTCGCGCACGAGTGCTCGGAGGCGCTCGTCGACCCGCGACCGCAGGTCGTCGGGCTCGAGCACCCGGACCTCGGGCCCGAAGGCGGCGAGTTCCTCGGCGAGGATCTGCGGGTCGACGTGGTGCAGCACGAGCGCGCCGTCGGCGTCGGTCTCGGTGTCGCGGCGACGGGTGAGTCGGCGTTCGGCGTCGGAACCCGGCGTCACGGCGATGCGCGCGGTGCGCTCGGCCCAGATCCGCTCGAGCTCGGCGAGGGTGCGCTCCCCCGCGCCCACGGGAGCGGTGTGCTGCCCGACCTCGTACTGGGTGACGGGTCCGACGATGCGGGCCAGCAGGTAGTTCTTGTCCGAGTCCGTCGCGAACTCGTGGGCGGCGAGCATCCACCGGCCGCCGTGCTGCACCAGGGCGAGTGGAGCCACTTCGCGCCGACGGGCGTCGTGCTGCCCCGGCGTGATGTAGTCGAAGCGAACCGCGGCGCCGCGGTCGAGCGCGGAACGGAGCGGCTCGAAGGACGCATCCCGGGCGCGGAGCCGCGGAGCGTAGGCGTCGACCCCGAGCTGCAGGGCACCGTCGTCGTCCTCGGCGCCAGCCGAGCGGACCTTCAGCAGGCCACGGCGGGAGTCGGCGGACAGTGCGCCTTCGCGCCAGGCCATCGCGGCCAGGGACAGCAGCGCGGATTCGTCCGGGGTGAAGCGGACGTCGACGGGCAGATCGTACTCACCCTTCGGGATCCGGTACCGGAGCGTCTGGTTGTTGCCCGCGGCACCCGGGGTCTCGATGGTCTCGAGGGGGATGCCGAGCTCGCGGACGTCGTCCTTGTCGCGTTCGAACTGGCGCTCGAGCGAGGCGTTGTCGCCACCGGTCGAGAACCGCTGCCGGTACCCCTGCACGTTGGCCAGGATCTCGGCCTTGGTCAGCCCGGACTCCGTCGAGAGCAGCGCGAGCACGAGGCTGAACAGCCGCTCCTCGGCGGGCACACGGGGCACACGGGTCGCTGGCACGAGCCGATCCTACGGCAGCGCGGGTACACCGGAGTGCACCCGCGCCGCGGTCCGTGGACGGTCGGACCGGGTCAGTTCGAGATCGCCCCGAGGACGTCGATCACGTACGCGTACGCGGTCCCCTGCTGGTTGACGATGGCCAGGACCTGGTCGCCGACGTGGTGCCCGACGATGGCGGTCCGGACGCCCTCGTCGACCTGGCCCTTGGTGAGCGGGATGGCCTGCGCGCCGGAACCGTCGGTCCAGCTGGAGCCGGCGACGGACGGGTCGGCACCCCAGGTGACGGCGGTGTACTTGATGACCGCGGTCTCCTTCGCGGTGAGCTCGCGACCGTCGCCCTTGCGGAGCAGGTGCGTCTCGTTCGACTTCGGCGCGCTCCACGACGGGATCGTGATGCCGGGGGCGCCGGAGGGTGCGAGCACCACGGCCGGCATCTTGTCGCCGGCGAGCTGCGGGGTGCCGGTGGCACGGGCGTCGAACGCGCGCTTGACGTCGATGACGGCGATGACGGCGTCCTCGGTCTTCTTCGACGACGAGCTGCCAGCGGTGCCGCCGGTGCTGCTCAGGGCGCTCTTCGGCAGGGCCACCGCCAGGCGGTCGCCGACGCGGGCGCACTGCAGCGAGGCGCCGAGGGCCCCGTAGTTGCTCGCACCGGCGGTGATCGGTGCCGTCTGGCCCGAGTAGCCGCTCGTCTGGGCGACCTGCCCCGTGGAGCCGTCGACCAGGGTGTACTCGACCAGGACGGGGGTGCCGTCGTCGATCGTGCGACCGGAACCCTGCTGCAGCACGGACACCTGGGTGCCCTTGGTGGTCAGGCCCTTCGGCACGTTGACCTTCGGCTCCGAGCCGAACTTGCCGGTGGCGGTCACCGCTTCGGACGCGGCGCCGGGAGCGGCACAGCTCGAGGGCGTGGTGCCGGCACCGTTCGAGGCGCAGGCGGTGAGGGACACCGCGAGACCGATGGTGACCAGGAGTGCGGGGATGGTGCGCACGGACCCTCTTTCCGTTCGATGCAGGACGGGCACGCCGTCAGCCTACCGTTCGTCCTCGACGGCCCCGGACGGAGCCGCAGCGGCATCCGACGGAGCCGCAGTAGCATCCGACGAAGCCACAGCGCCCTCGGACGGCGCCGCAGCACCATCCGCCGACGACGCCTCGGCCGCCGCGACCTTGCGCGCCTGCGCCGCCGACTGCCGGGCGACCTTGCGGAGCTTCTTGTCGCTCGTCGCCCGCTCGCCCACGGCGCCGGGGGTCCAGGCCTCGATGTCCTCGTCCGAGAACTCCGCCTTGCCCGCGCGGCGCTTCAGGTTCGGCAGCACGGTGCCGTCGGCCAGGCGTCGTGCCGTGATGAGGAACCCGGTGTGCCCGACCATGCGGTGGTCCGGGCGGACGGCGAGGCCCTCGACGTGCCAGGTGCGCACCAGGGTCTCGCTCGGCATCGGGTCGGTGAAGCGCCCGGTGTCGCGCAGGGCCTCGGCCGTGCGGGACAGCTGCGTGACGGTCGCGACGTAGCAGACGATGAGTCCGCCGGGCACGAGGGCGTCGGCCGCGGCGTCCACGCACTCCCACGGCGCGAGCATGTCGAGCACGACCCGGTCGATGCTCTGCGGCTCGGTCGCGTCGGGCAGCGACTCGACCAGGTCACCGACGGTGACGGACCAGTTGTCCGGGACTGCGCCGAGGAAGGTGCCGACGTTGCCCTTCGCGATCGCCGCGAACTCCTCGCGGCGCTCGAACGACTGCAGCTGCCCGGTCGGGCCGATCGCGCGGAGCAGGAACAGCGACAGCGCGCCCGAGCCGACGCCGGCCTCGACCACGCGGGCCCCGGGGAAGACGTCCGCGAAGGCCACGATCTGCGCCGCGTCCTTCGGGTAGACGATCGCGGCGCCACGCGGCATCGACATCACGTAGTCGTTGAGCAGCGGACGGAGCGCGAGGTACTCGTCACCGGTGCTCGCCCGGATGACGGAGCCGTCGGGCTGGCCGATGACGTCGTCGTGCCGCAGCACCCCGCGGTGCGTGTGGTACTCACCCGCGGTCTCGAGCGACAGCGTCGTGAGCTTGCCCTTCGGACCGGTCAGCTGGACGCGGTCGCCGGCCCGGAACGGGCCGCGCGGCGGCGTGTGCGGTGCGCCGCCCGCGGTGTGCGGGAGGGCTGCGGTCGGGTCCGCGGTCGGACTGGAGGCGCTGCTCGCGTCCGCCTCGTCGCGTGCGTCGTCGGTGTGGCTCATCGGGTGACCCCTTCGGTGTCCGCAGCGTGCGCCGGGTCCGGCACCGCGCCTCTCCCCACCGGCACGGCCGGCCCGCCGCTGGCGCGTCGGTCCGGAACCGGCGGCGTGGGCCCTGAGTGCGCAGCCCGTGCGGCCAGTGCCGGCGTCGTCAACTCGACCAGACGGTCGACGTCGACCCCAGCCAGGGTGGTCAGGTGCACGTCGCCGCCGGCGATCTCGGACAGCGGGACGATGTGCTCGACGGCCACCGTGACGGCGCCGGAGGCGACGGCAGACGCGACGCCGGTGGCGGAGTCCTCGATCGCGACGCACGCGGTGGGCTCGACGCCGAGCTGCGCCGCGGCGGACAGGTACGCGTCCGGGAACGGCTTCGGACGGTCGACGTCGTCGCCGGCGACGACGACGCGGAAGCCACGCTCGCCCAGGGCCTCGGCGGCGACGAGCGCCATCTTGCGACGGGACATCGTGACCAGGGCGGTCGGGATGCCGCGGGCGTGGAGCTCCTCGACGAGCTCGCGGGCACCCGGACGCCAGGGCAGTTCACCGGTGCGCAGGTGCTCCATGACGTAGTCGGTCATCCACTGGATGATCTCCTCGACCTCCATGTCGACGCCCTTGGCGCGCAGGAGCTCACCGGAGCGCTCGAGGCCGGACCCGACCAGGGACAGGCCGTCCTCGTGGGTCCACTCGGCGCCGTAGCGGTTCGTCAGGTCGACCTGGGACCGCTGCCAGATCGGCTCGGTGTCGATGATCGTGCCGTCCATGTCCCACAGCACGGCTGCGGGCGGGACGAGGGCAGGAGGATGCGCGGTCACGGGCGACGAGTCTACCGGGGCCGTTCCGCTGGGCGCGGACGCGCGCGTGCGCCGACACCCCCTGGGCCTACAGTGGATGCCTGAATCGTGTCCGGCCGGGGCATCGCTCCCGCCCCGCTCCGCTCCACCACCAGGAGGTCCGCTCCGTGCCACAGCACTCCCCCTTCAGCGACGGTCGCTTGCTCGTCGTCGCCTTCGAGGGCTGGAACGACGCCGGCGAGGCCGCGAGCGGTCTGGCGCGTCGCATCGTCGAGTCGCTCGGGCTCGACGAGCTGCGCGAACTCGACGGTGAGCGGTACATCGACTACCAGTTCAACCGGCCCACCGTCGGCACCGACGACAACGGCGACCGCGGCGTGCTGTGGCCCCGGATCGTGCTGCACGGCCCCGGTGCCGAGGGGCGTCCGGTCATCGGTGCCACCGGCTCCCCCACCGACCGTGACGTCTTCGTCCTCGTCGGACCGGAACCCTCGCGCACCTGGCGGGGCTTCTGCTCGGAGATCATCGACCTGGCGGACGTCTACTCGATCGACGCCGTCGTCTTCGTCGGCGCCATGCTCGCCGACGTCCCGCACACCCGGCCGATCTCGGTGTTCGTGTCGAGCGAGAACGCCGGTGTCCGCGCCGCGTTCGACGTCGACAAGTCCTCGTACGAGGGCCCGACGGGCATCCTCGGGGTCCTCGCCGACGCGATGGACAAGGCCGGCCTGACCACGCTGTCCCTGTGGGCCTCGGTGCCGCACTACGTGCACAACTCGCCCTCGCCCAAGGCCACGCTCTCGCTGCTCGACAAGATCGAGGAGCTCACGGACGTCACGGTGCCCCGTGGCTCGCTGCTCGACGACGCCACCGAGTGGGAAGAGGGCATCGACGCCCTCGCTGCCGACGACGAGGACATGGCGTCCTACATCGGGCAGCTCGAGCAGGCGCGCGACACGGTCGACTCCCCAGAGGCCTCGGGAGACGCCATCGCGCAGGAGTTCGAGCAGTACCTCCGTCGCCGTGAGCGCAAGGACGGCAAGGACGGCGGCACCGCCGGTGGCGAGGGGCCGTGGCGGCCCCAGCAGTAGCCGTCACCCGCTGACGGACAGGAGGCACGGTGCCTGCTGGCACCGTGCCTCCTGTCCGTGGTGGGCGTCCGGCGTGCGGCGAGTGGTCACGAACTGTCGGCTGCGGCGCGCCCCGGCGACAGTTCCTGACCCCTCGGCGGCGCACACGCGACGTGTCGCGACCACACGGCGGACGGGAGGCACGGGTCGGCCCCGCCACGGGCCTCCCGTCCGGCGGCCGCGAACGGTCACGACACCCCGCTCACGTCCGGCGAGTGGTCACGAACTGTCGGTTGCGGCCCGCCCGGGCGACAGTTCCTGACCCCTCGGCAGCGCGCACCCGACGTGTCGCGACCACTCACCGCGCGGTCACGACACTCCTGCTCACGTCCGGCGAGTGGTCGCGAACTGTCGGCTGCGGCCCGCCCGGGCGACAGTTCCTGACCCCTCGGCGGCGCGCACGCGACCTGTCGCGACCACACAGCGGACGGGAGGCGCGGGGCAGGGCCGCCACGGGCCTCCCGTCCGGCGGCCGCGAACGGCCACGACACCCCGCTCACGTCCGGCGAGTGGTCACGAACTGTCGGCTGCCGACCGCCCAGGCGACAGTTTCTGACCCCTCGTCGCCGGGCATACGGCGTGTCGCGTCAGCGCAGGTCAGGCCAGGCGGATGCCGAGCAGCGCGTCGATCAGGTCGAGGAGCTCCGGCGTGCACGCCGTGCCGCCCGCGATCGCGGTGTCGACCGCGGCGACGGCACCGGGGGTGTCGAGGTCGTCGGAGACCCGCGCGCGGATGCGTGCCGCGACGTCCGCTGCGTCGTCGGCGTGCCCGGCGGAGGCTCCCGAGGCCCAGGCGTCCCAGCCGGCGAGCCGCATCTGGGCGCTCGTCAGCTCGGTGTCGAACCACTCCCAGTCGTCGGAGTACTTGTGCGACAGCAGTGCGAGCCGGATGGCACGGGGGTCGGCGCCGTCGTCGAGCAGCCCGCGCACGGTGATGAGGTTGCCGAGCGACTTCGAGATCTTCGTGCCCTGGTAGGCGATCATCCCGGTGTGCACGAACGCGTTCGCGAGGGGCTGGTGCGCGAGGGCAGCAGCGTGCCCGGCGCTCATCTCGTGGTGCGGGAAGACGAGGTCGCTCCCGCCGCCCTGCACGCTGATCGGCAGCCCGAGGCGGTCACCGGCGATGACGCTGCACTCGATGTGCCAGCCGGGGCGACCGGGGCCGATCTCGGTGTCCCAGGCCGGCTCGCCGTCACGCGCGGCGCGCCACAGCAGCGGGTCGAGCGGGTCGCGCTTGCCCGGACGATCCGGGTCGCCGCCGCGTTCGGCTGCGAGGGCGAGCATCGTCTCGCGGTCCAGGCCGCTCTCGTCACCGAGGGTCCACGCGTCGGTGGGGCGGTTCACGTCGAAGTACAGGTCGTCGCCCTCGGCGCCGTCGGTCGGGACCTCGTACGCGTAGCCGGACTCCTGCAGGAACGAGACCGCCTCGGCGACGCGCTCGACCTCGTCGGTGACGGCCACGAAGTCGTCCGGCGGCAGGATCCGCAGCGACTCCATGTCGCGACGGAACAGTTCGACCTGTTCAGCCGCCAGGGCACGCCAGTCGACGCCGTCGCGGGCGGCACGCTCGAGCAGCGGGTCGTCAACGTCGGTGACGTTCTGCGCGTACTCGACGTCGAGCCCGGCATCACGCCAGGCGCGGCCGAGCGTGTCGAACGCCAGGTAGGTCGCCGCATGGCCGAGGTGCGTGGCGTCGTACGGCGTGATGCCACAGACGTACAGCGCGGCACGGTCCTCGTCGCGGGCGGGGTCCACCGGCTTGCCCGTTGCGGTGTCGTGGACGACCGGTCGGGGCGCGGCGCCGGGGACGTCGGGGACGGATGGGGCCTGCCAGGCCCTCACGGCTGGATCACTCCGAGCGACAACAACACGATGAGCACGATACCGAGTGCGATCCGGTAAACGACGAAGGGCATGAAGCTGCGCTTGCTGATGTAGTTCATGAACGCCGCGATCACGACGAACCCGACCACGAACGCGACGACGGTGGCGATGAGCGTGTCGGCGAGTCCGAACGGCGAGCCGTGGTCGCCGAGGCTCGTCGCGGCCTCGTAGAACCCGGACAGGAACACCGCCGGGATCGCCAGCAGGAACGCGAACCGGGCTGCCGCCGGGCGGGTGTACCCGAGGGCGAGACCCATCGACACGGTCGCACCGGAGCGAGAGACACCGGGCACCAGGGCGAGCATCTGCGCCAGGCCGATGAGCAGACCACCGCGGAACGTCATCTGCTCGATCCGGCGCTCCTTGCGGCCGACACGGTCGAGCACCCCGAGCACGACACCGAACACGATGAGGACGATCGCGACGATCCAGAGCGACCGGAACGTGGTCTCGATCGAGTCCTTGAGCAGGAGCCCGGCGACCCCGATCGGGATCGTGCCGAGGATCACCAGCCAGCCGAGCCGGACGTCGGGGTCGCCCTTCGGCACGTCACGCTTGACCACCGACCGGAACCACCGCCCGATGATGCGGGTGATGTCCTTCCAGAAGTAGATGAGCACCGCGGTCTCGGTGCCGAGCTGCGTCACGGCGGTGAAGGCCGCACCGGGGTCCTTCGCGTCGGGCAGGAAGAGCCCCACGATGCGCAGGTGCGCGCTGGAGGACACCGGCAGGAACTCGGTGAGCCCCTGGACGAAGCCGAGGAAGATCGCCTCGAGGATGTGCATCGCACGGGCCTTTCAGGGGGAGGTCGGTCAGGGCACCGCCACGACGGCGACCATGAACAATATCAGTACGTGGCGAGCAGGTCGCCCAGCACCCGCCGACCGAACGCCAGCGAGTCGAGCGGCACCCGCTCGTCCACGCCGTGGAACATCGCGGGGAAGTCGACACCGGCCGGCAGCTGCAGCGGCACGAACCCGTACCCCGCGATGCCGAGCGTCGAGAGCGCCTTGTTGTCGGTGCCGCCGGACAGCAGGTACGGCAGGACCGGTGCGCCCGGGTCGTGCCGGCCGAGGACGTCGCGGACGGCATCGACCAGCGGGCCGCCGAAGTCCTGCTCGAGGCCGATGTCGCGGAACGACATGACCACCTCGACGTCGGGTCCGGCGAGCTCCCGCACCCGCTCGAGCACGGACTCCTCGTCACCCGGCAGGCAGCGGATGTCCACCAGGGCCTCGGCGGTGTCCGGGATCACGTTGTGCTTGTAGCCGGCGGTCAGCACCGTCGGGTTCGACGTGGTGTGCAGCGCGGCGTGGATGAACCGCGACGCCGAGCCGGTGGCCAGGGCGACCTCGTCCGGGCCCGTGACCGTCGGGTCGACCCCGAGGAACCGCGCCACCTCGGCCACCATCGCGTCCGTCGTGGCCGAGAGCCGGACGGGCCACTCCTCGCTGCCGATCCGGGCGACCGCCGCCGCGAGCTTCGTGACGGCGTTGTCGCGGATCACGTGCGAGCCGTGGGCAGCGGTGCCGCGCGCGATCAGCTTCACCCACATGAGCGCCTTCTCGCCGGTCTGCAGCAGGTAGGCGCGACGGTCACCGAGCGTGATCGAGTACCCGCCGACCTCGCTGATCGCCGCCGACGCCCCCGCGAAGACCTCCGGGTGCTGGTCGACCACGTGATGGGACCCCAGGACTCCCCCGGCCTCTTCGTCGGCGAAGTACGCGATCACCAGGTCACGCTCCGGCGCACCGTGCTGTTCGATGACGTCCGCCAGCGACGTGAGCATCATCGCGTCCATGTTCTTCATGTCGACGGCGCCCCGCCCCCACAGCGAACCGTCCTTGACCACACCGCCGAACGGGTCGACCGACCAGTTCGCCGGATCCGCCGGCACCACGTCGAGGTGCCCGTGGACCACGAGCGCCGGCTTGTCACGGTTCCGACCCGGCACCCGCGCCACGACGCTCACCCGGTCCGGCTCCGACTCGAACAACTGCGGCTCGAGGCCCAGCGCGCGGAGCTTGTCCTCGACGTAGTGGGCCGCCTCGGTCTCCCCGCGGGACTTCCCCTCGCCCCAGTTCGTCGTGTCGATGCGGATGAGGTCGCGGGCGATCGCCGCGGTGGCCTCGAGCTCGGGCACGGACTGCGGCTCGGAGGGCTCCGGGTTCGTCATGGCTCCACGGTATCGGTCGGCACCGACCCCGTCGCCGGGACAGCGCGCGCAGGACTCGCCCGGGATGCGCGACCGTGTTCATCGCGCGTTCAGACCCGTGCTATTGTCTTCTCTCGGCAGGAACGCCGGGTTCAACCCGGGAAACAGACACCAGACACCCTGTCCGGGTGGCGGAATTGGTAGACGCGCTAGCTTGAGGTGCTAGTGCCCGTATTAGGGCGTAGGGGTTCAAGTCCCCTCTCGGACACAGGAAATGCGTGCCCCCTGACCTTTCGGTCGGGGGGCATTTTCTGTTGTGTCTTCCCGGCGAGTGCCGCCATCGCTGCGCTCAGGGCGTCACCGCTTCTGGGGCGCCACCTCGCTGCGCTCAGGGCGACCACGTGCCACCTCGCTGCGCTCAGGGCGATCCCCGCCCGCGCCGCCTCGCTGCGCTCAGGGCGTTCTCCGTGCAGCGTCCGTACACGCGGCTGACGCGGGACGTGCGGACTGGAGGCGCGGGGCGGGGCCGCAGCGCGCCTCCAGTCCAGGGTGTGCGCGCGTCGCGGGCCGGTGCGACGTTGCGCACTCCGTGTGACGGAACAAGGTCGCACCGAGTGGGCAACGCCGCACCGCGCGCGGTCAGCGCGAGCGGCGCACCCGCCGCACCACCAGCACCACGGCTCCGAGCGCCGCCAGCCAGCCCCAGTTCGCGACCATCGGATCGAGCACCTGGTGCCGCCAGTCCGACCGACTCGACCCCAGCCGCGACGCAACAGGGTGGTTCCCACGCTCCGCCGCGACACCGGTCTCGCTGATCACCCGGTCCGGCCGACCCCGGAGCGCATCGGTCACCCGGTGCGTCGCGACGTCCAGGCGGTCCCCCACGACGAGCAGCATCCAGTGCGCCAGGCGCCCCTCGCTGAACCGCCGGTAGGCGTACCGCCGGACGATCCCGGCGACGCCGTGCAGGGGCTGCGCGGTGCCGAACACCGGCGTCACGTGGGCGTGCTCGATCGAGCGCTCCCGGCCGTGCGCACCGTCCTGCTGCGGCGGGAGGTCCCAGTGGGCTCCGGTGGCCGAACCGGCTTCGCGCGAGAGCTTCGGCACGGACGGCCGGTCCGCCGGGTCGAGGTCGCTCCCCCACCCCGGGATGCGGGCACGGAGTTCCTCGGCCGACGGCACCCGACGGGGCGGATCGGCGATGTACGGGGTGTGGTCGGACATGTCGGGCCTCCTCACGGCACGACGACGGTCTTGATGCAACCGTCGAGCTTGGACGAGAACAGGTGGTAGCCCTCGGCGATGTGCTCGAGGGGGATGCGGTGCGTGATGATGTCGCTCGGCTTGAAGTGACCGGCCTGGATGTGCTCGAGCAACCGCGGCCACTGGCGCTTCACGTGCGCCTGGTTCGTGTGGATCGTGACGCCCTTGTTCATCGCGTCCCCGAACTTCACCGCGCTCGGGATCGGCCCGTACGCGCCGATCGCCGAGACCGTGCCGCCCTTGCGGACACCGTCGATCGCCCAGTTGAGCGCCGTCGGGGACCCGCCCTGCAGCTTCAGCTTCGAGGCGGTGACCTGCTGGGTGGAGTTGCCGTCCGCCTCGGCTCCGACGGCGTCGATCACGCTGTCCGCACCCAGGAAGTCGGTCTGCTTCTTCATCTCGAGCACGACGTCGTCGACCTCGGCGAAGTTGATCGTCTCGGCGTGCGCGAAGCTCCGGGCCTTCTCGAGCCGGTACTCGAGCTGGTCGACGACGATCACCCGACCGGCTCCCATGAACCACGCCGACGCCGCGGAGAACAGTCCGACCGGCCCGGCACCGAGCACCACGACGGTGTCGCCCTCGCGGATCGACGCGAGCTGCGCCCCGAAGTAGCCGGTGCTCAGTGCGTCCGTCATGAGGAGGGCGTCGTCGTCGTCGAGCCAGTCCGGGATCACCTGCGGTCCGACGTCGGCGAACGGCACCCGCACGCGCTCCGCCTGCCCGCCGTCGTACCCGCCGGTGGTGTGCGAGTACCCGTAGATCCCACCGACCGCGGTCGCGTTCGGGTTCACGTTGTGGCAGTTCGCGAAGAGTCCGCGGGCGCAGAACCAGCACGTGCCGCAGAAGATGTTGAACGGGACCATCACGCGGTCGCCGACCGACAGGGTCTCGACGGACGAGCCGATCTGCTCGACCACCCCGATGAACTCGTGGCCGAACGTGTGCCCGACCCGGGTGTCGGGCATCATGCCGTGGTACAGGTGCAGGTCCGACCCGCAGATCGCGGCCCGTTCCACCCGGACGATCGCGTCGTTCGGGTGCTCGATCCGGGGATCCGGTTTCTCTTCGACGCGGATCCGGTAGGGGCCGCGGTACGTCATGGCGCGCATGGACGCTCCTCTCGTTCGTCGCGTCCACGCTGGCGCGCGCCACGTTGGAACGGACCCAGGACCGCAGATGGCGGACAAGCGGTGGGCGTCCGCACCGACGGACGGGAGGCGCGGTGCCAGCTGGCACCGCGCCTCCCGTCCGTCACCGGCGTGCGTCGACCGCTCGGCGCAGCCACGCGCGGGCTCCGGCGACGTCATCGAAGACGCCGTCGTCCTGCGCCGCCGCGGACGCCACGAGGAGTTCGCGGAACACCGGCCCCGGGGTGAGTCCCGCGTCGACGAGGTCGCGGCCGGACAGCAGCCGCACGGGCCGACGCGCGACTTGGTCCCGGAACGCGACGTCGAACCACGACCACGCCGAGGACCGACTCGCCCCCGGACCACGCCCCTGCGAGTCGGCTTCGCACACCCGGGCCCACGACTCCATCGCGGGCAGGGAGGATCCGAGCCGTCGGAACAGCCGCCGAGCAGCAGGAACGGACGGTGGCGCGCCGTTGGACGAGTGCGGGACCATGTGCTCGCGAACGAGCGGGACGACCCGCTCGACGATGTGGCGTGGCGCGCCGAGGCGACCGAGCAGCGCTGCTGCTGCCGCAGCGCCGGACACCTCGTGGCCCAGGCTGCGGATGCGGACCGCACCTGCGTCGTCGGCGAGGACCTGCGTGCCGGAGCCGGCCTTCCCCAGGTCGTGCAGCACGGCGGCGAGCACGACGACGACCCGGTCGTCACCGCGGATCCCGTCCGCGGTACAGGCGCGGGCGGCAGCGTCCCCCGCCGCTCCGAGGTGGACGTGCACGGGACCCTCCGGGTGCCACCGGGGGTCCTGCGGCACGTCTCGGACCGCGGCGAGCTCGGGCAGGTGTCGCTCCCAGCCGCTGTCGTGCAGCGTTCGGAGGGCAGCCGACACGTGGTCGCCGAGTGCCAGCTTGCGGATCTCGGGCCAGATCCGCCCGGTGGCGATCGACTCGAACCGCGCCGCGAGCGACCGCGCCAGACGCAGCGTCGCGGGGTGCACGGCGAAGTCGAACCGGGCGACGAGCTGCACGGCACGCAAGACCCGGAGCGGGTCCTCGCTGCAGCGTTCGGAAGTGTGCCGCAGCACGCCGATGACGGCATCGTCGATCCCACCGACCGCGTCGAGGAACACGTTCGTGCGGGGGTCCCAGGCGACTCCGTTCACCGTGAAGTCCCGACCGAGGGCGGACACCGTGACCGGATCGAGCGCACCGGACTCCGCCGTCACTGCGACGTCAACGCGGGATCCGTCGAGCACCACCTTGAGGACCGGGAACCCCGCACCGGCCTCGACGACGATCGCGCCGGCCGCACGCAACGCTCCGACGACCACATCGGTCCTGTTGCCGTGCACCTCGACGTCGACGTCACCGGTGGTGGTCGGTCCGCGCCCGGCTTCCCGGAGCAGCACGTCGCGGACTGCTCCGCCGACCAGCAAGGGCTGCCCGATCCCGCCCAGGACCTCGAGCACCGTTCGGGCTCCGGCGTCGAGGCCGAAGGCGCGGAGCGGGTCGGCCGGACCGGGGCACCGGTGGACGGTGCTGTCGTGACGCTCGGCGCCGCATCGGAGGCACGATCGGGCGGAGGAGGTGGTGGTGGGGCGCACGTGTCGGTCGACTTCCGGGACCTCGTCGCCGTGGGCGCCGAGGGAGTCAGTATGCCGGAGAGCGGCAGGTGGGTGCGAACGCACGTCACGGACGGACGGGAGGCGCGGTGCCAGCTGGCACCGCGCCTCCCGTCCGATCTGTGGGTGCGTCTAGCTCTTCGACGCCTCGACGAAGTTGCGTCGCGGGTCCGTCTCCTTGATCAGGGAGGTCGCGTCGCGACCGGACACCGCGCCGGTGATCCAGCCGATGATGATGCGGGCCTTCCGGTTCAGGGTCGGCATCGCGTACACGTGGTACGCGCGGTGCGCGAGCCACGCGAGCAGGTTGGTCATCTTGATGCCCTTGATGTTCGCGGCGCCCTTGCCGACACCGTACGACGCGACGGTGCCGATGGAGGGGTGGCGGTACTCCTCGAGCGGCTTGCCGGTGATGGTCGCGACGATGTTGTCGGCGGCGACCACGGCCTGGCGCACGGCGTTCTGCGCGTTCGGCGGGTAGAACGCCGGCTGCTTGTCGGCGGTCAGGTCGGGCACCTGCGCGACGTCACCGAGACCCCAGACGCCCTCGACGACCTGGTGGGTGTCCTCGGCCTCGACCTGGAGCTTCGCGTTCGCCGCGAGGTGGCCCTTCGGCCCGCGCGGCAGGTCGGAGGCGTCGAGGAGCGGGTTCGGCTTGACGCCCGCGGTCCAGACGAGCAGGCCGGTGGCGAACTCGTCGCCGTCGGAGAACTTGACGACACCGCCCTCGGCGCTCGGCATGGTGGTCTTCAGGCGGACGTCGATGCCGCGGGCGCGGAGCGACTCGAGCGTCCACTTGGACAGCTCCGGGCCGACCTCGGGCGCGACGCGGTCGAGGGCGTCGATGAGCACCCAGCGGGGCTGCTCACCGGCGAGCGACGGGTAGGTCTTGATGGCAGCCTGCGACACGTCGAAGAGCTCACCAATCGCCTCGACGCCGGTGTAGCCACCGCCGACGAAGACGCTGGTCAGCAGACGGCGACGCTCGTCCTCGTCACGGGTGGCGGCGGCCTTCGCGATGTTGTCGAGGAGCTTGGCGCGCACGTAGGCGGCCTCTTCGACGCTCTTGAAGCCGACGCCGTACTCCTCGAGCCCGGGGGTCGGGAAGGTGCGGGTGACGGAACCGAGGGCGACGACGAGGTGGTCGTAGCCGAGGGTGCGGTCGTCGCCGCCGGCGGTCGCGATCGAGACGGTCTTGTCCGCCGAGGAGATCGCGGTGACCTTGCCCTGGATCACCCGGGTCTTGCGCAGTGCACGGCGCAGCTCGACGGTGACGTCCTTCGGCGCGATGTGGCCACCGGCGACCTCGGGCAGGAACGGCAGGTACGTGTAGTAGGTGTTCTGGTCCACGAGCGTGATGCGCATGGGCACCGTGGCCGCGTGCTTCTGGAGCTGCTTGACCGTGGTGTAGCCAGCGGAGCCGCCGCCGAGGACGAGGACGTGAGGGATCGAGTCTGCCATTCCTCCGGTCTACCGGACTTTGGCTTGGCGCGTCATGAGTTCCGCGGCCTGTCGCGGAGCCGCCACCACGCGGTCTCGGCCAGTTCGGGCCCCGTGAACACTCCGTGCGGGGTGCGGCGGGACTCGGTGAGCGAGAAGCGGCGCAGTCGGTAGCCCCCGCCGAAGCGGTCGATGATCGCCTCGGGTGACGCCTCGGGGTCGCGCTTGACGTACCAGGTGCGGTCGTCGACCGGCTCGATCACGCCGCGGTCACCGTCGTCCGCCGATGCGGGAGCGCAGGATGTCGATGCGCTTCTGGATCTGCTCGATGCTCGCCTGCGCCACGGCCGGTCCACCGCTGATCCGTCGGAGTTCGGCGTGGATCGATCCGTGCGGTTCGTTCGAGTGGCGGGACCAGATCGACACGAGCCGGGCGAGCTCGGTGCGCTGCTCCTTGATCGTCATGTACATCGGGCGGTCGGGCTCGGGCGGCTTCGGCATGCCGTCCTTGGCCGTGCGGCCCTTGGAGCGCTTGGCCTGGGTCGCCTGCCGGGCGCGCAGGAGGTCGCGCACCTGGTCGGGTTCGAGCAGCCCGGGGATGCCGATGAAGTCGAGCTCCTCGAGGGAACCGACCTCGCCGCCGGTGCCGAACTCACCGCCGTCGTAGAGGACACGGTCGAAGGACGCCTGCGAGTCGAGTGCCTCGAACGGCTGGACCTCGAGCAGGCTCTCGGACGCGCGGTCTTCCTTGTTGGCCTCGGCGACCATCGCGTCTTCGGGGTTGTACATGCCGTCGTCGGCGTCCTTCGGGCGGTCGAGGGCGTGGTCGCGCTCGAGCTCGAGGGTGGCGGCGAGGGCCATCAGGCCGGGGACGCTCGGCAGGAAGACGCTCGCGGTCTCACCGCGGCGGCGGGCACGCACGAAGCGGCCGATCACCTGGGCGAAGAACAGCGGCGTGCTCGCGCTCGTGGCGTAGACGCCGACGCAGAGCCGTGGGACGTCGACACCTTCGGACACCATGCGGACGGCCACCATCCAGCGCGAGGTGTCGTCGGCGAACGCGCTGATGCGGCTCGACCCGGCGGCTTCGTCGGACAGCACCACGGTGGGACGCTCCCCCGTGATCTGCTGCAGGATCCGGGCGTAGGCGCGCGCCGTGGTGGTGTCGGTGGCGATGACCAGGCCGCCGGCGTCGGGCACACCACGACGGACCTCGGTCAGGCGCTTGTCGGCGGCGGAGAGCACGGCCGGCATCCACTCGCCCTCGGGTGACAGCGCGGTCCGCCAGGCCTGGGCCGTGATGTCCTTCGTGACCTGCTCACCCAGGGAGGCCGACATCTCGTCGCCCATCCGGGTCTTCCAGCGCATCTGTCCGGCGTAGGCCATGAACAGCACAGGGCGGACGACGCCGTCCTTCAGGGCTCGGCCGTAGCCGTAGTTGTAGTCGGAGATCGAGGTGCGGATGCCCTGCTCGTCGGGGGCGTACTGCACGAACGGGATCGGTGCGGTGTCGGACCGGAACGGGGTCCCCGACAGCGAGAGCCGGCGGGTGGCGCCGGAGAACGCCTCTCGGATGCCGTCGCCCCACGTCAGGGCGTCGCCACCGTGGTGCACCTCGTCGAGGACGACCAGGGTGCGGCCGCCCTCGGTGATGCGCTTGTGCACCTCGGGGTTCATGCCGACCTGGGCGTAGGTGATCGCGACGCCCTGGTAGTGCCGGCCGAACATGCCGTCGCCGTTCTTGAACATCGGGTCGATCCGGATGCCCACACGGTCGGCGGAGTCGGCCCACTGGCGCTTCAGGTGCTCGGTCGGGGCCACGACGACGATGCGGTCGACGGTGCCGCGGGCGAGGAGCTCGGTCGCCAGCCGCAGCGCGAAGGTGGTCTTGCCGGCGCCGGGGGTCGCGGCCGTGAGGAAGTCGCGGGGTTCCTTCTCGAAGTACTTCGTGAGCGCTTCGATCTGCCAGGCGCGGAGCTTCGAGGCCGTGCCCCAGGCGGCCCGATCCGGGAACGCCGGCGACAGGTGCTGGACGGCGGAGTTGCCGGCCGCTTCGGCCAGGGCCGCGGCATCGGCTTCGGCACGGGCTGCGTCACCGTGCGCCTGGGTGCCGTCGTGCGCTTGGGTGCCGTCTTGCGTCGGCGACGATCCGCCTGCGCCGGACTGGTCGTCACCCGACTCCGCCCACAGCGTGGCGGGCTGCTGGTCTTCGTACTCCGCTGCGCTCACTGAACCCGATTCTACCGCCACCGTCAGTCCTGCCGAGCGTGCGGGACGCCGCCGTCAGGGGTCCGGCGGACCAGGGATGCCGGTCGCAGCACGCCGGCACCGAAGCGTGCGGCGACCGCGTCGACCGTGGTCTCGGTCTCGCGCCACGGCGCGTCGTCGTCCCACAGGGCGTTGCTCGCGGCCGCAGGCACGAGGTTCTCGCCGCGCACCCCGATCAGCCGGATCTGGTTGCCCGGTCGGTGCAGCACGTCGTACAGCTCGACGGCTTCGCGGTGCAGGCGCTTCGCGACGTCGGTGGGCTCCGCCAGCGTGCGCGACCGGGTCAGGGTGGTGAAGTCGGTGTAGCGGACCTTCAGTGCCACGGTCCGGGCCTGCACGTCGGCCTGGCGCAGGCGGACGGCGACCTTGTCGGCCAGGCGCAGGAGTTCGCGGGCGACGTCGTCGCGCTCCGTCAGGTCGCGACCGAACGTGACCTCGTGCCCGATCGACTTCTCACCGACGCCGGTGTCGACCACGCGCGGGTCGCGACCCCACGACAGGTCGTGCAGCCGCTGCCCGCCGGCCGGGCCGAGTGCCGACACCAGTGACCCGAGCGGGGTGTTCGCCAGGTCGCCGACCGTGCGGATGCCCCGACGTTCGAGCGTCTCCTGCGTCTTGCCGCCGACGCCCCAGAGCGCGGACACGGGCTGCGGGTGCAGGAACGCCACGGTGTCGGCGGCGGGCACCACGAGCAGGCCGTCCGGCTTCGACCGGCTGGAGGCGAGCTTCGCGACGAACTTCGTCGATGCCGCACCGACGGAGCAGTGCAGACCGGTCTCGGCGAGGACCGTGCGGCGGATCGCCTGGCCGATCTGCCACGGGGTGCCGTACAGGCGGAGGGCGCCGGCGACGTCGAGGAACGCCTCGTCGATGCCGAGGCGCTCGACCCGCGGGGTGAACCGGTCGAAGATCGCCATCACCGCGGCCGACTGCGCCCGGTACTTCTCGAAGTGCGGTTCGACGATGACGGCGTTCGGGCAGCGGCGCTTGGCGACGGCCATCGGCATCGCGGAGTTGACCCCGTAGCGACGGGCTTCGTAGGTGGCGGCGGTGACGACGGAGCGGTCGGAGTCGTGCCCGACGATGACCGGCAGCCCCACCAGGTCGGGGCGGTCGAGCAGTTCGACGGAAGCGAAGAAGGCGTCCATGTCGACGTGCAGCACGGTCGCCGAGACGTCGTCCACCGGTGCGTCGGAGACGAGGCGGTTCCGTCCGTCCTGCTTGCTCACACCGAGATGATGCCAGGCACCGCCGACATCGCCGTGCCCGGGCGTGCTCACGGCCGCTCGGTGCGAGGTTCGTCCCGTCGTGCGGGGTTGCTCGCCCGCCGTCGCACCGTGCGCCCTTCGCGACTCGGTGCCGGGTTGGTTGCACGGTGCGGCGCCACAGGGCAGCACCGAGCGACCAAGCTCGCACCGGCCGACGGACTCCGCACCGTGCGCCGCCACGCCATCGCCGCCGTCGCGCCCATCGCACCGTGCGCGGCCACGCCAACCTCGCACCAGGCGCAGGCAGCCCCGCGCGCAGCGCTCAGCCGAGCGGGCCGAGCACCGACGCCGCGATCGTCCGCGCCGCGGAGTCCCGCGACGACGGGTGGTACTGCCCCGCCCGGACGTCCCGCGCCAGCCGCGCCAGCTCGTTCGACGACCGGAACGCCGAGCCGCCGACGACGCGCATGGCCTCGTCCACGACGTGCTGCGCGGTGTCCACGGCCCGGGCCTTGGTGCCGACGAGCAGCGGGAACCAGCGGGCTCCGAGGTCGTCGAGCTCGTCGACCGACCGCGCCAGCGAGTCGACCTGCAGCGTGATCGCGTCGACCGAACCGCGCAGGTCGGCGATCGCCCGGCGCACGTCGGGGTCCTGCGACCGCCGGGTGCCGTCGGCCGCGGTCCGCCCCGCCACGGCGGCCGCCGCGAGCGTGATCGCCCGCTCCGCGATCCCGGCGTACACCGAGGCGATGAGGAGCTCGAACGACGCGAAGATGCCGAACACGAGCGGGTCCTGGTTCGGCCCGACCGGCAGCCACCGGACGATGCGGTCGTCGGGGACGTGCACGCCGTGCAGCTTCGTCGTGCGGCTCTGCGTCGCGCGCATCCCGAGCGTGTCCCAGTCGTCCAGGTGCTCGACGTCGCCGTCCGACCGCAGGACGAACCCGTGCACGAGCCGTGGCTCCGACCCCGAGGTGTCCTTGCCGAAGACGCTCATGACGTCCCACGCCGGTGCGAGGGAGGTGAAGACCTTCGTGCCGGTGAACCGGTATCCGCCGTCGCCGTCCGGCTCCGCCGTCGTCGACGAGTCGAACAGCACGGCGTCGTTGCCGGGTTCGCTCACCCCGAATGCGAGCAGGTGGTCGTCTGCAGCGTGGTCGGTGACGGCCTGGAGGAACGACTCGCCTCGCGTACGGACGGCGCGGGCCGCCTGCACCCACACCTGGTGCATGCCGAGGCCGAGTGCCGTCGCCGGTGCGGCCTGGGCGAGGGCGCGCTGCACCCGCGCGGTGGCGCGGAGGCCGAGGCCCGCCCCGCCCTGCTCGACGGGGACGCCGATCCGCAGGTAGCCGGCGGCGCGGAGCTCGTCGAGGTCCTCGGTGCAGAACGCGTTCGCGGCGTCGTAGCCGGGGGCGCGCTCGGCGATGCGGCTGAGCAGCTCGTCCGGCACCGACCAGCCGACGGCGTCCGTGTTGGCCTTCGTCATGCCACGAGACTAGGGTCCGGGACGTGTCAGATCGTCATCCTTGGACCAGGTACGTCGCGATCGGTGACTCGTTCACCGAGGGCATCGGGGACCCCGACCCCACCGTCCCGGGCGGCAACCGCGGCTGGGCGGACCGCGTCGCCGAGGTGCTCGCGCACCAGACCGACGACTTCGCCTACGCGAACCTCGCGATCCGCGGGCGGTTGCTGCAGCAGATCATCGACGAGCAGGCCGAGGCCGCCGTCGCCCTGCACCCGGACCTCATCACGGTGTCCGCCGGCGGCAACGACATCATCCGCCCCGGCTCGGACCCGGACGAGCTCGCCGAGCGCGTGGACCGGCTCGTCGCCGACCTGCGCCGCGACGGAGCCACCGTCGTCCTGTTCACCGGCCCGGACGTCGGGATGACCCCGGTGCTCGGCATGGTCCGTGGCAAGACGGCGATCTACAACGAGAACCTGCACGCCATCGCCCTGAAGCACGGCGCCCTGGTGGCGAACATGTGGGCACTGCGCGTGCTCCGGGACCCGCGGATGTGGGCTCCGGACCGGCTGCACCACTCCCCGATGGGCCACTCGACGATCGCCGCGGCGGTGCTCGACACCCTCGGCGTGCCGCACGG
Source organism: Curtobacterium sp. MCLR17_034 (assembly GCF_003234485.1). NCBI lineage: Bacteria > Bacillati > Actinomycetota > Actinomycetes > Micrococcales > Microbacteriaceae > Curtobacterium > Curtobacterium sp. MCLR17_034. Next base: position 21,717 of record NZ_QKTH01000006.1, read on the forward strand.
GCTCGAACCGTTCAACCCGGACCCGCTCGAGGCACGCCCGTGGCGCGAGGCCCGCGCCGAGGACCTCGGGTGGGCCCGGGAGTACCTGGTGCCGTGGGTGGTCCGGCGCATCAAGCACACCTCGTCCGGCGACGGGGTGTCGGCGAAGCGGCCCGAGCTGCAGATCGTCACCGAGCACCCCTCCGACACCCCGTAGCCAGACGCCCGTCCGAGTCCGCACGCCTCCCCGACCGCGCCCCACCAGGGTCATCGCGCCCCGACTCCCCAGGGCGCGATGACGACACGGGGGCGCGAACCGCGTCGTGCGCGCCGCGAACGGGTCGTGCGCGCGGTGTGGTCGGCGCAGGTCAGTCCGCCGGGCGACGGAGCGTCATCGGACCGTCGTGCAGCGGCTCGGTCTTCCACTTCGCCCCGACCGTGCCCGCGTCGAGGTCGACGCGCAGGTGCAGCAGGTGCGGGGTCTCCAGGAAGCGGACCGCGACGAGCACGCTGCCCTCGGGCTCGGTGGCCGCGCTCGCCGCGAGGGCGCCCTCGACGGCCCACCGCCCTTCGCCGAGCGGCACGGACTCCGACCGGCCGTCGTCGGTGATCGTCAGGCGGATCCCGTCCGCACCTCGGGCGAACGTGACGGCATCGAGGATCCCGCGGGGACGCAACCGGAGCTCGACGTCGGCGAGGTGCTCCGGAAGGCGACCACCCTGGACCGGAGGCAGTCCCAGGGAGGTGAGCCGGGCCTCCAGGGCGGATGCCGAGGACGCGTCGGACGCGCGGTCGACGGCGGGCAGCAGGTGCTGCCAGACCGCGTCGAGGACGGCCTGCATGTCGAGGCTCTGACCGGTCATCGCGAGGACGACGTCCTGCTCCGGCAGGACGACGCAGAACTGGCCGTAGGCACCGTCGCCGCGGAAGCCGTGGCGGGCCATCCAGAACTGGAAGCCGTAGCCCTGGGACCAGTCGGGGTTGGCCTCGTCCGGGTTGGCGACCTGCGTGCTGGTCGCCTGCTCGACCCAGTCGGCGTCGAGGATCCGCTCGCCGTCCCAGACGCCGCCCTGCAGGTACAGCTGGCCGAGCTTGGCGACCGCGTCGGTCGGCGCGTAGCACCCGCTGTAGCCGAGCTCCGCGCCGGTGTCGTCGCGGCGCCAGGCGAGGTCGTCGATGCCGAGCGGATCGAGCAGGTGCGGGCGGAGCCACGCGACGAGGGACCCGCCCGTCACCCGCCGGACGATCTCGGCGAGGGTGTACGTGCACGGCTGGTTGTAGGCGAAGACCGTGCCGGGCTCCTCGTCCGGCGGGAGCAGCAGGAACCCGCGCACCGTGTTCGTCGGATCGAGGGCCTGGGCGCGGTCGATCGTCTCCTCGCGGTGGCCGCTCGCCATCGCGAGCAGGTGCCGGACGCGGATGCGGCGGCTGCGTTCGTCGGTGACGTCGGCGTCGAGCTCCGGGAAGTACGACAGCACGGTCGCGTCGAGGTCGATCAGGCCCGCCCGGACGGCGATGCCGACCCCGGCGGCGGTGAAGCTCTTGCTCAGCGAGTAGAGCAGGTGCACGCGGTCCGCGGCGTAGGGCTGCCACCAGCCCTCGGCTGCGACCTGGCCGTGCCGCAGCAGCATGATGCTGTGCGGCTCCACGCCGGGCGTGGACTCGAGGGCGTCGAGCAGGGCGGTCACACCACCGGGATCGATGCCGAGGGCGGCGGGGGTGGTCCGGGGGAACGTCGTCATCGTCGTCACCCGACCGACTCTACGGTCGGCGGCCGACGGGCGTCACGCCCCCTGGAACGGGTTCGTCCAGCGCCACCAGACGCCGGGGTCGTCGATCGTGCGTTCGAGCACGAGCGGCACCGTGACCGGGTCGTGGTCGGAGATGCGGAACCGCACCTGCCCGACCCGCTCACCCTTCGTGCCGAAGGTCACCTGCTCGAGCTTCGCCTTCGCGGTGACGGTGGTCTTGCCCCACACGAGCACCTCGGCAGCCTTCGTCGTGACCGCGTCAGCCTCGTCCTGCCACGGGGTCGAGAAGGTGCCGAAGGTCTGCCCCTGGTGCGTGAGCGTCACCACCTGGAAGTTGTCCGCCACGGACCGCAACAACCGCTGCACGTCGACGTCGAGGGAGTCGTGGTCGACACCGCCGAGCATCACGCCGACGACGGTGACGTCCTTGCCACCGCGCTCGTACGTCGCCGCGAACAGCAGACAGGCGCCGGCTTCGTCGAGGGTGCCGGTCTTGATCCCCTCGATGCCGTCGAGCCCCAGGAGCTTGTTCGAGTTCTCGATCTCGCCGACCGTCGGGATCGTGACGTCCTTGGTGCCGACGATGTCCTTCACCACCGGGTTCGCCAGCGCGAGCTGCCCGAGCTCGACCAGGTCCGTGGCGGTCGAGGTGTTGTCCGGGTCGAGGCCGGTGGGCTCGTGGATCGTGGTGTCGTCCAGGCCGTGTTCGTCGAGCCAGTCGTTCGCCGCGTGCTCGTAGGCGGCGATCGACCCGAAGGCCCAGATGGCGAGTGCGCCGGCGTAGTTGTTCGCCGACTTCATGAGCATCACCTGGAACGTCTGGTGCTCGGTGAGCTTCAGGCCGGCGGGCATCGGGGCGACCTCGCCGTTCTGCGCCGCGTACTTGGCGTACAGGCCCTCCATCTGCTTCGTGAAGCGGATGGACGGACCGGACTCCCCCGCGGCCATCGGCTTCTCGTCGAGCACCACGAGCGCCGTGACGACCTTCGTGATGCTCGCGATCGACCGGGGCTTCGTGTCGCCGCTGGTGCGCAGGCTCTCCGGGAAGTCCGTCGCTTCGACCGCCGTCGCGCCGTACCCCGGGAAGCTCAGCGCCGGGACGGTCGTCTTCGGTGCCGAGTACGTGGTGGTGCTGGCGCTCGCCGGGCCGAACGGTACGACGGCCGCGGCCACGAGGTACCCGGCCACCAGGAGCAGGACGGCGACCACCGAGATCGTGACCGGCCTCCGGACGGCGGAGCGGGGGCGGCGGACGACTCGTGACACGGGACCCGAGCGTACCGGTCCGCTCCTAGGCCGAGGCTGCGACGGGCTGGTCGGGCTGGCGTTCCGGAGCGGGCGCCGCTGCGCCGCCGGCGTCGGTCGCGACGACCGGGTCGGCCGAGCCGGCCGAGCCGGCCGAACCGGCCGAGCCCGTCGTCTCGGCCCGGGCGAAGGTCAGGCGGCGGGACAGGTAGGCGAACACCGGCCCGAGCGCGTTCATCAGCACGACCGACACCCAGGCGGCCCAGGCGTTCCCCGGGTCGAACCCGAAGCCGCCGAAGCAGGTCGCGAAGAACGAGGCGAACCCGAGGAACATGCCGGGGACGAGCCCGAACAGCTTCGTGCGACCGGTGTACATCAGGGCGCAGTTCACGACGAGGATGAGCAGCGCCAGGACGGTGTTCTGCGCAGCCTGCCCCTCGCCGAACAGCGTGCCGAACCGCTGGTCGAGCAGGACGATGACCAGGCCGAACGCCGAGCCGATCGGCATCGCGGCCCACAGGCGCGTGGCGTTCCGCAGCGTCGGCTTGCTGCCGAGCAGGAACATCCCCGCCCAGCTGATGAAGATCGCCCAGGTCGGCAGGTGCAGGGCGTTGCCCCCGATGAACGCCGTGGCACCGGCCAGGACGGAGGCGACGATCTCGTGCGGGATCCGTTCACGCATGGCTGAGTTCCTTCGATCGGTTCGTGGTGCGGCTGGTGGTGAGGCGGGTGGTCCGGGTGGTCTCGGCGACGACCCGGCCGCGCTTGACGACGAGGGCGCGGTCCGGCCGGTCGAGCAGGACGCCGTCCGGGTCGGTGGTGGAGAGCACCACGAGGTCGGCGGCGGCACCGGGCCGGATGCCGTGGGTGTCCGCGACGCCGACGACCTCGGCCGCCCCGGTCGTCGCCATGGCGAGCACCCGTCGCAGGTCGTCCGGGCCGGACAGGTGCCCGGTCTGCGCCAGGAGCAGCCCGACGTCGAGCAGGTCGGCGTTGCCGAACGGGGTGAAGGCGTTCCGGACGTTGTTCGACGCGTACGCGCTCGTGACCCCGGCGTCCCAGAGTTCGCGGACCGGCACGACCCCGCGCCGCACGTCGTGGTCGTCGGACCGTCCCCCGAGGTGCAGGTCGGTCGCGGGCAGCGGCACGACGGCGACCCCGGCGGCCGCCAGGCGATCGAACAGCACCCGGCGCTCGCCGCGGGGCAGGCTCGCGACCGAGGTCACGTGCCCGAGCGCCACCCGCCCCTGCAGCCCGCGGGCGGTCACGCGGTCGGCGATGTGCCCGGCGAGGGCGTACCGCGGGTCGGAGGTGTCGTCGGCGAAGTCGGCGTGCAGGTCGGCCGGCACCCCGAACTCCTCGGCGAGGTCGAGGACGGTCTCGACGTGCTCGTGGCACGCGGCCAGGGTGTGCTCGTTGTACGTGCAGCCCCCGATGACGTCCGCCCCCGCGGCGAGCGCCTGACGGAGCAGCGCGAGGGTGCCCGGTGCCTTGGCGATGCCCTCCTGGGGGAACGCGACGATCTGCAGATCGAGGGCGTCCCGGTACTCGTCGCGCAGGTCGAGCAGCACCTCGACGCCGGTGAGCCCGACGATCGGGTCGACGTCGGGGTGTGCGCGGACGAACGTCGTGCCGTTCGTGATGGCCTGGTCGAGCAGGGTGCGGGCGCGGTCGCGGACGGTGGCGTGGGTGAAGCCGCGCTTGAGCTCCCCCGTGACGGCGATGGCGCCGGCGAGGGTGCCGTCGGGGTTCGGACGTTCCCGGTCGAGCAGGGCCTTGTCGACGTGCAGGTGCGCCTCGATGAGCCCGGGGATGAGCAGACGTCCTGCGCAGTCGACCACGCGGGCGGGAGCAGCACCGGTGCCGGTGTCGGTGCCGTGCGCCGAACCCGGACCGGGCAGCACGTCGGCCACGGTGACGATCACGCCGTCGGCGATGGTGACGTCGACGGATCGACCGTCGGTCAGCCGTGCGTTGGTGAGGACCAGGTCCACGTCGAACCCCTCTTCCGGTCGGTGCGGGTGGGACGTGCTCCACCATTCGCCCGCCGTGTTTCGGCTTCCGACGCCGCGTGTGACGGCCGTGTAAAAGATGGTCGTACCAATGAACCAAGCAGACCAACCGGCCCTACGGTCGAGGGCATGCACCGTGGACGGACCCTGAGCGCGGCGACCGCCGCCCACCTCGGCACGCTCGTGCTCGACGACCTGCAGCCCGGCGACAAGCTGCCGCCGGAACGCACCCTCGCCGAGGACCTCGCCGTGTCCCGCACGACCATCCGCGAGGCGCTGCAGGAGCTCGAGCGCCGTCGCCTGGTCTCCCGGACCCCTGGTCGTGGCACCGTCGTGCTGCCGCGGCCGGAGGAAGCGTCCGCGCTGCTCGACCACCACCGCGACGACCTGGACCACCGGGCCGAGCACGTCGCCGAGTTCCGGACCGTGGTGGAGCCGCAGGTCGCCGGACTCGCGGCGGCGCGGGCGGGCGAGGCCGACCTGCTCACCCTGGAACGCATCCTCGCCGCCACCCACGCGGGGCTCAGCCCGGAGGAGTCGCTCGCCCAGGACGTCGCCTTCCACGTGCAGGTCGCCCGGACCTCGGGGAACCCCCTGCTCGTGTCCCTGTGCGAGCTCAGCAGCGGCTGGGTGCAGGACGTCCGCGCCCGCTCGCACAGCACCAGCGAGGGGCGCCGGTCGTCGTTCGAGTGGCACGAGCGGATCCTCGAGCGGATCCGGGAGCACGACGTCGCGGGCGCGACGCGGGCGATGGCCGACCACCTCGCCGACGTGGCCCACCTGGTCGAACGGAGGACGGACCGATGACCACCGCACACGAGACCACCGCCCCGGCGGTCCCGACCCTGCAGCCCGGCACCGGACCCGCCCGCGGTGACCACGCCCTGCCCGTCGACCCGGAGACCGTCCTCTGGGGCCGGCTGCCGAGCGACGGTGACACCCCGGCCCTGACGATCGGCCCCGGGGAGTCGGTCACGATCGACACCGTCAGCCACGAGGGGATCCTGCCCGACCAGGGCAGCGACCCCGTCGGTTGGTTCGGCGACCACGGCGTCGCTCCGGAGCACGTCCTCGCCGACGCCGTCGCGATCGTCCGCTCCGGTCACCGCGACCCCGCGGCGGACGGACCGCACGTGGTGTCCGGGCCGATCGCGGTCCGTGGTGCCCGTCCCGGTGACGTGCTGACGATGACGGTCCTCGAGACCCTGCCCCGCGTGCACTACGGCGTCGTGTCGAACCGGCACGGACGCGGTGCCCTGCACGGTGAGTTCCCGGTCGACGGCACGACGGTGAGCGTCTTCGCCGACGTCGTCGACACCGACCGGGGCCGACGGGGGCGCATCCCGCTCACCGCCGCCCGCGACCGCTTCGCGCACTTCCCCCTCGCCCCGTTCCTCGGGATCATGGGCGTCGCCACCCCCGGGGAGCGGCTGCACTCCGTCCCGCCCGGTCGCCACGGCGGCAACATCGACGTCAACCTGCTGCAGGCCGGGTCGCAGCTGCACCTGCCGGTGCTCGTCCCGGGCGCGCTCGCCCACGTCGGTGACCCGCACTTCGCCCAGGGCGACGGCGAGGTTGCGCTCACCGCGATGGAGGCCTCGCTCCGCGCGACGATCCGCTTCGACCTGACCCCGGCAGCCGAGGCCGCGGCGCGCTTCGGGGACCTGGTCTGGCCCGTCGCCGAGACGCAGGAGTTCCTCGTGCCCACCGGCATGGACCCCGACCTCGACGAGGCCGTCCGGGAGTGCGTCCGGCACGCCGTCGCGATCCTCGGCGCGCGCTGGGGAATGGAACGCCACCTGGCGTACGCGTACCTGTCCGCGGCGACCGACTTCAACATCTCGCAGGTGGTGGACCTGGTGACCGGTGTCCACGCCCGCATCCGCAAGGCCGACTTCGAGGAGCCCGCCTGATGACCACGCCCCGAGGTGCGTCCGCGCCCGACGCGCCCGAAGGCCTGCTCGAGGCCCTCGACGCCTACGAGACCGCCCTGCTGGCGAACGACCTCGACGCCCTCGACGCCGCCTTCGTCGACTCCCCCGACACGATGCGCGGCGACGACCGCGGCCTGCTCGTCGGGCACGACGCGATCAGCGCGTTCCGCGGAGCACGGGGTTGGGTCGCGACCCGGTCGCTGACGCACGTCGAGGTCCGCCCCCTGACCGAGGACCGCGCCCTCGTCGTGTCGGTGTCCCGGTTCGCCGCGGGTGGGCAGGGCCTCCAGACCCAGCTCTGGCGCCGCGACGGTGGCGCCGGCGAACGCGAGACCAACGACGGCGACACCGGCGCCGGCCCCCGCTGGCGCATCGAAGCAGCCCACGTCACCGGCCGCCCCAAGGCCGTCGACACCACCGTCTGGCGGGCCGTCGGCGACCCACTCGTCGCCCCCACCGCCTCCGGACCACTCGACGGCCTGACCGTCGCCGTCAAGGACCTCTACGCCGTCCCCGGCCAGCCGGTCGGCGCCGGCAACCCGACGTACCTGCGCGAGGCCCCCGTCGAGACCGCGCCCGCCGCAGCGGTCGCCGCGCTCCTCGCCGCCGGCGCCTCGATCCGCGGCATCGCACGCACCGACGAGTTCGCCTACAACCTGACGGGCCGGAACGCGCACCACGGCACGCCGCCGAACAGCGCGGCTCCCACCCGACTGCCTGGAGGCTCGTCCAGCGGATCCGCATCGGCCGTCGGCCTCGGGACGGCCGAGATCGGGATCGGCACGGACACCGCGGGATCGGTGCGGGTCCCCGCCTCGTACCAGGGACTCTGGGGCCTCCGGACGACCCACGGCACGGTGTCCCGCGACGGGCTGCTCCCGCTCGCGCCGTCGTTCGACACCGTCGGGTGGCTCACGCGGAGCCCCGGCGTGCTGCTCGCCGCCCTCGACGCCACCGTCCCGCCGCCCGCGACGGCAGGGGCACCCGACGCGACCGTGCTCGTCGTCCCCGAGGAACTCGTCGCACTCGTCGAACCGGCCGTCGCCCGGTCCTTCACCGCCTTCGTCGAGGCACTCGACGAACCCGTCGCGACCGTCCGGCTGCGGGACCTCGGCATCCCGGACCCCGCAGCACTGCAGGAGCAGATGCGGCTCGTCCAGGCCGCCGAGGCGCTCGCCGCCCACGGCCCCTGGATCGACGCGCACTCCGGCGCACTGAGCCCCGTCGTCGGTGACCGGTTCCGGGCGGCACGCGCGAACGACCCCGACGCGACCGCCGACGCCGTCGCACGCCTCGACGAGGTCCGTGCGACGATCCGCCGTGCCCTCGCCGGTCGGACCCTGCTGTTCCCGACCGTGCCCGGACCCGCTCCGCTGCTCGACGCGGACACCGCTGCGCTCGAGCGCACCCGGACCGCCACGACGGCGATGACCGCGCTCGCGAGCGTCGGCGGCCTGCCCGCGGTGAGCGCACCGGCGCTGACCGTGGACGGCGCGCCCGTCGGCGTCTGCCTGGTCGGTGAGCCGGCCACCGACCGTGCCCTGGTGATCCGTGCCGGGCGCATGCTGCCGGACCAGGCCGCCCCGGGCCTCCCGACGGTCTCGGTGGTGCGCTAGGAGGCGAGCCGCCGGGCGTGGGTGACCGCCCACAGACCGACGGCGCTCGCCGCGGCCACGTTGAGCGAGTCGACGCCGTGCGCCATCGGGATCCGGACGGTCGTGTCGGCCGACGCGATCGCGGCCGGCGTCAGTCCCTGCCCCTCGGTGCCCATCACGAGCGCGACCTTCTCGGGCAGGTCCGCCACGAAGGCGTCGAGGTCGATCGACTCGTCGGTCAGCGCCATCGCGGCCAGGTGGAAGCCCTGCGCGCGGAGTTCCTCGCCCGCCGCGGGCCAGTCGCCGATGCGGGTCCACGGCACCTGCAGGACCGTGCCCATGCTCACCCGGACGCTCCGGCGGTACAGCGGGTCGGCACACCGCGGGCTGACGAGCACCGCGTCGGCGCCGAGGCCGGCGACGCTGCGGAACACCGCGCCGACGTTCGTGTGGTCGACGATGTCCTCGAGCACGACGACGACCTTCGCGTCCCGCACCACGTCGGCGACACTCGGCAGCTCGGGACGCTGCATCGCGGCGATCGCACCGCGGTGCATCCGGAAGCCGGTGAGCTCCTCGAGCAGGGCGTCGGCGCCGACGAAGACCGGCCCGTCGTGCTCCGCGACCAGGGGCAGGACGCTGTCGAGCCACTTCTCCTGCACCAGGATGCTCCGCGGCACGTGCCCGGCGCGGACCGCGCGCTCGATGACCGTGTTCGACTCGGCGATGTACAGGCCGCCCTCGGGCTCCGAGACCCGGCGGAGTGCCACGTCGGTCAGACGGGCGAAGTCGTCGAGGCGGGGATCGTCGAGGGAGTCGATGCGGACGGGGTGCACGGGGCTCGTTTCGGTGTGGTGCGGAGGCGGCGCGGGTCCGGGCTGCCGCCGGGCTGCTCCGGGCTGCCGCCGGACGGGTCCGCCGAGGATGCGCTCCGCCTGGGAAGCGACCGGGACGGTCGGGTGTTGAGGGTACCGTGAACAGGGTGCTGGATGATGCTGCGTCGACGACCGGACCGACCACCGGGGCGGCCGCCGGGTCGGTGACCGCGGACGACCTGGACCGCGTCGTCGAGGTGCTCGGCGGCAAGCGGATCGCCGTGCTCTCCGGTGCCGGCCTGAGCACCGACTCCGGCATCCCCGACTACCGCGGTGCCGGGCGGGTGGTGCGCAAGCCGATGACGTTCCAGGAGTTCCTGGCCGACCCCGCGAAGCGCCAGCGCTACTGGGCCGGATCGCACCTGGGCTGGCGGAGCTTCGCGGCCGCCGTGCCGAACGACGGACACCGGGCGCTCGCCGCACTCGAGGACGCCGGGATCGTCGCCGGGGTCATCACGCAGAACGTCGACGGCCTGCACCTGCGCGCCGGCTCCCGCCGCGTCGTCGAGATCCACGGCTCGATGGACCGCGCCGTGTGCCTGCGCTGCGGGCAGGTGTTCTCCCGCTCCGACCTCGCCGCCACCATCGACCGCGAGAACCCCTGGATCGACGAGCCCGGGTCCGTGCAGCTGCAGCCGGACGGCGACGTCGAGATCACCGACGTCGAACGGTTCGTCGTGCCCGCGTGCACCGTGTGCGGCGGCGACCTGAAGCCCGACGTCGTCTTCTTCGGCGAGTTCGTGCCGGCCGAGAAGTTCCGCGAGGCCGTGTCGATCGTCGCCGATGCCGACGCGCTGCTCGTCGTCGGTTCGTCCCTCACCGTGAACTCGGGCGTGCGGCTGGTCGACCACGCTGCGCGCCGCAAGAACCCGGTGGTCATCGTGAACCGCGGCGAGACCCGCAGCGACCGTCGTGCGGCCGTGAAGCTCGACGCCGGCACCACCGAGACGCTCGTGCACCTGGCGGAGCGGCTCAGCGCGGCGGCGTCGACCGACTAGCGCGGTCGCGGTCGCCGGACGAGCCTGCGCGGTCGCGGTCCTCGGACGGGGCCGCGCGAGCGCTGCCGCCGGACGGGCTTGCCGGGTACGTCTGCGAAGATCGACGGGTGACGACCCTCCTGTACCTCGTCCGGCACGGCGAGACCGACTGGAACGCGCAACGCCGCATCCAGGGCTCGACCGACATCCCGCTCAACGACACCGGACGACGGCAGGCCGCCGACGCCGCCGAACTCCTGACCCGCCGGCCGTTCGACGCGGTCGTCGCGTCCCCGTTGTCCCGTGCGGCCGAGACGGGCGCGATCATCGCCGACCGCCTGGGCCTCGACGTACCGACGACGTACCCGGGCCTGGCCGAGCGCTCGTACGGCGAAGCCGAGGGGCTGACCGACGACGAGGTGTCGGCACGGTACCCGCACGACGACATCCCCGGTCGCGAGTCCCGCTCCGCGCTGCTCGCCCGCGTCACCGAGACGCTCGGTGAGATCGCGGTCCGGTTCGATGCCGGCGTCGTCGTGGTCGCGACCCACGGCGCGGTGATCCGCAGTGTCGTGAACGCCGCCGCCCCCGGCACCGCCGACCGCCGCAACACCCCGATCCGCAACGGGTCCATCCACTCGTTCCGGTGGGACCCCGAGCGCTTCCACGCCGAACTCGTCCGGTTCGACGACCCGATCGACGACGTTTCCGACGCCACCGGAGGGTCCGCGTTCGAGTACCAGAACCCCTTGGAGCGCCGGGGCTGACCGGGGACTAGGCTCCGACGCACCCGCACACCGGGGTGAGGGGAGCCACATGTCCGACGACGGAACCAGCCGACACGGCCAGCATGCCCTCGACCAGCAGGCCGACGACCTCGACCGGGTGTTCGGTCCCGAGACGGCGAGCGTCCCCACCCGCACCCGGGCCCGCACGTGGTTCATCATCGGCGGCAGCACCCTCGCGGTGGTCGCGGTCATCGCCGTGGTGCTCGGGTCGATCATCGGGAGCGTCCAGAACGGCATCGGCGGGGTCTTCCCACGGCCGGACCTGGCGCTCGACCGGTTCGACACGCGCGTGCGTGCGCTGCCCGGCGTCACCGACGTGCGGCTCCATGCCCCGTCGAAGACGGCGTTCGCGAGCTACGACGCCATCGCCTCGGTCCGGGCGGACCCGGCGCTCGACCCCGCTGCCCGGCGTGACCTGGTCGCCGCCATCAGCCGCGCAGCCGACGAGTCCGGTGGCAACGGTGTCCGCGTCGTCGTGGTCGCCGACCTCGGCAACCTGGAGATCGGCGTCACCGGTGCCGGCGAGGTCGCGGCGAAGCGCCTGGCACTGGCGAACACGCTCGACCACATCGGCGGTGTGACGGAGGTCCGTTGCTCGTGGGAGCGCGGCGGGGACCCGTCCGACGCCGCACGCGACCAGTCGATCGTCGTGCGGACCCCGGGTCGGGGCGCCGCGGTGCCGCCGATCGTGTCGCGGGTCACCGAGGAGACGCAGAAGGTGTTCCCCGGGGCGGACGTGCAGGTCATCGCGCCGGAGTGAGGGCGCTGTGGTCGCGGAGTCGTCGCGCGTCCGACGTGGAACGACACGGTCGACGTCGTACGACATCGACATCGACATCGACATCGACGTTCCGCATCGCCACGAACCGCAGGCGCCCGCGCCCCGCGCCTGCACCCGCCCTCAGCCCCGCCGGTCCCCCACCGCCCGCTCGACGGCCCGGACGACCTGCTCCGCCGAGTCCTGCCACCGGAACCGACCGGCACGCTCGATCGACTGCCGCGAGGCCTCGTCCCACCGTTCCTCGACCCGCCGGACGGCCGCGGCGAGGGCGGACGGCGACGCCGGGTCGAAGTACTCCGCAGCCGAGCCGCCGATCTCCCGGAAGATCCGGATGTCGCTGACGACGACCGGGGTCCCGACGCCCATCGCCTCGACGAGCGGGATGCCGAACCCCTCGTCGTACGACGCGGTCGCCAGCGCGGTGGCCGAACGGAGCACGGACAGGTACTCCTCGTCCGTGGCGCCGTCGTGGAACACGATCGTCCCCGTGGGAGCCAGCGCCTCGAGCCGTGCACGGTCGGCGTCGGACACCCGCGACATGCAGTGCAGCGTCCAGTCCGCCCCCAGGAGCGGCAGCGCCGCCGCCAGGGTCTCGACGTTCTTGTACGGCATGAACGAGCCCATGTAGACGAGCGAGCGTCCACGTGGCGCTCCGGCCACCCGCGGTGTCGCCGGGTCGGCCGCGTTGTAGGCGACCGTCACGGGTCGCTTCGTCAGCCGGTGCTCGGCGATCAGCCCGGCGGTCGTCTCGGACACCGTCACCACCCCGTCGGCGCCGTTCAGCAGGAACCGCTGCGGCGCCCAGGACAGGTGGAACGCCCGCCAGCCGAGCCGCAGCGGCCACGAGAACTCCCGCGGGGGCGTGCGGTTGCGGTAGTAGATCAGGTCGTGCAGCGTCAGGACGAGCGCGTACCGGCGCCCCCGTGACCCCATCGTCTGCATGGGCGAGAACACCGCGTCGAGCCCGAGCCGGTTGACGCGCCGGGCGACGAGCGGCTCCCCCGCGTCCGTCGGCGCGGGCAGCAGCTCCCACGGCAGGTCCCTCGGCAGCGACTCGAGCTGGCGCTCGTCGCTGACGAGCAGCACGTAGTCGTGCCGGTCCGGCAGGTGCGCGACGACCCCGGCGGTGAACCGGCTGATGCCGTCGTGCCGACCGATCCGCACGTACCGGCAGTCGATGCCGATGCGCAGGCGCGTCACGACGCGTCCGCCGTCCGGGAGGCCCGCCCCGCCCCCGACGGTCGGCTGTCCGTCGCGGCCGCGCCGCGTCCAGTGCGTCCATGGCGTCCCGCACGCCCGGTCGTGGCCGCCATCCGGCGGAGCACGGCCGCCGCGGCCGGAGCCGGCGTCTCGTAGTGCACCAGGTGGCCGACCCCCGGGATCACGACGAGCTCGGCGTCACGCAGCCGCTCGGCGAGTGCGCGCTGTTCGGGGACGGCGGTGATGTCGTCGTGCTCGGCCGCGACGAGCAGCACGGGCACGTGGATGCGGTCGGCGTACTCGGAGACGTCGTGGGTGACCGAGGTGCGGAACGCCTCGAGCACGCTCGTGCGGTTCGCGAAGGCCGAGAAGTACCGGTCGTGCTGGTCGTGCACCCATCGGCGGACGGCGGGGTCGTGCGACTTCAGCATCGCGATGCTCATCGCCCGGACGATCGCGCCGTTCCGCAGGATCCCGAGCCCGATCGGCTTCGGCAGGACCGCGCCGGCGCGGTAGTACCCGATCGCGATCGCGGTCCCGACGGCACGCGGTCCCTGCAGTGCCGGGGCCGCGATGGGGTTGACGAGGACGAGCAGCCGGGTGTCGAGCCCGGCGGCGACGGTGGCCGACACCACGATCGACCCGAACGAGTGCCCGAGCACGACCGTGTCGCGGCCGAGCCCGAGCGCGGCGTGGAACCCCGTCAGCCAAGCCACGTAGGCGTCGATGTCCGACACCGGCAGCGGGTCGGACACGCCGAAGCCGGGCAGGTCAGGCACGATCACACGGACACCTTCGAGGTGCGCGGCGATGGTCTCGAGCCCGTGGTGGTCCCCGCGGAACCCGTGCACGGCGAGCACGGTGCGATCCGAGTCCTCGGGCCCGTAGACCCAGTAGTGCGTGGTCCGGCCGTCGACCTGGACGGCCCGGTGCACGACCGGGGTGGCGGCCATCAACGACTGGTACGGGGAGAGCACGGGCGGTTGCATCCGCGCCAGTCTAGGGAGCGAACCGCACGAAACCCCGGACACCCGCAGCATCTCGCGCCTATCGTGTCCGGGGCGGGCCGTCGACCGGTCCGTCGATGACGACGAGGAGCACGGTGACCTTCACAGCCCCGATCCAGCTGCCCGGCCTGACGCTCGACCCGCAGTGGTACAAGCGCTCGGTCTTCTACGAGTGCATGATCCGGTCGTTCGTCGACTCCAACGGAGACGGCATCGGCGACATCCAGGGCGTGATCGGCAAGCTCGACTACCTGCAGTGGCTCGGCGTGGACGCCCTGTGGCTGCCGCCGTTCTTCCAGTCGCCGATGCGCGACGGCGGGTACGACATCGCCGACTACCGGGCGATCCTGCCGGAGTTCGGCACGCTCGACGACTTCCGCGAGCTCGTGACGAAGTCGCACGAGCGGAACATGCGCATCGTGATCGACATGGTGATCAACCACACCAGCGACCAGCACGAGTGGTTCCAGCAGTCCCGCGAGGACCCGGACGGCCCCTACGGCGACTTCTACGTCTGGCGGGACACGGACGAGGACTACTCCAACATCCGCATCATCTTCGTCGACACCGAGGAGTCCAACTGGACCTTCGACCCGGTCCGACGCCAGTTCTTCTTCCACCGCTTCTTCTCGCACCAGCCGGACCTGAACTTCGAGAACCCCGCGGTCATCGAGGCGATCTACGACGTCGTCCGGCACTGGCTCGACATGGGCGTCGACGGGCTCCGGCTCGACGCGATCCCGTACCTGTTCGAGTCGGAGGAGGGCAACGGCGAGGGCGAGCCGGAGACCCACGAGTTCATCAAGAAGCTCCGCGCGATGGTCGACGACGAGTACCCCGGCCGTGTGCTCCTGGCCGAGGCCAACCAGTGGCCGCGCGAGACGGCGGCGTTCTTCGGCACCGACGAGGAGCCCGAGTGCCACATGGCGTTCGACTTCCCGGTGATGCCGCGCATCTTCTACTCGCTCCGCGCCCAGCACGCCGCCGAGCTCAAGGCGATCCTGTCCGAGACCCTCGACGTGCCGGCCAGCGCCGCGTGGGGCGTCTTCCTCCGCAACCACGACGAGCTCACGCTCGAGATGGTCAGCGAGGAGTACCGGCAGGCGATGTACGGCTGGTACGGCTACGACCCGCGGATGCGCTCGAACATCGGTATCCGCCGACGTCTCGCTCCCCTGCTCGACAACTCGCGCGCCGAGCTCGAGCTCATCCACGCGCTGCTGTTCTCGCTGCCCGGTTCGCCGTTCCTGTACTACGGCGACGAGATCGGGATGGGCGACAACATCTGGCTGCCGGACCGCGACTCGTCGCGCACGCCGATGCAGTGGACGCCGGACCGCAACGCCGGCTTCTCCACCGCCGACCCGGGCAAGCTCTACCTGCCCGTCGTGCAGTCGCTCGTGTACAACTACGCGCAGGTGAACGTCGAGGCGCAGCTCGCCCAGTCGCGCTCGCTGCTGCACTGGGTCCGGAACGTCATCCACACGCGCAAGGCCCACCCGGTGTTCGGCCTCGGGTCCCTGCACGTGCAGGAGACCTCGAACGACTCGGTGCTCGCCTTCGTCCGCTCGTGGGAGGGCTCCGGCCAGCAGTTCGGCCCCTCCGCCGAGGACGTCCTGTGCGTGTTCTCGTTCGCGACGAACCCGACCTCGGTCACGATCTCCGCTCCGGAGTTCGCGGGGCGCCCGCTCTACGACCTGTTCGGCGGCAGCTCGTTCCCGTCGTTCGACGAGGACGGCACCGTCACGCTCACCATGGGCACGCAGTCGTTCTACTGGCTGCACGTCGGCGCGCCGACCCGGTAGTCGGGGGTGTCGGTGCGTCCCGTTAGCCTGACCGCGTGACGTTCCCCACAGCACAGCTCGACGCGCCCGCTCCGTCCCAGGACCTCACGGGTCGGCCCTGGTGGCACGCGCTGGGCGTCTTCGACCTCGAGACCACCGGGGTCGACGTCGAGACGGCCCGCATCGTCACCGCCCACGTCGGGCTCATCGACATGACCGGGGCCTCCATCGTCGAGGGTGCCTGGATCGCGGACCCCGGCGTCCCGATCCCGGAGGGCGCCGCCGCCGTGCACGGCTACACCACTGAGCGTGCCCAGGCCGAGGGACGCCCTGCGGCCGAGGTCGTCGCCGAGATCATCGCCGCGATCGAGGCCGTGTTCGCCCGGGGCATCCCCCTGGTGATCTACAACGCCCCGTACGACCTCACCGTCCTCGACCGCGAAGCGAAGCGGCACGGGTTCGCCTCCCCCGTCATCGGCAACGTCGTCGACCCGCTGGTGATCGACAAGGCGCTCGACACCTTCCGCAAGGGCAAGCGCACGCTCGAGGCCGCGTCCGAGCTCTACGGCGTCACGCTCGACGACGCCCACGACGCCGGAGCCGACGCGATCGCTGCCGGGCGTGTCGCCCAGGCCATCGCGGGCAAGTACCCGGACGAGCTCGGCATCTCCGCCGAGGAACTCCACCGCAAGCAGGTCGGCTGGTGCGCCGAGCAGGCCACCTCGTTCCAGGACTACATGCGCAAGAAGCGCGACCCGACGTTCACCGCCGACGGCCGCTGGCCCCACCGCAACGGCGCTTGACCTCGCCCTGCCCCTCGCACAGCACCGGTGTCCGCGCGCCGAACACCCGCAGACCGCGGTGTGACGCGTGAACACCGGTGTCTTGTGTCCGAGTACAGCGCCGGCCGGAAACGCCGCACAACGCGAACGGGCGGCCCTCCCGGAGGAGGACCGCCCGTGGGCGTTGCGTGGGGGCTGCTTACTTGCTGAATCCCTTGAAGCGCTGGTTGAACTTCTCGACGCGACCGGCCGAGTCGAGGATGCGCTGCTTGCCCGTGTAGAACGGGTGCGAAGCGGACGAGATCTCGACGTCGATGACCGGGTAGGTCGCACCGTCGAGCTCGATGGTCTTGTCGCTGTTCGCGGTCGAACGCGTCAGGAACGTCTCACCGGAGGCCAGGTCGCGGAAGACGATGGCGCGGTACTCGGGGTGGGTGTCGGTCTTCATGGAGATTCCTCGATAGCGGTGATGGGATTGCGCGAACTGCGCGGGAAGTCGTCGGCTTGCGCCAGCCGTCCACGATACCAGAGAGACGGCGGGATCGCAGCGCTACGCGGCGCGTGCCGTGTAGCGACCGGCGTCCTTGGTGACGGAGAGGTCGATGCCGAACGCCTCGGTCAGGGTGTGGTCCGTCAGGACCTCGTCGATGGGGCCTGCGGCCTGCACGTGGCCGTCGGCGAGGACGAGCGCGTGGGTGAACCCGGCCGGGATCTCCTCGACGTGGTGGGTCACGATGACGATGGCCGGCGAGTCCGCGCTCTGGGCGTAGCCGCCGAGAGTGCGGACGAGGCTCTCACGGGCACCGAGGTCGAGCGACGCGGCCGGTTCGTCGAGGAACAGGATCTCCGGGTCGGTCATCACGGCACGGGCGATCTGCACGCGCTTCTGCTCGCCGTCGCTCAGGTCGCCGAACGTGCGGTCGGTGAAGGACCCCAGGCCCCACTCCTCGAGCACGCGCTGCGCACGGCGGACGTCGAGCTCCTCGTACTCCTCGTTCCAGCGGCCCGTGACCGAGTACGCCGCGGTGAGCACGACGTCGATGACCTTCTCGGTCACCGGGATGCGACGGGCCAGCGCGGTCGACGCGAAGCCGATGCGCGGGCGGAGCTCGAACAGGTCGGCACCGCCGAGTTCGGTCCCGAGCACCTCGACGTCACCCGAGGTCGGGAACGTCTGGGCGCCGGCGACCTGCAGCAGCGTGGTCTTGCCGGCGCCGTTCGCGCCGAGCACGACCCAGCGTTCGTCGTCCTGCACCTCCCACGAGATCGCGTCGAGGATGGTGGCCCCGTTGCGGACCACGGAGACGTCTGACAAGCGCACGACCGAGGGCATGCGACCAGCCTACGGGTTCTGGCCGAGCACCCGGTCGTAGACCTGCCGTGTCCTGGTGGCGATCGCGTCCCAGGTGAACTCGGTCTCGACACGGAGCCGTCCGGCGCGTCCCATGAGCTTCGCCAGCCCCTCGTCGGCGAGCACCTCGGTCAGGGTCGCGGCGAGGTCGGCCACGAAGCGGTCGGGGTCGGTCGGGGTGCCGGTGCCGTCCTGCACCTGGTCGATCGGGACGATGCGACCGGTGAGCCCGTCGGCGACGACCTCGGGGATGCCCCCGGTGCCGGTGCCGACGACCGGGATGCCGCACGCCATGGCCTCGAGGTTCACGATGCCGAGCGGCTCGTAGACCGACGGGCACACGAACACGGTGCCCGAGGACAGCACGTTCACGATCTCCTCGTGCGCGAGCATCCGGTCGATCCAGACGACGCCTTCACGTTCCGCGCGGAGGCCCTCGACGAGCTCGGTGACCTCGGCCAGGATCTCGGGGGTGTCCGGCGCGCCGGCGCACAGCACGATCTGCACGTCCGACGGCAGCGACGCCACGGCGCGGAGCAGGTACGGCAGGCCCTTCTGGCGGGTGATGCGTCCGACGAACACGACGCTCGGGCGCGTCGGGTCGATGCCGAGGGCGCGCACGGCGTCCTCGTCGACGGTCGGCTTCCACGCGTCGATGTCGATGCCGTTGTAGACGACGTGGACCTTCGCGGGGTCGATCGACGGGTACGAACGCAGGATGTCCGCACGCATGGCCTTCGAGACCGCGATGACGCCGTCGGCGTGTTCGAACGCCTCGCGCTCCATCCAGCTGGACAGGCGGTAGCCGCCGCCGAGCTGCTCGGCCTTCCACGGGCGGAGGGGCTCGAGGCTGTGGGCGGTCACGATGTGGGGGATGCCGTAGGTCAGCTGCGCGATCCGGCCCGCGGAGTTCGCGTACCAGGTGTGCGAGTGCACGAGGTCGGCACCCTCGACGTCGGCCGCGATGGCCACGTCGGTGCCGAGGGCCTGCAGCGCGCCGTTCGCCTGGCCGAGGCCGTCCGGGGTCCGGTAGCCCCACACGTCGGGTTCGTCACGGAAGGCCCCGAAGGCCCGGACACGGACTTCCGTGTCCGTCCCCGACCGCAACGCGGCGGTGAGTTCGGACACGTGGACACCCGCTCCGCCGTAGACCTCCGGCGGATACTCCCTGGTCAGCAGATCGACTCGCACTGGTTCAACGTAACCGGTTCCCAGTGCTGACGCCTACTGTGAGCGGCATGGCACCAAAGAAGGTCTTCGGCATCGTGCTCGCCGGCGGCGAGGGCAAACGACTCATGCCGCTCACGGCCGATCGCGCGAAGCCCGCCGTCCCGTTCGGCGGCAACTTCCGTCTCATCGACTTCGCACTGTCGAACCTGGTCAACTCCGGTCTGCAGAAGATCGTCGTCCTGACCCAGTACAAGTCGCACAGTCTCGACCGGCACGTCGCGGAGACGTGGCGCATGGAGGGGCTGCTCGGCTCCTACGTCGCGTCCGTCCCCGCGCAGCAGCGGCTCGGCAAGCGCTGGTTCGCCGGCTCGGCCGACGCGATCCTGCAGTCGCTCAACCTGCTGCGCGACGAACGCCCCGACATCGTGGTCGTCGTCGGTGCGGACCACGTGTACCGGATGGACTTCCACCAGATGGTCGAGGCGCACATCGCCTCCGGCCGCAGTGCCACGGTGGCGGCGATCCGTCAGCCGATCGGGCTCGCCGACCAGTTCGGCGTGATCCAGGTGGCCGACGACGACCCCACGAAGATCGAGGCGTTCCTCGAGAAGCCGAAGGACGCCGTCGGCCTGGCCGACTCCCCCGGCGAGATCCTGGCCTCGATGGGCAACTACGTGTTCAACGCGGACGCCCTCGTCGACGCGGTCCTGCGGGACGGCCAGCTCGAGACGTCCGCGCACGACATGGGCGGCGACATCGTCCCCGACTTCGTCAACCGCGGCGACGCCGGCGTGTACGACCTGCAGCGCAACGAGGTCCCCGGTTCCACCGACCGCGACAAGTACTACTGGCGCGACGTGGGCACGATCGACTCGTTCTTCGACGCCCACATGGACCTCATCGCCCCGGTCCCGGTCTTCAACCTGTACAACCAGGACTGGCCGATCTTCAACCAGCAGACGAACCTGCCGCCGGCGAAGTTCGTCCGCGACGCGAACGGAAACACCGGGTCCACGGTGGACTCGCTCGTGTCGCTCGGCTGCCTGGTGTCGGGTGCGCAGGTCGAGCGCAGCATGATCGGGCCCTGGTGCTCGATCGACTCCGGCGCAAAGGTCCTCGACTCGATCGTGTTCGAGCGCGCCACCATCGGCGCCGGCGCGGTCGTCAACCGCGCCATCCTCGACAAGGACGTCGTCATCGCACCGGGCGCGCAGGTCGGCGTCGACCGCGAGGCCGACGAGGCACGCGGCTTCACCGTCACCGAGTCGGGGATCACCGTGGTCGGCAAGGGCGTCCGCGTCGACGCCTGATCCGTCACCGAGTCCGGGCTCCGCCCATGGGTCGGCAAGGGCGTCCGCGTCGACGCATAGGCACGCCGCGTAAGGAAGCAGACACCCGGGGCGCAGCCCCGGACGGACGGCCTGGAGGCACGGCTCGCGTCACGGACGCGGCCGTGCCTTTCGTCAGTCGGTACCGTTGGTGCGTGCCCCGCTTCCTCGTCGTCCTCGATGCCGATTCCACGCTCCTCGAGGACGAGGTGATCGAACTGCTCGCCGACAGCGCCGGGACCCGGCCACAGGTGGCGGCGATCACGGAGCGCGCCATGCGCGGGGAACTCGACTTCGCCGAGAGCCTCCGGGAGCGTGTCGCGACGCTTGCGGGCCTCCAGGCAGACGTCTTCGTCCGCGCACAGCAGGCGGTCCGTGTGACGCGGGGCGCCGACCAGCTCGTCCGTGGGGTGCACGCCGCAGGCGGCACCGTCGGCGTGGTGTCGGGCGGGTTCCACGAGGTGCTCGACCCGTTCGCCGAGCAGCTCGGCCTCGACCACTGCCGGGCGAACCGCCTCGAGGTCACCGACGGCGTGCTCACCGGCCGCGTGCTCGGCGACGTGGTCGACGCGCACGCCAAGGCCGTCGCGCTCCGCGAGTGGGCGGACGCCGACGGGGTCGACCCGGCACGGACGATCGCGATCGGTGACGGCGCGAACGACCTCGAGATGATGCGCGTCGCCGCGCTGTCGGTGGCGTTCGACGCGAAGCCGCGCGTGCGGGAGCAGGCGGACGTCGCGGTCGTCGACCGTGACCTGTCCGCCGTGCTCGCGACGCTCGGCCTGCGCGGCTGATCAGTCCGAGGGCTAGTGGCCCATCCCGAGGCCGCCGTCGACCGGGATGATCGCACCGGAGACGTACCCGGCGCCGTCGCTCGCCAGGAACAGCGTGGCGTCGGCGACGTCGTCGACCGTGCCGTAGCGGGCGGCCGGGATCGCCTTCTTGAACTCGGCCTGCAGCTCGTCGGAGAGCGCGGCGGTCATGTCCGTCTGGATGAAGCCGGGCGCGACGACGTTGGCGGTGATGCCGCGCGAGCCGAGCTCGCGCGTGATCGACCGGGCCATGCCGACCAGGGCGGCCTTCGAGGACGCGTAGTTGACCTGGCCGATCTGGCCGTAGGCGCCCACGACGCTCGACATCAGCACGATGCGGCCGAACTTGGCCTTCATCATGCCCTTCGTGGCGCGCTTGACGACGCGGAAGGTGCCCGTGAGGTTCGTGTCGACCACGCTGGTGAAGTCGTCCTCGGACATGCGGAGGAGCAGCTGGTCGTTCGTGATGCCGGCGTTCGCGACGAGGACCTCGATCGGACCGAGCTCGGCCTCGACCTGCGTGAACGCGGCGTCGACGGAAGCCGTGTCGGTGATGTCGGCCTGCACCGTCAGCGCGCCCTCGGGACCACCCTGACCGCTGCGCGACGTCACGGCGACCCGGTGGCCGGCGGCGACGAACCGCTCGGCCAGTGCGTGGCCGATGCCGCGGTTGCCGCCGGTGATGAGGACGGTACGGGGGGTGCTCATGGTCGCTCCGTTCGGTGGGATCTGCTCGGCACGCGGTGCCGGGGACCCGGCGGACACGCCCGGACGAGCGTACCGGAGCGGACCACCCCGCCGGTTCGCGCGCGGCGCACCCACGATCGGTCCGGCGGGATTAGGCTTGACCACGGGTAGACGGAGACCATCTGTATGAAGAGCACGCACACGAGCATCACGTCGCTGCCGGACACACCGGAGCAGGACCGGGCGCACCGCCTGTCCCGCTACGTCTGGCAGATGGCCATCCGAGTGGTCCTCTTCATCTCCGCCGTGCTCGTGTACTCGATCTGGCACTCGTGGCTCGCGGTCATCCCGATCGTCCTGGCCGCGGTGATCCCCTGGGTGGCCGTCGTCATCGCGAACGCCGGCAGCCGGACCGAGAGCGACATGATCTCCCCCGCCGGATCCATCGAGCTCTACGACGCCGTCGACCCGCGTCTCCGCGAACAGCAGGAGGACGCCCGGGCCCAGGCCTACCGCGACGAGCAGGACCGCCTCCGCCAGCAGGCGCAGCACGCGCAGGACGAGTGGCAGCGCAACGGCGACCGATCGAAGATGTGGGGACCCCGCTGATGGGTGCGACGTTCGACCTGCAGACCGAACCCGGATCCACCCCGGTGTGCTCGCGTGCCGGCTGCGTTTCGACGGCCGGGTGGCGTGTGAACTGGCGCAATCCCCGGATCCACGCGATCGACCGCGTGAAGATCTGGGCCGCGTGCGAGGAACACCGCGACTTCCTGGCCGACTACCTGCGGTCCCGCTCCTTCCCGGTGCGCGTCACCGGCATGCACGAGGACGTCGACCACCTCGACGACGAGCGCGAGTCGACCGCGGCGCCGAAGAACGACGTCGGGGTGCGCTCCACCGGCACCTCGCGATGACCGACGGCTTCGACCCGCAGTCCCGGTACGGCCGCAAGCACGCCGCCAAGCTGCAGCGCGCCGCCGCGGAGTCCCGCTCGACCGACGACACCAGGTCGGCCTCGTCCGGTCGGGACCCCGACGAACCGTTCGTGGGCTGGCGCTTCGTCCGGAGCCGCCGCTGGCTCGGCTACTTCGCGATCGCGGTCGCCTTCGCCATCGTGTGCGCACTGTTCGGCATGTGGCAGTGGGACCGCCGCAACGAGGCCGTCCGGCAGAACGAGCAGGTCGCGCAGAACTACGACCACACCCCCGTCCCCCTCGACCGGGCGCTGCCGAAGGCCTCGAGCTGGCAGGACGAGCAGGAGTGGCTCCGGGTCGCCGTGACCGGCCGCTACGACGTCGACTCGCAGCTGCTCGTGCGCAACCGCGTGCACAACGGGCAGCCCGGGTTCGAGGTCCTGACGCCCCTGGTCACGTCCGAAGGCCGCGCCTTCATCGTCGACCGCGGGTGGGTGCCGACCGGCAACGCCCAGGACGCCCCCGACCACGTGCCCGCTCCCCCGTCCGGCGAGGTCACCGCGATCGTCCGCCTGCAGCAGAGCGAACCGCGCATCCCCGGCCGATCCGACCCGAAGGACACCGACCAGGTGCAGTCGGTGACCCTGGCTGACGTGGCGAACAAGGTCGACGACCCGATCTGGACCGGTGCGTACGGGCAACTCGCCTCGGAGTCCCCCGCCCCGACCGAAGCCCGCCCGCTCGGCTGGGAGCGTCCGAACGCCGACACCGGGCTGCACCTCAGCTACTTCATCCAGTGGTTCCTGTTCGCCGCCGGCGGCTTCGGGTTCCTGGCGTACGTGATGGTGCAGGAGTACCGGAACCTCAACCAGGACGACCCCGAGGAGCGCGAGCGCGCCCTCGAGCGCGAACGCCGCAAGAACGCGAAGCCGAAGACGGACGCCGAGATCGAGGACGAGCTCATCGCGTCACGTCGCTGACGCGCGGCTGAGGCGCGGCTGAGGCGCGGCCGTGGGTGCGCGTCAGCGCACCGTGCGCACCTCGCAACCCCGTGCGCGCTTCCGCGCACCGTGCAGCGCCACAAGCGGACACCCAGCACGCAACGCCGCACCGGATGGCGAAACGGGCACCGTGCGGACGGGAGGGGCGACGCACGACCGGCACCGCGCCTCCAGACCGCACCGTGCGCACCCCGCAACCCCATGCGCGATTCCACGCACCGTGCAGCGCCACAAACGGCCACCCAGCACGCAACCCCGCACCGGATGGCGAACGCGGCACCGTGCGGACGGGAGGCGCGACGCACGACCGGCACCGCGCCTCCCGGCCGCACCGTGCGCACCCCGCAACCCCGTGCGCGCTTCCCCGCACCGTGCAGCGCCACAAACGGGCACCCAGCACGCAACGCCGCACCGGATGGCGAACGCGGCACCGTGCGGACGGGAGGCGCGACGCACGACCGGCACCGCGCCTCCCGGCCGCACCGTGCGCACCTCGCAACCCCGTGCGCGCTTCCGCGCACCGTGCAGCGCCACAAACGGCCACCCAGCACGCAACGCCGCACCAGACCGCGAACACCCACCGTGCGGACGGGCCTCGCCCGACCACACGCGCGGCGGCTACGCGAGCTCGATGAGCTCCGCGTAGTCCTTGTTCCAGTGGTCCTCGGTGCCGTCCGGCAGCAGCAGGACGCGCTCGGGGTTGAGCGCCTCGACCGCGCCGGCGTCGTGGGACACCAGGACGACCGCCCCCTCGAAGCCGGCCAGGGCGTTGAGGATCTCCTCGCGCGAAGCCGGGTCCAGGTTGTTCGTCGGCTCGTCGAGCAGCAGGACGTTCGCGCCGGACACCACGATCATCGCGAGCGACAGACGCGTCTTCTCACCACCGGACAGGACGCCCGCCTTCTTGTAGCCGTCGTCGCCCGTGAACAGGAACGAACCGAGCACCCGCCGGGCCTCGGTCTCGTTGAGGTCCGTCGACGCCGACACCATGTTCTCGATCACGGTGCGGTTGATGTCGATGTTCTCGTGCTCCTGCGCGTAGTACCCGATGCGCAGACCGTGACCGGGCTGGATCTCGCCCGTGTCGGGCTGGTCGGCTCCCGCCAGGATGCGCAGCAGCGTCGTCTTGCCCGCACCGTTGAAGCCGAGGATGACCACGCGCGAACCGCGGTCGATCGCCAGGTCGACACCCGCGAAGATCTCGAGCGACCCGTAGGACTTCGACAGCCCCTCGGCCATCAGCGGAGTGCGGCCGCACGGGGCCGGGGTGGGGAAGCGGATCTTCGCGACCCGGTCGGCGACGCGCTCGTCCTCGAGGCCGGCGAGGAGCTTGTCGGCACGCGCGACCATCTGGTGGGCTGCTGCGGCCTTGGACGCCTTCGCACCGAAGCGGGCGGCCTGGTCCTTGAGCGTGGCGGCCTTCTTCTCGGCGCCCGCGCGCTCCTTGCGGCGGCGCTCCTCGTCGGCGACGCGCTGCCGCTGGTACAGCTTCCAGCCCATGTTGTAGATGTCGATGGTCTGGCGGTTGGCGTCCAGGTAGAAGACGCGGTTCACGACCTCGTCGACGAGCTCGACGTCGTGGGAGATGATGATGACGCCACCGGGGTAGGTCTTCAGGTGTTCGCGGAGCCACACGACGGAGTCGGCGTCAAGGTGGTTGGTCGGCTCGTCGAGGATCATCGTCTCGGCGTCCGAGAACAGGATCCGGGCGAGTTCGATGCGGCGGCGCTGACCACCGGAGAGCGTCTTGAGCTGCTGGTCGAGGATGCGGTCGGGCAGCTTCAGGTTCGAGGCGATCGACGCCGCCTCGGCCTCGGCCGCGTAGCCACCGAGCGCATTGAACTGGTCGTCGAGGCGGCTGTAGCGCCGCATCGCCTTCTCGGCCACGGCCGCGTCGTCGCTCGCCATGTCGAGGGTCGCGAGGCGGATGCCCTCCACGAGCTCCCCGAGCCCACGGGCGTCGAGGATGCGCTTCCGCGCGGTCTCCTCCGGGTCGCCGGAGCGGGGGTCCTGCGGCAGGTAGCCGATCTCCCCGCCGCGGTCGATCGTGCCGCCGTTCGGCTGCGTCTCGCCCGCGAGGGCCTTGGTCATCGTCGTCTTCCCCGCGCCGTTGCGGCCGACGAGTCCGATCTTGTCGCCCTTCTCGACACGGAAGGACACGTCTTCCATGAGGAGACGAGCTCCGACGCGGATCTCGAGTTCGTGCACGGCAAGCACAGTGGACGTCCAATCAGTTGGTGGGTTTGCACAACGGTGTGTGCGTGAGGTGCACCGCTACGCTGACGGGACCGATGGTTCCGAACGGAACCAGCAGTCCATTCTAGGAGAATCCATGACGAACGCCACCGGGTTCGCTCCCCGCGCAGTCCTCGCCGACCGTCTGCGCACGCACGGGCTGGCCACCGACGCCGCCCTCGTCGCCGGCGGAGCCCTGTTCACCGCCGCGATGGCGCAGCTCGAGGTCCCGATGTGGCCGGTCCCGATCACCGGGCAGACGCTGGCCGTCGTGCTCGTCGGCGCGACCCTCGGCGCACGCCGCGGCATGCTCTCGCTGCTCGTCTACGCAGTCGCCGGACTCGCGGGTGCCCCGTTCTTCGCCGACATGCAGGGCGGCCTGCAGGCCCTGGCCCTGCCGAGCTTCGGGTACGTCATCGGCTTCATCCCCGCCGCCGGGCTCGTCGGCTGGCTCGCCCGTCGCAACTGGGACCGCAACGTCGGCCGCGCCGCGGTCGCGATGCTGCTCGCGAGCGCGATCCCGTTCGTGACCGGCCTTCCGTACCTGGCTGTGGCGCTCGGCCAGCTCGGCGCCCCGAACGACGTCCAGTCGGTGCTCGCCGCCGGCCTGTACCCGTTCATCGTCGGTGGCATCGCCAAGGCCCTCATCGCCGCCGGCATCCTGCCGCTCGCGTGGAAGGCCGTCGGCCGCCGCTGAGGCCCCGCACGAGGACGGCCCCGCACCGATCGGTGCGGGGCCGTTCTGTATCCGGTGCGTGGATGAAGAGTCCGTGCGGAGCCGGGCTGGGGCGTCGGTCGGTCACGACTCCCCGCCGCCCGGACGCCGAGTGGTCGCGTTCTGTCGTCTGGCGCGCGGTCAGCCGACGGAACGTGACCACGCGGCGAACGTGAGCGGGCGGTCACAACCGATCGGCGGCGCGCCCCGCGCGTGGCGTGCGCACAGACGGACGGGAGGCGCGGTGCCAGCTGGCACCGCGCCTCCCGTCCGTGGTGGGTCGCGACTAGATCGCGAACCCGAGGGCGCGCATCATCTCGCGTCCGTCGTCGGTGATCCGTTCCGGACCCCACGGCGGCATCCAGACCCAGTTGATCCGGAAGGCGTCCACGATGCCGTCGAGGGCGTTCGCGGTGTCACCCTCGATGACGTCGGTCAGGGGGCAGCCGGCGCTGGTGAGCGTCATGCTGATGACGAGCGCGTTGGCGTCGTCGTCCCAGGCGAGGTCGTAGATCAGGCCGAGGTCGACGATGTTCACGCCGAGCTCCGGGTCCTGGACCTCCTTCAGGCCCTCGACGACCTCGTCGAACTTGTCGGGAGCGAGTGCGGCGATCATCAGGCCTGCGCCTCGGCGGCGGCGACCTGAACGTAGCGGTCGTAGCCCTCGTTCTCGAGGCGGTCGGCGAGCTCGGGGCCGCCCTGCTCCGCGATCTTGCCGGCGACGAACACGTGCACGAAGTCCGGCTTGATGTAGCGGAGGATGCGCGTGTAGTGCGTGATGAGCAGTACACCGAGGCCGGTTGCGGCCTTGGCGCGGTTGACGCCCTCGGAGACGATCTTCAGCGCGTCGACGTCGAGACCGGAGTCGGTCTCGTCGAGGACGGCGAACTTCGGCTTGAGGAGCTCGAGCTGCATGATCTCGTGGCGCTTCTTCTCGCCACCGGAGAAGCCCTCGTTGACGTTGCGCTCGGCGAACGACGAGTCCATCTTCAGGTCGGCCATCGACTGGCGGAGTTCCTTGATCCAGCCACGGAGCGCCGGAGCCTCGCCGTCGATCGCCGTCTTGGCGGTGCGGAGGAAGTTCGACACCGTGACGCCGGGGATCTCGACCGGGTACTGCATCGCCAGGAACATGCCGGCACGGGCACGCTCGTCGACGCTCATCGCGAGGACGTCCTCGCCGTCGAGGGTGATCGTGCCACCGACGACGTTGTACCGCGGGTGACCGGCGATCGTGTACGCCAGGGTGG
The DNA here is from genome assembly GCF_003234485.1 of Curtobacterium sp. MCLR17_034. Classification (NCBI taxonomy): domain Bacteria; kingdom Bacillati; phylum Actinomycetota; class Actinomycetes; order Micrococcales; family Microbacteriaceae; genus Curtobacterium; species Curtobacterium sp. MCLR17_034. The sequence continues at coordinate 49,893 of NZ_QKTH01000006.1, forward strand.
ACTTGCCGGAGCCGTTCGGCCCCATGATCGCGTGGATCTCGCCCTCGTTGATGGTGAGGTCGACACCCTTCAGGATCTCCTTGGTGCCCTGATCGGTGTCGATCGAGACCTTGAGGTCACGGATTTCCAGAGTGGACATTGCGTTCCTTCGGTTGCAGCTGTGTGCGGCGTCAGCCGCGGGAAGTGTTGGGGGTGCTCAGTCGACCGGGACGACGTCCTGCACGTCGACGTAGACGTCGCCGTCGCGGACCTCGACCCGGAAGACCGGGACTGGCTCGTAGGCCGGGAAGTTCTGCGGCTTGCCGGTGGTCAGCGAGAAGCGGGACCCGTGGGCCCAGCACTCCAGCGAGTCACCCTCGACGAAGCCTTCGGCCAGCGAGATGTCGCCGTGCGTGCAGGTGTCACCGATGGCGTGGACCGTGCCGGACGAGTCCTTCACGATCGCGACCGCCGTGCCGTCGACGACCACCCGCATCGGGCTGTCCACCGCGATGTCGGCTTCGGCGCAGACCTTCTCGGCCATCAGGCGGTGGCCTGCGGAGCGGCGGTCTGCGGGGCGGAAGCCTGCGCGGTGGCGGCCTGTGCGTCGCCCGCCTCGACCGGTGCGGCGATGACCGAACGGCCCTCGGCCAGCTCCTGCTCGACCGCGGCGATGAGGCGTTCCTCGAGCTCGGGCGCACCGATCTTCTGGATGACCTCGACCAGGAAGCCGAGCACGACGAGGCGCCGCGCTTCTTCTTCCGGGACGCCGCGGGACTGCAGGTAGAACAGCTGCTCGTCGTCGAAGCGACCGGTCGCACTCGCGTGGCCGGCGCCCTCGATGTTGCCCGTCTCGATCTCGAGGTTCGGGATGCTGTCGGCGCGGGTGCCGTCCGTCAGCACGAGGTTGCGGTTCTGCTCGTACGAGTCGGTGCCGTCACCGGCGCGGCCGATCAGCACGTCGCCGATCCAGACGGTGTGCGCGCCCTGACCCTGCAGCGCGCCCTTGTAGTTGACCCGACCGCGCGTGTTCGGCGCGTCGTGGTTCACGTAGACCTGCTGCTCGATGTACTGGCCGGCGTCGGCGAAGTACACGCCGTACATCTCCGTGTCGGCACCCTGCGCACCGAGGTGCGTCGAGGGGTTGACGCGGATGACGTCGCCGCCGAGCGAGACCACGACGTGCTTGAGGAAGGCGTCGCGGCCGACCTCGGCGAAGTGGGTCGAGACGTGCACCGCGTCGTCGTCCCAGTCCTGCAGGCTGACGACGGTCAGTCGTGCGTTCTGCTGCGCGACGATCTCGACGTTCTCGCTCAGCAGGGCGCTGCCGCGGTTGTCGAGCACGACGATGCCCTGGGAGTTCGGCTCGGCCGTGATCACCGTGTGCGCAGCGCGGGGCTGCGACCCGAAGTCGGAACGGGTCACGGTGATGAACTCGTGCGCCTCGGTGGCCTTGATCGTGATCGCCAGGACCGCGTCACGGGCGGTCCAGGCTGCGGCCGAGGCGCGGTCCTCGGGCAGGCCGGCGGAGCCGACGCGGGGGTCGTCGCTGCGACCCCACTCGACGTCGGCGCCCTCGGACTGGCGGGCGAGGTACGGGTAGGCGGATCCGTCGAGCGCGCCGTCCAGCAGCGGCTGGAGCTTGGCGAGCGGCGCGAACTTCCAGTTGACCTCTCGGCCGGTGACCTTCGGGAACGCCTCGACGTCGCCGGACTGGAACCGCTCGGAGCGGGTCTGGACCGGCACCTTCTTGTCGGGGGCGTCCCAGCCGCCGTCGGAGTGGGCTCCGGCGCCGTGCTGGGTGCCGCCCTGCGCTGCGGCAGCGGGCTCGATCGGCTGGTCGATGTGGGGAGGGGTGGTGCTGGACATCTAGCCGACGGATCCTTCCATGCTCATCTCGATGAGCTTGTTGAGTTCGAGTGCGTACTCCATCGGGAGCTCGCGGGCGATCGGCTCGATGAAGCCACGGACGATCATCGCCATCGCCTCGTCCTCGGCCATGCCGCGGGACATGAGGTAGAAGAGCTGCTCCTCGCTGACACGCGAGACCGTGGCCTCGTGTCCCAGCTGCACGTCGTCGACACGGATGTCGATCGCGGGGTAGGTGTCGCTCCGGCTGATCGTGTCGACCAGCAGGGCGTCGCAGCGCACGGTGTTGGCGGCGTGGTGCGCGGCCGGGTCGACCCGGACCTCACCGCGGTAGCCCGCACGACCGCCACCACGGGCGATCGACTTCGAGACGATCGACGACGTCGTGTACGGCGCCATGTGGATCATCTTCGCGCCGGCGTCCTGGTGCTGACCGGGGCCCGCGAAGGCGACGGAGAGCGTCTCGCCCTTGGCGTGCTCGCCAGCGAGGTAGATCGACGGGTACTTCATCGTGACCTTGGACCCGATGTTGCCGTCGATCCACTCCATCGTCGCGCCCTCGTGTGCGATCGCACGCTTGGTGACGAGGTTGTAGACGTTGTTCGACCAGTTCTGGATCGTCGTGTACCGAACGCGGGCGTTCTTCTTCACGATGATCTCGACGACGGCCGAGTGCAGCGAGTCGGACTTGTAGATCGGGGCGGTGCAGCCCTCGATGTAGTGGACGTACGAGTCCTCGTCCGCGATGATCAGCGTCCGCTCGAACTGGCCCATGTTCTCGGTGTTGATCCGGAAGTAGGCCTGCAGCGGGATCTCGACGTGGACGCCCTTCGGGACGTAGACGAACGAGCCACCGGACCAGACGGCCGTGTTCAGCGCGGCGAACTTGTTGTCGCCGGCCGGGATCACGGTGCCGAAGTACTCCTCGAACAGCTCCGGGTGCTCACGGAGCGCCGTGTCGGTGTCCATGAAGATGACGCCCTGCTGCTCCAGGTCCTCGCGGATCTGGTGGTAGACGACCTCGGACTCGTACTGCGCGGCGACGCCGGCGACGAGGCGCTGCCGCTCGGCCTCGGGGATGCCGAGCTTCTCGTAGGTCGCACGGATGTCCTCGGGGAGGTCCTCCCACGACTGCGCCTGCTTCTCCGTGGAGCGCACGAAGTACTTGATGTTGTCGAAGTCGATGCCCGTCAGGTCGGCACCCCACGTCGGCATCGGCTTGCGGCCGAAGAGCGACAGCCCCTTGAGGCGGTTCTTCAGCATCCACTCGGGCTCGTCCTTGAGGTTCGAGATGTCGGTGACGACCTCTTCCGAGATCCCACGACGGGCGGAGGACCCTGCCGAGTCGGAGTCGGACCAGCCGAACTCGTATTGGCCGAGCCCTTCGAGCTCGGGACGGTCGATGAGCACGTCGGACATGGTCTCCTCGTTTCCTTCTCGCGGGACAGCGTTACAGGTGTGAACCCGTGGCGTCTGGACGCCATTCCACCGCGGACCGCTGACATGCGGACCCGGTGCTGCTCCCTCGCAACGACAATGGTTCCACGCAGTCCGTGGGTTGATCGGCGATCTCGGCCCATTCGGAGCCGGCGCCTGCCTAGACTTGACTGCTGCTGAACCCTCGAATCCTACAGGTTCACTGCACGGAACAACAGGAAGGCACCACCCTCGTGACACGCGTCGGATCCCCCGTCGAGCAGGATCTCCGGACCGGACGGTGGTGGTCGCTCCCCCGCGTGGTCGACCGTCGTGTGGTCGCACTGGCCTGGGCGTCCTTCGTGGTCGAGGTCGTGCTGATCGGTACCGGAGGCCTCGTGCGCCTCACCGCGTCGGGCCTCGGATGCCCCACCTGGCCCAAGTGCACGGCGGATTCGCTGGTCTCCACGCCGGAGATGGGCATCCACGGCATCATCGAGTTCGGCAACCGTCTGCTCACCTTCGTGCTCGTGATCGTGGCCGTCGCGATGTTCCTCGCGGTCGTCCGGATGCTCCGCACGCGCCCCGAACTCTTCTGGCTCGCGTTCGCTCAGGGCGTCGCGATCCCGGTCCAGGCCGTCATCGGAGGCATGAGCGTCTGGACGAACCTGAACCCCTTCGTGGTCGGGCTGCACTTCGTCGTCTCCGCCGCCCTCACCTCGGTGACCGCTGCGCTGGTCTACCGCACGACGCACGGCCCGCGGACCGCCCAGCGGCTCGTCCCGCGCTGGTACACGGGTGTCGTCCGCGGCACCGTCGCCGCGGTCGTCGTGACCGTGCTCGTCGGCATCCTGACCACCGGCAGCGGCCCGCACGCCGGGGCCGACGCCGCGGTTGACGGTGGACGTCTGCACCGCACCGGGTTCGACCCCGCGGTGATGGAGCACGTGCACGCCTGGCCCGCGTACGCCCTCTTCGCGCTGACCCTGGTGCTCGTGATCGGAGCCGTCCGTCTGGGTCGCCCGAGCAAGTGGCCGCTGCTGCTGCTCGTCGTCGAGTTCCTGCAGATCGCGGTCGGACTCACGCAGGCACGCACGGGTCTGCCCGTCGGGCTCGTCGGCACGCACATGGTGCTCGCCGGGTTGCTCGTCGGTGCGGTGACCGCCGTGGTGCTGTCGACGCGGGCCTCGGCCGGCCGAGACGCCGTCCGGGAACCCATCGACGCCTGACGTCCGGGCGCGTCGTGCGCTCGACACCCGTTCTCCGACACCCCACGAGTCGTTCGACTCGTGGGGTGTCGCGTTTGTGGCGGACGTGGACGGGCGAGCGCCACGTTGCTGACGCGGAACGACACCGCCGATGTCGCACGACATCGACTTCGTCGCTCGATATCCGCACCACGCGCGGTTCGCAGCGACTCGCGTCCGCCCCGCGGCCGACGGCCGTCACGCCGGACGGGAGGCCCGTGGCGGGCCCGCACCGCGCCTCCAGGCCGCCTCGTGGCCGACGCAGGACGCCGGTGTCCTGCCGCTACGCCGCCGAACGCACGAGACGCCGCCGGGTTCGGCGGCGTCTCGGCGTGGTGGCGGCGTCGTGCCGACACGACGGCGTCAACAGGACACGACGGTGTCAACCGGACATGACGGCGTCAGCAGGACACGACGGCGTCGAATCGACACGACGGCGTCGTGCGGACCGAGCGCGCGCGGGCGCCCGCTCGACCGCCTAGAAGGTGAAGACCTGCGGCAGCAGCGGGTCGATGCCCACGGCGATGAAGAGCAGCGTCAGGTACGTGATCGAGCTGTGGAAGACCCGCATCGGCTGCACGTGCTCGACGTGCTGGATGGCCCGCGAGTACAGGCGGTGCGACTCGACGACGAACCAGATGCCGCCCGCCAGCGCGACCACCGTGTAGAGCGGCCCCATGTGTCCGACCGGGATGAGCAGGAGCGAGCAGACGAGCGTCGCCCACGCGTAGAGCACGACCTGCAGGCCGACGACGGTGCGGCCACGGACCACGGCGAGCATGGGCACGTCGGCCGCGTCGTAGTCGTCGCGGTACTTCATCGACAGCGGCCAGTAGTGCGGCGGCGTCCACAGGAAGATCACCATGAACAGGATGACCGGGGTCCAGGTCAGCGACCCGGTGACGCCCGCCCAGCCGATGAGCACGGGCATGCAGCCGGCCGAGCCGCCCCACACGATGTTCTGCGGGGTGCGGCGCTTGAGCCACAGCGTGTAGACGAACACGTAGATGAGGATCGCGATGACGCTCAGCGCGGCGGCGAGCCAGTTCACCAGGAAGCCGAGCACCGCGGTCGACAGGATGCCGAGCACCCACGAGAACACGAGGGCCTCGCGGTCGGACAGCTCGCCGGTGACGAGCGGGCGGGTGCTGGTCCGCTTCATCAGGCGGTCGATGTCGCGGTCGATGTAGCAGTTGAAGGCCGACGCCGAACCGGCCGACATCGCTCCGCCGAGCATCGTCCAGAAGACGAGCCACAGGTCGGGGACGCCGCGTTCGGCGAGGAACATCGTCGGCGCCGTGGTGACGAGCAGCAGCTCCATCACGCGCGGCTTCGTCAACGAGACGTACGCACGGACCTTGCGGGACAGCGGCGATCGGGGTCGATCGGTGTCGGGCCGGGTCACGGTGGCAGTCGGCAAGAGAACCTCAGTCTGTTCGCATCAGCTCGCACACTCGGTGGACGACTGCGACGGCGTCCGGGCATGCGCTGACCCGGAATGTCCACGGGTCCCGATCAGTTTACGGGATGGAAGCGCCGCGACGGTGCCCCGCTCCGACATCCCGGCGTGATCCGGACGCGCTCGACACGCCCGGATCGACCGTCGACGGCCACCCCGGTGTGAACATCGGGGGTCACCTGAACCCCTTCTGAGTACCGGGTCACTATGCTGGACACGCCCTCCCGCAGTGCGCGCCCCGATGACGTCGGCCGCGATGAGCCGGTCGGCCGCCGCTAGACGGCGACACGACTCGGCCCCGGGATGGCCACATGTCCGTGCGATGGCACGAGCCCTCGCACATGTCGCATCAAGAAGGGTCAACATCCAAGTGGCTGAATTCACCTGGGACGCCATCGACCGGAAGGCCGTCGACACGGCCCGCGTTCTCGCCGCCGACTCGGTCGAGGCCGCCGGCAACGGTCACCCCGGCACCGCGATGAGCCTCGCTCCGCTCGCCCACCTGCTCTTCCAGAAGGTGATGCGTCGCGACCCGAGCGACTCCACCTGGATCGGCCGCGACCGCTTCATCCTCTCCGCCGGTCACGCCTCGATCCTCCAGTACGTGCAGTTCTACCTGCACGGCTACGGGCTCGAGATCGACGACCTGCAGCACCTGCGCAAGTGGGGCTCGAAGACCCCGGGTCACCCGGAGTACGGCCACACCGACGGTGTCGAGATCACCACGGGCCCGCTCGGCCAGGGCCTCGCGTCCTCGGTCGGCTTCGCCTACGCCCAGCGCTTCGAGCGCGGCCTGTTCGACCCGGAGACCCCGGCCGGCCAGTCGCCGTTCGACCACTACACCTACGTGATCGCCGGCGACGGTGACATGCAGGAAGGCGTGACGAACGAGTCCGGCTCGCTCGCCGGCCGTCAGCAGCTCGGCAACCTCATCGCGTTCTACGACTCGAACCAGATCTCGATCGAGGACAACACCGACATCGCGTTCTCGGAGAGCGTCGCCGACCGCTACGAGGCGCTCGGCTGGCACGTCCAGATCGTCGACTGGAAGAAGACCGGCGAGTACTCCGAGGACGTCGAGGAGCTCCACGCCGCGATCGAGGCCGCCAAGCAGGTCACCGACAAGCCGTCGCTCATCGTCCTCAAGACGATCATCGGCTGGCCGTCGCCGACCAAGCAGAACTCGGGCAAGATCCACGGCTCGGCGCTCGGCGCCGACGAGATCAAGGGTCTCAAGGAGATCCTCGGCTTCGACACCGACAAGACCTTCGAGGTCGCCCCCGAGGTCCTCGAGTACACCCGCGGCGCCGTCGCCAAGGGCCAGGCCGAGCACGCCGAGTGGCAGAAGTCCTTCGACGCGTGGGCCGCCGCCAACGCCGACAAGAAGGCGCTGTTCGACCGTGTCCAGTCGAAGGAGCTCCCGGAGGGCCTCGAAGCAGCGCTCCCGGTCTTCCCGACCGACAAGGCCGTCTCGACCCGTGCCGCTTCCGGCAAGGTGATCAACGCCATCGCGCCGCTGATGCCCGAGTTCTGGGGCGGTTCGGCCGACCTCGCCGAGTCGAACCTCACCACGATCGAGGGCGCCAAGTCCTTCGGTCCGGCCGAGGCCTCGACGTCGACGTGGAGCACCGACCCGTACGGCCGCGTGCTGCACTTCGGCATCCGCGAGCACGCCATGGGCTCGATCCTCAACGGCATCGTCCTGCACGGGAACACCCGCCCCTTCGGTGGCACGTTCCTCATCTTCAGCGACTACATGCGTCCGGCGGTCCGTCTCGCCGCGCTCATGCAGGCGCCGGCGATCTACGTCTGGACCCACGACTCCATCGCCCTCGGCGAGGACGGCCCGACGCACCAGCCGATCGAGCAGGTCTCGTCGCTCCGTGCGATCCCCGGTCTCGACGTCGTCCGCCCGGCCGACGCCAACGAGGTCGCGTACGCGTGGCTCGAGATGCTCAAGCACACCGACCGCCCGGCCGGCATCGCGCTGAGCCGTCAGAACCTCCCCGTGTTCGAGCGTGGCGAGGGTGACGCCTCCGGTGAGGTCTTCGCTTCGGCGAAGAACGTCGCCAAGGGTGCGTACATCCTGGCCGAGGCGCCCAACGGCACCCCGGACGTCATCCTCATCGCGACCGGTTCCGAGGTCCAGATCGCTGTCGATGCTCGCGAGCAGCTCAAGGCCGAGGGCATCAACGCCCGCGTCGTGAGCGCGCCGTCGATCGAGTGGTTCCGCGCCCAGTCCGAGAACTACCAGGACCAGGTGCTCCCGAAGAACGTCACCGCTCGTGTGTCGGTCGAGGCCGGCATCGCCATGAGCTGGCGCGACATCGTCGGCGACAAGGGCCGCAGCGTCTCGATCGAGCACTTCGGTGCCTCGGCCGACTACCAGACGCTCTTCAAGGAGTTCGGCTTCACGACGGAGCACGTCGTGGCCGCCGCGAAGGAATCGATCGCAGCTTCCTGACCTGCAAGGGCCGGGTCCGGTTTCCGGATCCGGCCCTTCTTCCGGGAGGCCCGGCTCGGTTCCGCCACGGGCCTCCCGTCCCCGAAACCCCGACTCACGGTCCTCACGGACCCGTCGATGAAAGAAGAAGAGAAACACATGGCTGAGAACACCCCCACCGCCGCCCTCTCCGCGGTCGGCGTGAGCATCTGGCTCGACGACCTCTCCCGCGAGCTCCTCGAAACCGGCAAGCTCACCGAGCTCATCGAGCAGAAGAACGTCGTCGGCGTGACGACGAACCCGACGATCTTCGCGTCCGCCCTCGCCAAGGGCGAGCGCTACGACTCGCAGGTCAAGGAGCTCGCCGCTGCGGGCACCGACGTCACCGACGCGATCTTCGCGATCACCACGCAGGACGTCGCGAACGCCTCCGACGTCTTCAAGCCGATCTACGACGAGACCAAGGGCTTCGACGGCCGCGTCTCGATCGAGGTCGAGCCGGGCCTCGCGCACGACACCGCCAAGACCATCGAGCAGGCCAAGTTCCTGTTCGAGAAGGTCGGCAAGGAGAACGTCCTCATCAAGATCCCGGCGACGCTCGAGGGTCTCGAGGCGATCACCGAGGTCATCGGCGCCGGCATCTCCGTCAACGTCACCCTGATCTTCTCGCTCGAGCGCTACCGCGCCGTCATCGACGCGTACCTCGGTGGGCTCGAGAAGGCCAAGGCCGCCGGCCACGACCTCTCCAAGATCCACTCGGTCGCGTCCTTCTTCGTGTCGCGCGTCGACTCCGAGATCGACAAGCGCCTGGACGCCGTCGGCACCGACGAGGCCAAGGCCCTCAAGTCGAAGGCCGGCATCGCCAACGCGCAGCTCGCCTACCAGGTCTGGACCGAGGCGTTCGCCTCCGAGCGTGCCCTCGGCCTGCTCGAGTCCGGCGCCAACACGCAGCGTCCGCTCTGGGCCTCGACCGGTGTCAAGGACCCGTCGCTCCCCGACACGCTCTACGTGACCGAGCTCGCCGCCCCGAACACCGTCAACACGATGCCGGGCAAGACGCTCGACGCCACGTTCGACCACGGTGAGATCCACGGCGACGCCATCGCCGGCACGTTCGACCAGGCGCAGCAGGTCCTCGACCAGCTCGCCGCACAGGGCGTCGACTACGACGAGGTCGTCGCACTGCTCGAGAAGGAGGGCGTGGACAAGTTCAACGTCTCCTGGGGCGAGCTCGTCGACACCGTCAAGGCAGCGCTCGAGGGCGCCAAGTAGTGACGGTTTCCATCGCAGCCAGCGGCGACGCCGCGCGGGCCATCGAACAGGTGGTCCCGCGGCTCGTCGCTGACCTGGTGGCCTCGGGCATCACCGCCCAGGACGCCGATCTGTGGGGAACCACCGCCGAGGCCGAGGCGTCGAAGCGCCTCGGCTGGGTGGAGGCCGTCGCGGTCTCCCGCCCGCTCGTCGCCGAGGTGACCGCGCTGCGCGAGTCGCTCCGTGCCGAAGGGGTCGACCACGTCGTCCTCGCCGGCATGGGCGGCTCGTCCCTCGCACCCGAGGTCATCACGCGCACCGCCGGCGTGCCCCTCACGGTCCTCGACTCGACCGACCCCGCACAGGTCCGTGCGGCCGTGACGACCGACCTCGAGCGCACCGTGCTCGTGGTCTCGTCGAAGTCCGGCTCGACGCTCGAGACCGATTCGCAGCGGCGTGTCTACGAGCAGGCCTTCCGCGACGCCGGCATCGACCCGGCGCGCCGCATCGTCGTCGTCACCGACCCGGGCTCCGCGCTCGAGGCCGCTGCGACCGACGCCGGCTACCGCGTCTTCACCGCCGACTCCACGGTCGGTGGCCGCTACTCCGCGCTCACCGCCTTCGGCCTCGTGCCGTCCGGGCTCGCGGGAGCGGACATCGCCGAGCTCCTCGACGAGGCCGACGCGATCTCCGCGCTGCTCTCGGTCGACCTGGACGAGAACCCCGGGCTCGTGCTCGGTGCGGTCCTCGCGGGCACCGAGCCGCTGCGCGACAAGATCGCCATCGTGCCCGACGGCACGCACATCGTCGGTTTCGGCGACTGGGTCGAACAGCTGATCGCGGAGTCGACCGGCAAGGACGGCCGCGGCCTGCTGCCCGTCGTGCTGCACGCGGACTCCCCCGAGGTCACCGCCGGCCTGCCCGACGTCCAGGTCATCCGCCTGGTCGGTTCGCGCGAGGACGAGCGTCACGTGGCCGAGGGCGAGGTCGAGATCACCGGCACGCTCGGTGGCCAGATCCTCGTCTGGGAGTACGCCGTCGCGGTCGCCGGTCGCCTGCTCGGCATCAACCCGTTCGACCAGCCCGACGTCGAGGCCGCCAAGGTCGCGACCCGCGCGCTGCTCGACGACCGCCCCGTTCCTGCCGAGCCGGCGTTCTCCGAGGACGGCATCGCCGTCCACGCGACGCCCGGACTCGCGGTCGGTGCGACGCTCTCGGAAGCCGTGTCGGGCCTCCTGTCCGCACTCGACCCGACCGGCTACGTGTCGGTGCAGGCGTACGTCGACCGCACCACCAACAGCGGTCTCGAGTCGCTGCGCGACGCGATCGCGGCGCGCACGGAGCGCCCCGTCACCTTCGGGTACGGCCCCCGGTTCCTGCACTCGACCGGCCAGTACCACAAGGGCGGCCCCGCCACGGGAGTGTTCCTGCAGATCGTGGCCGACGAAGCGGAGGACCTGGCGATCCCGGGTCGGCCGTTCACGTTCGGGCAGCTCCTCCGGGCCCAGGCAGCCGGCGACGCGAGCGTCCTCGCCGAGCACGGCCGGCCGGTCCTCACCCTCACGACGTCGGACGTCCACGCCGCCACCGCGGCGATCGCGTCCGCCGTCTCCCACTGACTCGTAAGGAGTTCACCGACTCATGTCACCGGTGGCAATCACCCCGGAGCACAACCCGCTCCGGCTGCCGACGGATCGTCGACTGAACCGGATCGCGGGACCGAGCACGCTCATCATCTTCGGCGTGACGGGCGACCTGTCACGCAAGAAGCTGATGCCCGCGGTCTACGACCTGGCCAACCGGGGGCTCCTGCCCCCGGGATTCGCGCTCGTCGGGTTCGCTCGTCGCGACTGGGAGGACCAAGACTTCTCCCAGCTCGTCCACGACGCCGTCAAGGAGCACTCGCGCACCCCGTTCGACGAGGACGTCTGGCGTCAGCTCGAACAGGGCATCCGCTTCGTCCAGGGCTCGTTCGACGACCCCGAGGCGTTCCGCGAGCTCAAGCGCACCGTCGACGACCTCGACGCCGAGCGCGGGACGCTGGGCAACCACGCGTTCTACCTGTCCATCCCGCCGAAGATGTTCCCGGTGGTCACCGAGCAGCTGAAGCTGTCCGGGCTGACCGAGAAGCGCGAGGGCTCCTGGAGCCGCGTGGTCGTCGAGAAGCCGTTCGGTTCCGACCTCCGCACCGCGCGCGAGCTCAACGCGATCGTCGAGAGCGTCTTCGCGCCCGACGACGTGTTCCGCATCGACCACTACCTCGGCAAGGAGACCGTCCAGAACCTCCTGACGCTCCGGTTCGCGAACCAGATGTACGAACCCATCTGGAACTCGAACTACGTCGACCACGTGCAGATCACGATGGCCGAGGACATCGGCGTCGCCGGGCGTGCCGCGTACTACGACGGCATCGGTGCGGCGCGCGACGTCATCCAGAACCACCTGCTGCAGCTCCTCGCACTCACCGCGATGGAGGAACCCGTCTCGTTCAAGGCCGCCGACCTGCGTGCCGAGAAGGAGAAGGTGCTCTCCGCCGTCCGTCTGCCCGAGGACCTGTCGACCGCCACTGCCCGCGGGCAGTACGACGGCGGCTGGCAGGGCGGCGAGAAGGTGCTCGGCTTCCTCGAAGAGGCCGGGATGAACCCGGAGTCCGGTACCGAGACCTACGCGGCGATCAAGCTCGACATCGCCACGCGTCGCTGGCAGGGCGTCCCGTTCTACCTGCGCGCCGGCAAGCGTCTGGGTCGTCGTGTGACCGAGATCGCGATCGTGTTCAAGCGCGTCCCCGAGGACGTCTACGGCAACACGCAGTCCCCGCTCGGTCAGAACGCGCTCGTCATCCGTGTCCAGCCGGACGAGGGCGTCACGCTCCGCTTCGGCTCGAAGGTCCCCGGCGTCGGCACCCAGGTGCGCGACGTGACGATGGACTTCGGCTACGGCCACGCGTTCACCGAAGCATCCCCCGAGGCGTACGAGCGACTCATCCTCGACGTGCTCCTCGGTGACCCGCCGCTGTTCCCGCGGCACCAGGAGGTCGAGCTGTCCTGGAAGATCCTCGACCCCATCGAGGAGTTCTGGGCCACGCAGGGCCAGCCCGAGCAGTACCGTCCCGGAACGTGGGGGCCGGCATCCGCCGACGCCCTGCTCGCCCGCGACGGTCGGACCTGGAGGCGTCCGTGAAGATCGACATGCCCGACACCACGGTGTCGAAGATCCAGAAGAAGCTCGTCCGCATCCGCGAGGAGGGCGGCGCCGTCGCCCTCGGCCGTGTGCTGACCCTCATCATCTCGACGGCCCTCGGCCACGAGGAAGAGGCGATCGAGGCGGCCAACGAGGCGTCCCGCGAGCACCCGATGCGCGTCATCATCGTCTCGAAGAACAGCGGTGACACGAAGTCCCCCGGTCGCCTCGACGCGCAGATCCGCGTCGGCAGCGACGCGGGCGCGAGCGAGGTCATCGTCCTCCGGGCGTACGGCGAGACCGCGACCGACGAGGAGAGCCTGGTCACCGGCCTCCTGCTGCCGGACGCACCCGTCGTGGCCTGGTGGCCGCAGACCGCTCCCGAGCAGCCCGCGGCCTCGGCCCTCGGCCGCATCGCGCAGCGACGGATCACCGACGCGGCCGCGCAGAAGGACCCCAACGGCGCGATCGAGGCACTCGGTGCGTCCTACGTACCGGGCGACACCGACTTCGCGTGGACCCGTCTGACCCTGTGGCGAAACCAGCTCGCCGCGGCGCTCGACCAGCCGCCGTACGAGCCGATCACCGCCGTCGAGGTCTCCGGAGCGTCCGACAGCCCGTCGACGATCCTCCTCGCCGCCTGGCTGCAGCTGCAGCTCCAGGTGCCGGTGTCCGTCGTCACGTCGCCGCGCGCAACGGGGTCGAGCGGCATCCACGGTGTGAAGCTCGTCCGTGAGTCCGGCACCATCGAGCTCGAGCGTTCCCTGGTGGACGTCGCCACGCTCTCGATGCCCGGGCAGCCGACGCACGACCTGTCGCTGCCACGCCGCAACCTGCGCGACTGCCTGGCCGAGGAACTCCGTAGACTCGACCCGGACGTCCTCTTCGGAGACGTCGTCAAGCACGGGGTGCCCCAGCTGCGCGAGACCATCGCCCGCTGATCAACACCCCACACGGTCGGGCCGCCTGTCTGGTGCAGGCGGCCCGACCGGACCGAAGGCGGTCGGACGACCGGTCGGCCGCCACGAACACGGGAGTCACGTGACCAACGAACGGCGGGTGCTCGTGCACCCGGACAAGCAGGCCCTCGGCGCTTCGGTCGCCGCACGCTTCATCACCAAGATCATCGACGTGCTCGACGAGCAGGAGCGCGCCGACATCGCGATCAGCGGTGGCTCGGTGTCCTCCCTCGTCCTCGCCGCGATCGGCCAGTCGCCGGCGCGCGAGAGCGTCGACTGGTCGAAGGTGCACGTCTGGTGGGTCGACGAGCGCTGGGTCCCGTCGGACGACGCCGACCGCAACACGATCGGCACCCAGACCGACTTCTTCGACCACGTCGACATCCCCGCGTCGAACATCCACCCGATGCCGGCGTCGGACGGCGGGCTCGACATCGAGGCCGCGGCGACCCAGTACGAGCGCGAGCTGCGGGACGCCGCGCCCGAAGGTGCCGTCGCTCCGCGCTTCGACATCACGCTGCTCGGTGTCGGCCCCGACGGGCACACCGCCTCGCTCTTCCCGGAGTTCCCGCAGCTCACCGTCACCGACCGTGCCGTCGTGTCGGTCGACGACTCCCCCAAGCCGCCGCCGCAGCGTCTGACCGTCACCTTCCCGGTGATCAACGCCTCGCAGCGCGTCTGGGTGATCCTCTCCGGTGCCGAGAAGGCATCGGTCCTCGGGCTGGCCCTCGCCGGTGCGTCGATCGAGGACGTCCCCGTCGGTGGCGTGCAGGGTCGCAAGCGCACCGTCTTCTTCGTGGACCAGGACGCCGCACGCGACGTCCCCGAGAACCTGATCGCGTCGACGTACTAGACGCGCGTTCCTGACGGACGGGAGGCCCGGTGCCAGCTGGCACCGGGCCTCCCGTCCGTCTGTGGTCGCGCCCACTGCGCGCCGCGCCCGAGCGCCTGAGTCGAGGGGGCACGAACTGTCGGCCGCGGGCGCCCCAGGCGACAGTTCGTGCCACCACCGCGCACCGCACGCGGCGTGTCGTGACCACTCGGCGAACCGCCGCTCCGCGCGGCATCCCGGCACCGAGCGACGCCGAGCGGTCACGACTCCCCGCCGGCACGACGCCGAGTGGTCACGAACTGTCGCTTGCGGGCGCCGCAGGCGACGGTTCCCGCCACCTCGGCGCACCGCACGCGGCGTGTCGTGACCCCTCGGCGAACCGGCACTCCGCGCGGCACCCGGACGCGGCACCCCGGCGCCGAGCGGTCGCGACACCCCGCCGGCACGACGCCGAGTGGTCACGAACTGTTGGCCGCAGGCGCCGCAGGCGACAGAACGCGCCACCTCGACACACTTCACGCGGCGTGTCGTGACCCCTCGGCGAACCGTCGCTCGGCGCGCGCGGCCGGGCACCGACCTGCCGCGACTCCCCGACGGCACGACGCCGAGTGGGCACGAACTGTCGGTTGCGGCGCCTGCAACCGACGGTTCGCGCCACCAGCGCGCACCGCACGCGGCGTGTCTTGACCACTCGGCGACCGAGCCGCCCCTGCCCCGGACGCACCAAGGCCCCCACACCATCGGTGCAGGGGCCTTCGGCAGCGTGTGTGCGCTAGCTCTTCTTCGCCGCGGTGCCGCGACGCTCTCGGAGCTGCTGGAGCGCGTCCTCGAGGAGCTGCGCTGCCTCTTCCTCGGTGCGGCGTTCCTTCACGTACGCGAGGTGCGTCTTGTAGGGCTCCGTCTTGGAGACCACGGGAGGGTTCTCCTTGTCGCGCCCAGCCGGCAGACCACTCGACGGCGAGTCCACCGTCTCGGGGATCTCTTCATCGGGCAGGTTCGCGGCGAAGTACCGCACGACCTCGTTGCCGAGGGCGTCCCAGTACGAGATCGCCACGCGCTCTGCCTGGACCCCGCGGTCCTGTTCGCCCATCGGTCCCGCGCCGACGCGAGACCCTCGGATTGCACTGCCTCCGCTTGCCATGGATCAGACCCCCGCCGTGAACTTGTTGATGAGACCGAGCACGATGATGGAGACGATCCAGACCAGACCGAGGATCACCGTGATGCGGTTGAGGTTGCGCTCGGCCACGCCGGACGCACCGAGGTTGCTCGTGACCCCACCGCCGAACATGTCGGAGAGGCCACCACCGCGGCCCTTGTGCAGCAGGATGAGGAGCGTGAGCAGGAGGCTCGTGATTGCGAGCAGGACCTGCAGCACGACGGAGAGTATCGCCACGACGTACCTTTCGTGTCAGTCAGCCGTACCAGTGTACCGGCCGCGCGGAGCACGGCCGGTACCTGGACGGGAGTGGTGCGGACGACTGCCCGCGACGACGCCTGCGGACTACAGCCCGACGTGCTGACGGAACCGGGCGATGGCCGCGAACTCCTGCACGTCGAGCGAAGCGCCACCGACGAGCGCGCCGTCGATGTCGGGCTCGCGGAGGAACCCCGCGATGTTGCCCGACTTGACCGAGCCGCCGTAGAGCACTCGGGTGTCTGCAGCAGCCTGGTCACCCCAGGCTGCGGCGATGCCACGACGGATCGCCGCGCACTCGTCCTGCGCCTGCTCGGCCGTGGCGGCCTGGCCGGAGCCGATGGCCCAGACGGGCTCGTACGCCACGACGATGTCGGCGGGCTTGACCGCGTCGAGCACGACGCGGAGCTGCTCGACCGGCACGACACCGGCGCCGCGCTCCTCGCGCTGCTCGCCGGTCTCGCCGACGCACACCACGGGGACGAGGCCGTGCTTGACGGCCGCCGCGGTCTTCGCCGCGACGACCTCGTCGGTCTCACCGTGCAGCGTGCGCCGCTCGGAGTGGCCGACGATGACGTACTGGGCGTCGAGCGCTGCGAGGAACGCACCGGAGACGTCACCGGTGTAGGCACCGGAGTCGAACTGCGACAGGTCCTGCGCACCGAAGTGGATCGGCAGCTTGTCAGCCGAGATCAGCGTCTGCACGCTCCGCAGGTCGGTGAACGGCGGGAACACCGCGACCTCGACGTCGTCGAAGTCGTGCCGGGCGTCCTTGAGCGTCCATGCGAGCTTCTGCACGGTCGCGATGGCCTGGAGGTGGTCCAGGTTCATCTTCCAGTTCCCGGCGATCAGTGGCGTGCGGGTCATGCGGTCCACCCCAGTGCTTCGAGACCGGGCAGCGACTTGCCCTCGAGGAACTCGAGGCTCGCACCGCCACCGGTCGAGATGTGGCCGAACTGGTCGTCTGAGAAGCCGAGCGACCGCACGGCGGCAGCGGAATCGCCACCACCGACGACGCCGAGGCCGTCGACCTCGGTCAGCGCCTGCGCGACGGTCTTCGTGCCGGCGGCGAAGGCCGGGAACTCGAACACACCCATCGGGCCGTTCCAGAACACGGTCTTCGAACCCGAGACGGCCGAGGCGAACCGCGCAGCGGTCTCCGGGCCGATGTCGAGGCCGATGCCGTCCGTACCGAACGACGAGGACTCGATGGCGTCGGCCGCCACGGTCTCGTGGTCGGCGTCGGCCGCGAAGCCGGAGGCCACCACGACGTCGGTCGGCAGGTCGATGGTGACACCGAGCTCCTTCGCCCGCGAGAGGTACTCGCGGACGACGTCGAGCTGGTCCGCCTCGAGCAGCGACTTCGCGACCCCGTGGCCCTGGGCCGCGAGGAACGTGAAGAGCATGCCGCCACCGATGCAGAGGGTGTCGACCTTCGGCAGGATGTGGTCGATGACACCGAGCTTGTCGCTGACCTTCGACCCGCCGAGCACGACCGTGTACGGCCGCTCCGGGTCCTTGGTCAGGCGCTCGAGCACGCGCAGCTCGGTCTCGATCAACGAACCGGCCGCACTGGGCAGTGCGGACGCGAGCTCGTAGACCGAGGCCTGCTTGCGGTGCACGACACCGAAGCCGTCGGAGACGAAGGCGTCACCGAGGGCGGCGATGCGGTCCGCGAAGGCACCGCGCTCGGCGGCGTCCTTCGAGGTCTCCTCCGGGTTGAAGCGGAGGTTCTCGAGCAGCAGGACGTCGCCGTCCTCGAGGGCCTCGGCCGCGGCGGTCGCTTCGTCACCGACGGTCTCGCCGACGAACGTGACCTCTTTGCCGAGCAGCTCGGAGAGCCGCTGGGCCACCGGTGCGAGCGAGAACTCGGGCTTGGGCTCCCCGTCGGGGCGGCCCAGGTGCGAGATCACGATGACGCGTGCGCCGGCGTTGACGAGGGTGTTCAGCGTGGTGAGCGACGCGCGGACGCGGCCGTCGTCCGTGATGGTGCCGTCCTTGAGCGGGACGTTCAGGTCACAACGGACGACGACGCGCTTGCCGGCGAGGTCGCCGAGGTCCTCGAGGGTGCGGAGGGCCATGTGTTACAGACGCTCGCCGACGTACTCGGTGAGGTCGACGAGGCGGTTCGAGTAGCCCCACTCGTTGTCGTACCACGAGGTGATCTTCACGAGGCCGCCGATGACCTTGGTCAGGCCGGAGTCGTAGATCGAGGAGTGCGGGTCCGTGGTGATGTCGGTCGACACCAGCGGGTCCTCGCTGTAGAGCAGGATGCCCTTGAGGGGACCTTCTGCGGCCTCCTTGTAGGCGGCGTTGATCTCGTCGACGGTGACCTCGGACTTGGTCTCGAGGGTGAGGTCGGTGATCGAGCCGGTGGGGACCGGGACGCGCAGCGCGAAGCCGTCGAGCTTGCCGGCGAGCTCCGGCATGACCTGGCCGATGGCCTTGGCGGCACCGGTCGAGGTCGGGACGATGTTCAGCGCGGCGGCGCGGGCACGACGGGGGTCCTTGTGCGGGCCGTCCTGCAGGTTCTGGTCGGCGGTGTAGGCGTGCACCGTGGTCATGAGGCCACGCTCGATGCCGAACTTGTCGTGGAACACCTTGGCGAGCGGCGCGAGGCTGTTCGTGGTGCAGGACGCGTTCGAGATGATGTGGTGGTTCGCCGCGTCGTACTGGTCCTCGTTCACGCCGAGCACGATGGTGACGTCGTCACCCGAGGCCGGGGCGGAGATGATGACCTTCTTGGCGCCGGCGTCGATGTGCTTCTGCGCATCGGCGGCCTTGGTGAAGAACCCGGTCGACTCGATGACGATGTCGACACCCAGCTCGCCCCAGGGGAGGTTGGCGGGGTCGCGCTCGGCGAGGACCTTGATGGCCTTGCCGTCGACGACGATGTTGTCGCCGTCGAGCTCGACGGAGACGCCGAGACGGCCCGTGATGGAGTCGAACTTCAGCAGGTTGGCGAGCGACGCGTTGTCGGTGAGGTCGTTCACCGCCACGATCTCGAGGTCGGAGCCCTTCGCGAGGGCGGCCCGGAAGAAGTTACGGCCGATGCGGCCGAAGCCGTTGATACCGATCTTGACGGTCAATGGATCTCCTGGTGAGTGTGGAGCGCCCAGGGGGCGCTGCTTTCGGGAGTCGCGCACCCTGGCGGGCCCGCGTGTGGTGGACGATACGCCCCGTAACGTCGCCGTAACGACCCTAGCAGTCGGACACTGCGTGCCCGAGCGGGATGACGGTCCGTCCGGACGGTCGCCGACCAGGCCGGGAACGGGTCCGAGAACGGGCCGGGAAACGGACGGGAGGCGCGGTGCCAGCTGGCACCGCGCCTCCCGTCCGCAGGGTCGACAGACCGCTCTCAGGCCCCTTCGAGCTCCTCGGGAACGCTCGCTTCGGTGCCCGGGATGCCGAGGTCGGAGGCCCGCTTGTCGGCCATCGCCAGCAGGCGCCGGATGCGGCCGGCGATGGCGTCCTTGGTCATGGGCGGGTCCGCGTGCTGGCCGAGCTCGTCGAGCGACGCGTCGCGGTGCTGCAGGCGCAGCGTGCCGGCGTACTGCAGGTGGTCGGGGACCTCGTCGCCGAGGATCTCGAGCGCACGCTCGACCCGGGCGCAGGCGGCCACGGCGGCCTGCGCGGAACGGCGGAGGTTCGCGTCGTCGAAGTTGACCAGGCGGTTCGCGGTCGCGCGGACCTCGCGACGCTGGCGCATCTCCTCCCAGTCGGCGGTGGTGCGCGCCGCGCCCATGACGGTCAGCATCTGACCGATGGCCTCGCCGTCGCGGATGACGACGCGGTGCACCCCACGGACCTCGCGGCCCTTCGCGGCGACCCCGAGACGCGAGGCGGCACCGACGAGGGCCATCGCGGCCTCGTTGCCGGGGCAGGTGACCTCGAGCGCTGCGGCCCGACCCGGGTCGGTCAGGGTGCCGGATGCGAGGAAGGCGCCGCGCCAGATGGCCGCGAGGTCCTCGCGGTTGCCCGTGGTGAGGCGGTTCGGCAGCCCGCGGACGGGACGACGACGGGCGTCCATCAGGCCGGTCTGGCGGGCGAGGGTCTCCCCCGCCTCGAGCACGCGGACCAGGTAGCGGGTCCCGCGGCGGGCGGACGCGGACGAGCCCACCGACGCCTCGCTGCGCACGCCGTAGAGCTCGGCGAGGTCCTTGCGGACCCGGTGCACGATGATCCGGGTGTCGAGCTCGACCTCGACCGCGATGCGGCCCGAGATGACGTGCAGACCACCAGCGAACCGGAGGATCGTGGCCAGTTCGGCGGCGCGGACCGTGTTGCGGTTCACGGCGACCCTGGCCAGTTCGTCCTTGACCTCGGCAGTCAACGGCACAGCATCATTCCTAACGTTCGTTCAGTGGTTCCCGCAGATCCGGCGGCACGGGCGTGGGAGCGGCCGGAGGGACGGTCACTCCCGGCCGAGATCTCGGTTCTTCACACGCACGGCGACGCCAGGCATCCCGCGGAGGAGGTTCGCCAACTCGGCGACGATGGCGACCGAGCGGTGCTTCCCGCCGGTACAGCCGATGGCGATCGTAGCGTGTCTTTTGTTCTCGCGCTGGTACCCCTCGAACACCGGCTCGAGGACGGAGGCGTAGCGATCGACGAACGGACGGGCTCCGGCCTGCGCCAGCACGTAGTCCGAGACCGGCTGGTCCAGCCCGGTGTGGGGCCGCAGTTCCGGGACCCAGTAGGGGTTCGGGAGGAACCGCACGTCGGCCACCATGTCGGCGTCGGCGGGCAGACCGTACTTGAACCCGAAGCTCATCAGCGTGACCTGTACACCCACGAAGTGCTCGTCGGCGAAGTGCTCGATCACGGTGTTCGCGAGCTGGTGGATGTTGAGGTCGGAGGTGTCGATCACCACGTCGGACGCCTCGCGCAGGCCGGCGAGACGCGCTCGTTCGCGGGCGATGCCGTCGAGCAGGGTGTCCTCGCCCTGGAGCGGGTGGGGTCGGCGGACCTGCTCGAAGCGCCGGACCAGCACGGCGTCGGTGGCTTCGAGGAACAGCACACGGACCCGCGCGGAGGTGCTCGAGCGGACCTGCTCGACCGCGTGCTCGGGGTCGGTGAAGAACCGCCCGCCGCGGACGTCGACCACCGTGGCGATCTTCGGGATCTTCTCCCCCGCGCGGTCGGCCAGTTCGGTCAGCGGGGCCAGCATCTGCGTGGGCAGGTTGTCGACGACGTACCAGCCCAGGTCTTCGAGGGCCTTGCCGACGGTGGACCGCCCGGCCCCGGACATGCCGGTGACGATGAGGATGTCGTGCTGCGACGCGTGGGTGGTCGCGGTGGCGCTGTCGGTCATCTGGGAGTGGGCTCCGTCGTGGCGGCCCGGGCGCGTCGCCCGGGGAGGTCTCGGCTGCCGGACCAGGCTACCGCCCGGTGGCGGCCGGGAGGCGCGGGGTTCGTCACGACGGTCGCTGCGGACCGTCGTCGGTCACCTCGGGGACCCGCACCGGGCCTCCGGGGTGGGTGGCGGTCTGCTGGGTGGCGGTCTGCTGGGTGGCTGCGTTCTCGGTCACGGTGTCCGCGATCGCGTCGGCGTCCGGTTCGGGGGCGCTGGACGCGCTCGTCGCCGGCGCGCTCGTCGGCGTCTGGGCCAGCTTCGAGACCACCGCGGCAGCGGTCGCCGGGCCGATCCCGTTCACCTCGCCGATGTCCTCGGCCGTGGCTTCACGCAGCCGGGCGACCGAGCCGAAGTGCTTCAGCAGGGCGTTGACGCGACTCGGGCCGAGACCGGGGATCTCGGACAGCCGCGACCGGACGTCGCGCTTCCGCTTGCTGCGCTGGTGGGTGATCGCGAACCGGTGCGCCTCGTCGCGGATGCGCTGGATGAGGAAGAGCGCCTCGGAGTTGCGGGGCAGGATGACCGGGAAGTCGTCGTCGGGGAGCCAGAGCTCCTCGAGCCGCTTGGCGATGCCGACCAGGGCGATGTCGTGCACGCCGGCTTCGTCCATTGCGCGCTTCGCTGCCTGCACCTGTGGCTGGCCGCCGTCGACGATGAGCAGCTGCGGGCGGTACGCGAACCGCTTCGTCGGCTTCGACCCCTCGACGACCTCGTCGGTCGTGACGTCCGGGACGTCCGGCAGCTCGGCGTCCTCGTCCAGCCGCGCCAGGCGCCGCGAGAGCACCTGGTACATGCTGTCGGTGTCGTCGGTGGTCTCGGCGATCGAGTACCGGCGGTACTGGTCCTTGCGCGGCAGGCCGTCCTCGAACACCACCATCGACGCGACGACGTTCGTGCCCTGCAGGTGCGAGATGTCGTAGCACTCCATGCGGAGCGGCGCCTCGGTCATGCCGAGGGCGTCCTGGATGTCGGCCAGTGCCGCGGCCCGGGTGGTGTAGTCGGCCGAACGCTTGGTCTTGTAGAGCATGAGCGCCTGCCCGGCGTTCTGCGCGGCCGTCCGTGCGAGCCCGGCGCGATCGCCGCGCTGTGCCGTGCTGAGCTTCGTGCCGCGCCCGTTCCGGCGCTTGCTGAGCCACTCCTGGAGCGCGTCGGCGTCCTCCGGCAGTTCGGGGACGACGACCTCGCGCGGGGGCTCGTCGGTGACGTAGACGCCCTGCACGATCTGCTCGACGAGGTCGCCGGTGGCGATGTCGAGCTCCTTGTCGACGACCCAGCCGCGGACACCGCGGATGCGGCCGCCACGGACGGAGAACAGCTGCACGGCCGCGGCGAGCTCGTCTTCCGCGATGCCGAACAGGTCGAGGTCGACCGAGTCGCGGAGCACCACGGCGGACTTCTCGAGCACGGCTTCGAGCGCCTCGACCTGGTCGCGGTACTTCGCGGCCTGCTCGTACTGCATCGCGTCGGCGGAGGCCCCCATGCGCTGCCGGAGTTCGGTGATGACCCGACGGTCGTAGGAGTTCATGAAGCGCACGAACTCCTCGACGAGCGCGCGGTGCTCCTCGATCGTGACCTTCTGCGAGCACGGGCCACCGCACTTGCCGATCTGCCCCGGGAAGCACGGACGGCCCGTCTGCATCGCCTTCTTGTACGACGAGTCCGAGCACGTGCGGATCGGGAACACCTTGATCATCAGGTCGATGGTGTCGTGCACCGCCCAGATCTTCGGGTACGGACCGAAGTACTTCGCGCCTTTGATCTTGCGGTTGCGTGTCACCATCACCCGCGGCGCTTCGTCGCCCAGGGTGACCGCCATGTACGGGTACGACTTGTCGTCGCGGAACTTGACGTTGAACGGCGGGTCGAACTCCTTGATCCAGGTGTACTCCAGCTGGAGCGCCTCGATCTCGGAGCCGACCGTCGTCCACTCGACGCTGCGTGCCGTCAGGACCATGCGCCGCGTGCGCTCGTGCAGCGTCGGCAGCGGCGCGAAGTAGTTGCTCAGCCGGGCGCGGAGGTTCTTCGCCTTGCCGACGTAGAGCACCCGACCGGCTTCGTCGCGCCAACGGTAGACGCCCGGGTCGGTCGGGATCTCCCCCGCCTTCGGACGCCACGGGACGGTGTCCGCCACCTACCGAGCACCCGCCTTCTGCTTGCTCGCCTGCTTGGTCGTGCCCTGCTTCTCGTCGCCCTGCTGCTTGCCGCCCTGCTGCTTCTGGGTGGCCTGGCGTGCGCCGACCGCCTGCTGCTTGCCGACCCGGGCGTCCTGGGCGTCGAAGATCTCGCGCAGGAAGACACCGGTGTGGCTCTCCGGCACGGTCGCCACGTGCTCCGGGGTACCCGTCGCCAGGACCGTGCCACCACCGGAACCGCCCTCGGGTCCCATGTCGATCAGCCAGTCGGCGGACTTGATGACGTCGAGGTTGTGCTCGATCGTGATGACGGTGTTGCCCTTGTCGACCAGGCTCTGCAGCACGAGGAGCAGCTTGCGGACGTCCTCGAAGTGCAGACCGGTCGTCGGCTCGTCGAGCACGTAGACCGTGCGGCCGTTCGAGCGACGCTGCAGCTCGGTGGCGAGCTTGACGCGCTGCGCCTCGCCGCCGGAGAGCGTGGTCGCGCTCTGGCCGAGACGCACGTAGCCGAGGCCCACGTCGACCAGGGTCGCCATGTAGCGGTGGATGGCCGAGATCGGCTCGAAGAACTCGGCCGCCTCGCTGATCGGCATGTCGAGGACCTCGGAGATGTTCTTGCCCTTGTAGTGCACCTGGAGCGTCTCGCGGTTGTAGCGCGCACCACCGCAGACCTCGCACGCAACGTAGACGTCGGGCAGGAAGTTCATCTCGATCTTGATCGTGCCGTCGCCCGCGCAGTTCTCGCAGCGGCCGCCCTTGACGTTGAAGCTGAAGCGGCCCGGCTGGTAGCCGCGGGTCTTGGCCTCTTGCGTCTCGGCGAACAGCTGGCGGATGCGGTCGAACACGCCCGTGTAGGTCGCCGGGTTCGAGCGCGGCGTGCGGCCGATCGGTGCCTGGTCGACGTGCACGACCTTGTCGAGCTGGTCGAGGCCCTTCACCCGGGTGTGCTTGCCCGCGATGTGCCGGGCGCCGTTGAGCTGGTTGGCGAGCACCTTGTACAGGATGTCGTTCACCAGCGTCGACTTGCCGGAGCCGCTGACGCCCGTCACCGCAGTGAACACACCGAGCGGGAAGTCCGCGTCGATCGACTTGAGGTTGTTCGCCCGGGCGCCCTGCACGGTGATGGCCCGCTTCAGGTTGACCTTGCGACGCTCGGCCGGCACCTCGATCGCGCGTCGGCCGGCGAGGTAGTCACCGGTGATCGACTCGCGGTTCTCGATGATGCCCTCGTACGAACCGGAGTGCACGACGTTGCCGCCGTTCACACCGGCACCGGGGCCGATGTCGACGACCCAGTCGGCCGTGCGGATCGTGTCCTCGTCGTGTTCGACGACGATGAGCGTGTTGCCGAGGTCCTTGAGCTTGACCAGGGTGTCGATGAGTCGACGGTTGTCGCGCTGGTGCAGGCCGATGCTCGGCTCGTCGAGCACGTACAGCACGCCCGTCAGCCCGGAGCCGATCTGCGTCGCCAGGCGGATGCGCTGCGCCTCACCGCCGGAGAGACCGCCGGCACCACGTGCCAGCGTGAGGTAGTTCAGGCCGACCTCGAGCAGGAACTCGAGGCGTGCGCGGATCTCGCGGAGGACCGCGGCGGCGATGTGCGCTTCGCGGTCGGTCAGCGTCAGCTCGTCCATGAACGAGTACGCGTTGTCGAGCGACATGTCGGTGACGTCCGCGATGCTGCGGTCGTTGACCGTCACCGCGAGCACCTCGGGCTTGAGGCGGGTTCCCTCGCACACCGGGCACGGGACCTCGCGCAGGTACCCCTGGAATCGCTGCCGCTGCGAGTCCGATTCGGCCTCGGCGAACTTGCGCTCGATGTAGGGCATGACGCCTTCGAAGCCGCTCGTGTACCGCATCTCGCGGCCGAAACGGTTGCGCCAGGAGACCGACACCTGGAAGTCCTTGCCGGTCAGGATCGACGCCTGCACCGCGGGGTCGAGCTGGTTCCACGGGGTGTCGAGCGAGAAGCCGAGCTCCTTGCCGAGGCCGCCGAGCAGCTTCTCGAAGTAGGAGTACAGCCCGCTGGTGCCGGTCCAGGGCAGCAGGACGCCGTCACGCAACGAGGCCTCGGGGTCGCCGAGCACCAGGTCGGGGTCGACCGACATGCGCGTGCCGAGGCCGGAGCACTCGGGGCAGGCACCGAACGGCGCGTTGAACGAGAACGTGCGCGGCTCGATCTCGGTGAGTGCGAGCGGGTGGTTGTTCGGGCACGAGAGGTTCTCGGAGTAGTTCCGGACCGCTCCGGGCCCCTCGTGGTCCACCAGGTCGATGCCGACGGTGCCGTCGGTCAGGCGCAGGG
Source organism: Curtobacterium sp. MCLR17_034 (assembly GCF_003234485.1). Classification (NCBI taxonomy): domain Bacteria; kingdom Bacillati; phylum Actinomycetota; class Actinomycetes; order Micrococcales; family Microbacteriaceae; genus Curtobacterium; species Curtobacterium sp. MCLR17_034. The sequence goes on from NZ_QKTH01000006.1 coordinate 75,735, forward strand.
CGGTCTCGAGCGAGTCGGTGAGGCGACCGAGGATGTCGTCGCTCGCCACCAGGCGGTCGACGATGACCGAGATGTCGTGCTTGACCTGCTTCTTCAGCTTGGGCGGGTCGCTGAGCTGGATGCGCTCCCCGTCCACGATCGCGCGGGCGTAGCCGGACGCCGCGAGCTCCTGGAAGAGGTCGACGAACTCGCCCTTCTTCTTCGAGATCACGGGTGCGAGGACCTGGAAGCGTGTGCCGGTCTCGAACTGCATCAGCTGGTCGGCGATCTGCTGCACGGTCTGCTTGCTGATCACTTCGCCACACGTCGGGCAGTGCGGGACCCCGATGCGCGCCCAGAGCAGACGCATGTAGTCGTAGACCTCGGTGATCGTGCCGACGGTCGACCGCGGGTTGCGGTTGGTCGACTTCTGGTCGATCGACACCGCCGGCGAGAGCCCCTCGATGAAGTCGACGTCGGGGCGGTCGACCTGCCCGAGGAACTGGCGCGCGTAGGCGGACAGCGACTCGACGTACCGCCGCTGCCCCTCGGCGAAGATCGTGTCGAACGCCAGCGAGGACTTGCCCGAGCCGGACAGGCCGGTGAACACGACGAGCGAGTCGCGCGGGATCTCGAGGTCGACGTCACGCAGGTTGTGCACGCGCGCGCCGCGCACGCTGAGCGTGGAGGTGCTGTGCGGAGCGGTCCCGCCGGGGAGGTGGAGGTCAGCGGGCTCGCCGAAGGCGTTCCGGCCCGACGTCGAGGTACCGGGGTCAGAGGTGATGGTCATCGTCGTCGATTCTACGAAGCGGCACCGACATTCGGCCGGGATGGAGGGTCAGACGAGTGCGTCGAGAGCGAACGCGACGCCGGATGCACGCTCACTCGCCGCCCAGAGCTGTGCTGCAACCGTGCGGTCGTGCGCCCGAGGTTCGGCCGCGACCACCGTGGCCGGGCCCCGGAGCTGCATCCAGCCGGCCGGGCCCCAGTACTCCCCCGAGTGCACGTCAGGACCGACGGCCGCGTGCACGAGCGGCTGGGCGCCGACGTCCTTGCCCTGGGCGACGATGCGCTGCGCCGGGCGGATCCACTCGGGTTCGGCTCTCGTCGGGCTGACGTCGGGACGGCCCGGCGACAGGCGGTCGAGCGACAGGCCGGGGTGCGCGACGACGCTCGACACGGACGACCCCGAGTCGGCCAGTCGTTGGGCGAGCTCGAAGCCGAACAGCATCACGGCGAGCTTGCTCCTGGCGTACTGGCGGTGGCTCGAGTACCGACCGACGCCGAGCGGATCGGTCGCGTCGATCTGGGCGAACCGGTGGGCGATCGACCCGAGGTGCACGACCCGGCCGGCTCGTCGTTCGAGCAGGGGCAGGACCCGGGCGGTCCACGCGAAGTGCCCGAGGTGGTTCGTACCGACCTGCAGTTCGGTGCCCTGCGCCGTGCTCCCCCGCGTCGACGCCCCGACGACCCCGGCGTTGTTCACGACCGCGTCGACGCCGTCGGGTTCCAGCGCGGCGAGTTCGTCGGCAGCGGCACTGACCGAGTCGAGGTCGGCGAGGTCGAGGTGGACGTGGGCGAGCGAGGCCCCGTCGACGTGCCGACGGATGCTGCGCTCGGCGGCGTCCGCCCGGCCGCGGTCGCGCGTCGCCAGCACCACACGGTGCCCCGCCGAAGCGAGCTGCTCGGCGGCGTGGTACCCGAGCCCGGCGCTCGCACCGGTGACGACGACCGTGCGGGCGCCGTCAGCTGACATGTCCGGCCGACTCCATCTGGCGCAGGGCCTTCTTCAGGTCCTGCACCTCGTCGCGCAGTCGCGCCGCGAGCTCGAACTTGAGCTCGGCCGCGGCCTGCAGCATCTGGTCGTTGAGGTCTGCGATGGTGGCACCGAGCTGGGTCGCGCCCTCGCCGGCGATGCCACCGCGCTTGAGGTTCGGCGTGGGCGACCGACGACCGTCGGTGCCGGGTCGGCCCTGCAGCAGCGCCTTGGTGTCGTCGTTCTCGCGCTGCAGGACCTCGGTGATGTCCGCGATCTTCTTGCGCAACGGCTGCGGGTCGATTCCGTGCTCGAGGTTGTACGCGACCTGCTTCTCACGGCGCCGGTCGGTCTCCTCGATGGCCTGCTTCATCGAGTCGGTCATCTTGTCGGCGTACATGAGCACCTGCCCCGACACGTTGCGGGCGGCACGACCGATCGTCTGGATGAGCGACGTCGACGACCGCAGGAAGCCTTCCTTGTCGGCGTCGAGGATCGCGACGAGCGAGACCTCGGGCAGGTCGAGGCCCTCGCGGAGCAGGTTGATGCCGATGAGCACGTCGTACACGCCCTGCCGCAGCTCGGTCAGCAGCTCGACGCGCTTGAGCGTGTCCACGTCGGAGTGCAGGTACCGGACCCGGACGCCGGCGTTGCCGAGGAAGTCGGTGAGCTCTTCCGCCATGCGCTTCGTGAGCGTCGTGACCAGCACGCGCTCGTTCTTCTCGGCGCGCTGCTTGATCTCCTCGAGCAGGTCGTCGATCTGGCCGTCGCTCGGCTTGACGATGATCTCGGGGTCGATCAGCCCCGTGGGGCGGATGATCTGCTCGACCACACTGTCCGTGATGCCGAGCTCGTACTTGCCGGGCGTCGCCGACAGGAAGACCTTCTGGCCGACGCGGTCGAGGAACTCCTCCCACTTGAGCGGGCGGTTGTCCATCGCGCTCGGCAGACGGAAGCCGTGCTCGACGAGCGTGCGCTTGCGGGAAGCGTCGCCTTCGTACATCGCGCCGATCTGCGGCACGGTGACGTGCGACTCGTCGATGACCAGGAGGAAGTCGTCGGGGAAGTAGTCGATGAGGCAGTGCGGCGCCTCGCCCGGGCCACGGCCGTCCATGTGGCGCGAGTAGTTCTCGATACCGGAGCAGAACCCGATCTGCTCCATCATCTCGATGTCGAACGTGGTGCGCATGCGGAGTCGCTGGGCCTCGAGCAGCTTCCCCTGACCCTCGAGCTCGGCGAGCCGTTCCGCGAGTTCTTCCTTGATGGAGGCGATCGCGCGGTGCATCACGTCGGTGTCGGCCACGTAGTGCGACGCCGGGAAGATCGACACGGCGGGCAGGTCGTCGATGACGTTGCCGGTGAGGGGGTGCAGCGACGAGAGCGCCTCGACCTCGTCGCCGAACATCTCGATGCGGATGGCGTGCTCTTCGTACATCGGGATGATCTCGATGGTGTCGCCGCGGACCCGGAACGTGCCACGGGCGAAGTCGACGTCGTTGCGCTGGTACTGCATCGCGACGAACTTGCGCACCAGCTGGTCGCGGGAGATCGTCTGGCCCACGTGCAGTGCGACCGATGCGTTCATGTACTGCTCGGGCGTCCCCAGGCCGTAGATGCAGGAGACCGTCGACACCACGACGCTGTCGCGGCGGCTGAGCAACGAGTTCGTCGTGGAGTGCCGGAGTCGTTCGACCTCGGCGTTGACCGAGGAGTCCTTCTCGATGAAGGTGTCGGTCTGCGGGACGTACGCCTCGGGCTGGTAGTAGTCGTAGTACGAGACGAAGTACTCGACCGCGTTGTTCGGCATCAGGCTGCGGAACTCGTTGGCGAGCTGCGCCGCGAGGGTCTTGTTGTGCGCGAGCACGAGCGTCGGCCGCTGCACCTGCTCGATGAGCCACGCGGTCGTCGCCGACTTGCCGGTACCGGTCGCACCCAGCAGCACGACGTCGGTCTCACCGGCGTTGATCCGCCCGGCGAGTTCCGCGATGGCCGCGGGCTGGTCGCCACTCGGCGAGTACTCGCTGATGACCTCGAACGGACGCACCGCTCGGGTCGGTTCGATCGCAACACCCATGGGGACAACGGTAGTCGGCACCCCTGACACCGAGGACCGCTGCTCGCCCTCGGCGTACTGTCCGCTGCAAGCAGGCTCCAAGTCGACTGATGGTCAACGGGCATACCGTCCGATCCGTTCAGTCACCCGACTCCTTCCCACTCCCCCGAAGAGGCCTCATGACCACGGCGACCCCGGCCGCACCGATCAAGGGCACCCCGTTCCGCGGACGCATCCGCGGACGCGTGCTCGTCCTGCTCTGCTGCATGTACGCGATCTCGTACATCGACCGGACGAACATCTCGACGGCGCTGCCGCACATCACCGAGGAGTTCGGGTTCAACGAGGCGACCGCCGGTCTCATCGTCTCCGCGTTCTCGTTGCCGTACGCACTGCTGCAGGTGTTCGGCGGCACGATCAGCGAGAAGTTCGGCCCGCGCCGGGCGCTCTTCGTCATCACGGTGATCTGGGGCGTCGCGACGCTCTGGACCGGGTTCGCGGTCGGCTTCTGGACCCTCTTCGCCGCACGGGCCCTGCTCGGGCTGAGCGAGGCCGCCGCGTTCCCGACCGCCACGCAGGCGATGAGCCGGTGGATCCCCCGCGACCGGAACGGCTTCGCCCAGGGCGTGGTGCACTCCGCGGCACGGCTCGGCAACGCGCTGGCCCCGCTCATCGTCGCGTGGGTGATCGGCGCGACGGGCAGCTGGCGCTGGGCGTTCTTCGCCACTGCGGTGCTGTCCCTGGCATGGGCCGTCGTCTGGTTCGTCTGGTTCCGCGACAAGCCCGAGTCCGCGAAGGGCATCACGCAGGTCGAGCTCGCCGAGCTCCCGCCGGTCGAGACCCGCGCGACCCGTCCCCCGGTGCCGTGGCGGCAGATGGCGAAGCAGATCCTGCCGGTCACCTTCGTCGACTTCGGGTACGGCTGGACCCTCTGGGTGTTCCTCACGTGGCTCCCGACGTTCCTCAGCTCCACCTACGGCCTGGAGATCGGCGACTTCGCCCTGTTCACCACCCTCATCCTGCTGGCCGGTGTCGTCGGGGACACGGTCGGCGGGATGCTCAGCGACCGAATCATCCACCGCGGCGGGAACACCCGGAACGCCCGCCGGACCATCCTGGTGATCGGGCTCGGCGGCTCGCTCCTCTGCCTCATCCCGCTCGTGATCGGGCAGGGCCTGCTCGTCGCGACGATCTCGCTGGCCCTGTCGTTCTTCTTCCTCGAGCTCTGCAACGCCAACCTCTGGGCGATCCCGATGGACGTGGCGCCGCAGTGGTCCGGCACGGCCTCGGGCTTCATGAACACCGGGTTCGGCATCGCCGGTGTCGTCTCGCCCATCGTGTTCGGTCTGCTCATCGACGCCTCCGGCTGGCAGGTGCCCTTCGCGCTCTCCTGCGTCCTGCTCGGAGCCGCGGCCGTCGTCGCGTGGTTCATGAAGCCCCAGCGGCTGACGTCCACCGACGGCGTGCTCGAGATCGGCACCCCGAAGGCCGAGCAGCGCTCGGCCTGACGGCCGGCAGCCGGTGCGCGGAACGTGCGCCGGACCTGGTGGTCCGCACGCGGCGGCCGGGAGGCGCGGGTCGGGCCCGCCACGTGCCTCCCGGACGCCGCGCCACGTGTCCACCGCCCCGCACGGCTGGTGCGAGCGTGCGGGCGAACGCTCAGCGCGCGGCGCGCCGCCCGACGTCGTCGGTCTCGCCGACGAGGGCGTCGTCCGGCTCCACCGGCTCCGGCGACCGCTGCGGCACCCCCGCGCCGGCGGACCGACGCGCCCGCGCCGCTCGTGACGCCCGCGAGGACAACGACGGCCGCCCGGTCAACGGCACGCTGAGGGGCGTCCACCGGAACAGCTCGGTCACCGCGACGGACAGCACCAGCACGAGCACGTAGGTGACGAGGGTGAGCCACGGCCGTGGCACGACGGCCTCGAGCCAGCTGTCGCCGTAGAGCAGGATCCAGATGACGAACGGGTGGCTCAGGAAGATGCCGAACGAGCGATCGGAGGCGTAGTCGACGAACCGGGCGGTCCGGCTCCCGGGGCGCCGTCGATTTGCCCAGGCCGCGCCGATCGCCAGGAACCCGACGAACACCGCGGTGCTCCAGACCACCTGGACCGGCTGCAGCGGCGTCCCCGCGGCGTAGAGGGACTGCCCGAGGCCGACCTGCAGCGCCCACACACCGAGGGTGAGCCCACCGACGCCGGCGAACGCCCACAGGACCGAACGGCGGTGGACCCGGATGAACCGCAGGAACGCGTCCGCGTGGTCGGCGGCGATCGCCCCCGAGACGATGAAGAAGACGTACGAGAAGAAGAACTGCTTCTGGTACCCCTGCATCCACGCGTCGCTCGCCGGGAAGTACTTGTACCCGGCGAACACCACCAGCTGGACCAGGAACGCCACGACCAGCACGGTCACGTGGTGCCCACGGGTCCGGCGCACCAGCCAGACGATCACCGGCAGGAGCAGGTACACCTGCATCGTCACGAGCAGGAAGTACAGGTGGTACCACGAGGTGCCGGTGACGATGCCCTCGGCCGCGGTGCGCACCAGGTCGGGGACGTCGCCACGGCGGGTGGGACTCAGCAGCCACGCCGCCGCGACGTAGACGAACGACCACGCCAGGTACGGCACGCCCACGAGCAGGAACCGCTTCGGCCAGAACTGTGCCATCGGCCTCGGGCGCAAGGTGTAGCTGTACACGAGCACGAACGCGGTCAGCGAGAAGAAGACCAGCCGGGTGAAGTGCAGCAGGGCGAGCAGCGCGTTCAGCCCGACGTCGTCGGTGGCCGCGGTGTGGCTCGTGGTGTGCACCCCGATCACGCACGCGAACGTGAGGATGCGGAGCACGTCGACCTCGTACAGGTGCCGGGGCTTGCCCTCGGCCGTGCGTGTCGGCGTCTGCACCCCCGGCTCGTCGCCGGTCGATGCCGGGGACACGCGTGATGGTCCGTTCACGATGGTCGGGCCATGGTCCGGACCTTCGCGCGCTGCACCTTGCCGGTGGGTGCGCGCGGCAGGTCGGGCACGACGATGACCTCGACCGGTCGGCGGAACCGGGTCAGGTGCGCCTCGGCCCGGGCCACGAGGTCAGCCACGAGGGCTGCGTGGTCGACGGGTTCGTCGGGCTGCGGGATCACGTAGGCGATCGGGACGGCACCGAGCACGTCGTCGGGGCGGCCGACGACGACCGCCTCGAGCACGCGTGGGTCGCCGAGCAAGACGTCCTCGACCTCGGACGGGTAGACCTTCTCGCCACCGCGGTTGATGACGTCGTCGGAGCGTCCTGCCAGTGACACCCAGCCGTCGGTGCTGACGGAGCCGACGTCACCGGTGTGGAGCCAGCCGTCGGCGTCGAACCGCTCGGACGCGCGACCACCCAGGTAGCCCCGCACGATCCCCTCGCCCCGCACCCACAGCGCACCGATCTCGCCGGCGGGCAGCACCGAGCCGTCCTCGCCGCGGACCTGTACCTCGGACCCGACCGGCACCCCGACGGTACCGGGCCGGGCCGGTTCGTCGAGCGGCGTCGCCGTGATCTGCGAGGCACCTTCGGTCATGCCCCAGCTCACGACGAGCGGCACGTCACCGAGGGCGGCGCGCACCGGGTCGGGCAACGGCGCCGACGCGCTGCGCACGAACCGCAGGCCCGGCGGGAACTCGAGCGGCCCGGTCTTCGCCAGTACGGCCAGGACGGCCGGGACGGCGTTCAGCCAGGTGATCCGTCGTTCCGCGAGCAGGTCCCAGAACCCGGTACGACGGAAGCGCCGGTCGAGCACGAGGGTCGCGCCGGCGACGAGCGTCGCAAGCAGTCCGACCACCTCGGCGTTGACGTGGAACAGCGGCAAGGAGTTGAACCCGCGGTCGTCCGGCACCAGCCGGTTGTGCTGCGCGACGGCCCGGGCGACGAACAGCAGCTGCGTCTCGGGCAGCTCGACGCCCTTCGGCGTGCCGGTCGACCCGGAGGTGAACAGCACGACGGACCCCTGGCCCGGCGCGTGCGGGCTGTGAGCGGGCAGGTCGCCGTCACGGACGGCGGTCGGGAGGAACGTGACCGGGTCGATCCCGCTCGCCGGTGCCCCGGGGACGGTCGCGTCCACCGCGCGGTCCGACACGACGATGGACGCTCCGCCGATGAGGTCGGCGAGACGGCCGGGCTCGGTGGCCGGCTGGCCGGTGTCGACGGGGATCGCGCGGCGACCGGAGGCGACGGCGCTCAAGTGCACGACCGCGAACGCGAGCGGGTCACCCACGTCGACCAGGACGGCACCCGACGGGGCGATGCCGATCGCGTCGAAGGTCCGCGACCAGGCGGTCACCGCGTCGTCGAGCGCGCGGTAGGTGAGGACGCGCTCCGAGCGAGCGTCCTCGAGGAAGTGGCGCACGCCCCCGTCGGCCGCACGGGCCCGGATGAGCGAGCGCAGGTCGGGTTCATCACGAACGGGCTGCACGCAGGAAGGCTATTGCGCGACGCTATGAGCGGTCGGAGGGAACAGCGGGATCTGTGGAGAACCGGTGCAGCATCCACTGCCACAGCGGGAGCATCCGGGGGACGCCGTCACGGGTGAGCGGCGTCGAGTCCTTGATGATCAGGGAGTGCGCCTTGCCCTCGCCGCCGAGGTCGGTGAGGATCGCGTGCGGGTCCGCTCCGGCGAGTGGCGGTGCGGTGTCCGTCTCGAACGGCCCGGACACACCGCTCAGCCCGAGGACGTCCCACGAACCGGTGATGCGGGGGCCGAACGTGTCACGGACGTCGTCGATGGCGTACATCCGGTCCACCGGTGTCCGGCCCGGGCGGTCCATCCACGCTGCGTGCGCCGGTCCGCGGGACTCCACGGGTGACGAGAACATCAGCGCGCCGTGGACACTGCGGATGTGGGCGATGTACGCCGCCTCTCCGCCGCCCTGCGAGTGCCCGGCCACGACGATGTCGTTCCAGACGATGCGGTCGTCGCCCTGGACGAACCGCCCCCAACCGCCGTCGGGGTCGTGGTCGTCGAGGTACGCGACGGCGTCCCGGAAGCGCGAGACGATCGACCCGGCCGGACTGACCGCACTGAACGCCGAGGGCCGCGTGCCGTCGAAGCGGTTCCGCTGCACCATGCCGTAGCAGCGTGCGTCGGCCTCACACGTGCCGGACAGGGTGCGGCCCAGGTTCCAGTAGTCGAGGCCGAGCACGTGGTACCCGTCAGCCAGGGCGGCTCCGAGGAACCGCTGGTACTCCGCGGGACGGGATCGGGTCGCGGGCAGGAACAGCAGGAGCGGACCGTCGGCCGAGGTGCGCGCGGCGAAGTCGTCCCGGTTCGGCGTGAGCCGCTCACCGTTCACCGTTCCGAGCCGGAACCGGTGGAACTCTCCCTCGGGCCCGTGTTCGTCACCCGACGGCCGCTCGTGCACCGCGACCCGGCCGTTGTCCGCCACTCGCTGGGCACCGAGGACGTTCGCGGCGACGAGCGACGCGCCCCCGATCGCCACGAGGACGATCGCGGCGAGGACGAGCAGCAGGCGGTGGCTCATGGAGTGATCCGCGCCCACACCTCGTCAGCGGAGCGGATCGTCTGCTCGAGCGTCCCGGTGGCGTCGACGACGTGGTCGGCGAGGGCGAGACGGTCGGCATCGCTCGCCTGGGCGGCGACGCGGCGCTCGGCCTCGTCACGGGGCATGCCGCGGTGCTCGACGAGCCGTTCGATGCGCTGCGCCGCGGGGGCGTCGACCACCACGACGGCGTCGAACCGGAGCGGACGCGAGCCGCGGGCCTCGGCGAGCAACGGCACGTCGTAGACCACCACGGCGTCGGGGTCGGCGGCCTCGGCGGCGTCGAACGCCTGCTGCGCGAGCCGCCAGACCTCGGGGTGCGTGATGGCTTCGAGGTCCTTCCGCGCCGCGGGGTCCGCGAACACGATCGACCCGAGCGCCGGCCGGTCGAGCGAACCGTCGGCGGCGATCACCGACGGACCGAACCGCTCGGCGACCTGCACCAGGCCCGGGCTGCCCGGTGCCACGGCGTCCCGAGCCAGTCGGTCAGCGTCGACGACGACGGCCCCGTGCTCGGCCCAGCGCCGGGAGACGGTCGACTTGCCCGCGGCGATGCCGCCCGTGAGTCCGATGATGTGCACGGCAACAGGGTAACGACCCCGATGCCCGGAAACGCCGGAAGCCCGGCACCCTGTCAGGGGTGCCGGGCTTCCGGTCGGGACGAACCGCTCGATCAGTTGTTGGTCGAGCTGAGCTTCTCGCGGAGTGCAGCGAGCGACGCGTCGTCGGCCAGGGGGCTCGCGCCACCCGTCTCGCCGGCGAACGACGAGGTCGACGACGACGAGGAAGCCGTGGCCGGGAGGTCGAAGCCACCCTGCGCCTCGTCGGCGATGGTCTTCGCGACCTGCGCCTTGTGGGCTTCCCAACGCCCCTGGGCGGCCGCGTACTGGCCCTCCCACTCGGTGCGCTGCGTGTCGTAGCCCTCGAGCCACTCGTTGGTCTCCGGGTCGAAGCCCTCGGGGTACTTGTAGTCACCCTTGTCGTCGTACTCGGTCGGCATGCCGTAGAGCGCCGGGTCGAACTCGTCGCTCTCCGGGTCGACGCCCTCGTTCGCCTGCTTGAGGCTGAGCGAGATGCGGCGACGGTCGAGGTCGATGTCGATGATCTTGACGAAGACCTCGTCGTTGACCGAGACGACCTGCTCGGCGAGCTCGACGTGCTTGTTCGAGAGCTCCGAGATGTGAACGAGGCCCTCGATGCCGTCGGCAACGCGGACGAAGGCACCGAACGGGACGAGCTTCGTGACCTTGCCCGGTGCGATCTGACCGATCGCGTGGGTGCGGGCGAAGACCTGCCACGGGTCCTCCTGCGTCGCCTTGAGCGAGAGCGACACGCGCTCGCGGTCCAGGTCGACCTCGAGGATCTCGACGGTGACTTCCTGACCGACCTCGACGACCTCGCTGGCGTGCTCGATGTGCTTCCAGCTGAGCTCGGAGACGTGGACGAGACCGTCGACGCCGCCGAGGTCCACGAACGCACCGAAGTTGACGATCGAGGACACGATGCCCTTGCGGACCTGGCCCTTGTGGAGGTTGTTGAGGAACGTCGTCCGGGACTCGGACTGCGTCTGCTCGAGGAGCGCACGGCGCGACAGGACCACGTTGTTGCGGTTCTTGTCGAGCTCGAGGATCTTGGCCTCGATCTCCTGGCCGAGGTACGGCGTGAGGTCGCGGACACGACGGAGCTCGATGAGCGAGGCGGGGAGGAAGCCACGGAGGCCGATGTCGACGATGAGACCGCCCTTGACGACCTCGATGACCGTCCCGGTCACGACGCCGTCGGACTCCTTGATCTTCTCGACGTCGCCCCACGCACGCTCGTACTGCGCGCGCTTCTTCGACAGGATGAGGCGGCCTTCCTTGTCCTCCTTCTGGAGAACCAGGGCCTCGACCTCGTCGCCGACCTCGACGACCTCGTTGGGGTCGACGTCGTGCTTGATCGAGAGCTCGCGCGAGGGGATGACGCCCTCGGTCTTGTAACCGACGTCGAGGAGGACCTCGTCGCGGTCGATCTTCACGACGGTGCCGGAGATGAGATCACCGTCGTTGAAGAACTTCAGGGTCTTCTCGACCTCGGCCAGGAAGTCATCAGCCGAACCGATGTCGTTGATGGCGACCTGCTTAGGAGCCTTGGTCGTAGTGGTTGTCATGTAGAGATTGCTCCGAACGGACATGAGTCGGGCCATGGCGTGCGGGGACTCGGCCCCCGTGGTGCACCGCCGTGGCGATTGATTGAGTGGCGCGGATTGCGCCGCACAAGTCTAACCGCACCGGCGGAGGCCCCACAACCGGGCGTGTCGACGGCGCGTCACCCGACCAGGGCGGTCCGCAGGGTGTCGAGGCCGATGCTGCCGAGGGAGAGCGCACGGTGGTGGAACGCCTTCAGGTCGAAGTCGGCTCCCTCGCGGGCGGCGACCTCGTTGCGGATGGACTCCCAGACGCGCTGACCCACCTTGTACGAGGGGGCCTGCCCCGGCCACCCGAAGTACCGGGCGACCTCGAACCGGACGAACGCGGGGTCCATGTTCACGTTCTGCCCCATGAAGTCGAGCGCGTACTCCCACGTCCAGCCGCCGCCGTCGGGGTTCGTCTTCTGCAGGTGCACGCCGATGTCCAGCACGACGCGGGCCGCACGCATCCGCTGCCCGTCGAGCATGCCGAGGCGGTCCCCGTCGTCATCGAGGAACCCGAGCTGCTCCATCAGCCGTTCGGCGTACAGCGCCCAGCCCTCGACGTGGCCGGAGGACCCGGACAGCTGCCGGCGCCACGTGTTCAGTTCGCCGCGGTTGTAGACGCCCTGGCTGATCTGCAGGTGGTGTCCGGGAACACCCTCGTGGTAAACCGTCGTCTTCTCGCGCCAGGTGCCGAACTCGGTGACGCCCTCGGGCACGGACCACCACATGCGGCCAGCACGGGAGAAGTCGTCGGAGGGGCCGCTGTAGTAGATGCCGCCCTCCTGCGTGGGGGCGATCCGGCACTCGAGGCGACGGATCGGGTCCGGGATGTCGAAGTAGGTCCCGGCCATCGCGGCGATCGACGCGTCGCTCGTCTCCTGCATCCACCGCTGCAGCGCGTCGGTGCCGTGCAGGATCCGGGACGGGTCGGTGTCGAGCACCTCGATCGCCCGGGCGACGCTCGCACCGGACTCGATGCGGTCGGCGATGCGCTCCTGCTCGTCCCGCATGCGCGCGAGTTCCTCGAGGCCCCACTCGTACGTCTCGTCGAGGTCGACGACCGCGCCGAGGAACCGGCGCGAGTGCAGCTCGTAGGCCTCGCGACCGACGGCGTCGACGGGGGTGGCGAGCGGCAGCAGCTCGTGCTCCAGGAACTGGCCGAACGAGCGGTAGGCCGCCGCGGCGACCTCGGCACCGCGGTGCAGGTCTGCTCGGAGCGTCTCCGGCACGGGGCCGTCGCCCTCGAACGCCGCGGAGTCGGCCAGCTGACGGAACATCCCGCCCTCGGCGCCGGTTCGCGCCGCCTGCTCGGCGATGAGCGCGACCTGGCGCTTCGCCGGGGTGACGTCCTCGCGGGTGCCCTCGAGCAGGGTCTCGCGGATGCCCTCGAGCGCGTCGGGCAGCGCGCGCAGTCGGCTCGCGATGTCCTGCCAGTCACCCTCGGTCGCGGTCGGCATCAGGTCGATGATCTCGCGGACCGACTGCGCCGGGCTCGCGATGACGTTGAGGTCACGGAGGTGCAGCTTGCGCTCGTACGACTCCTGCAGCAGGTCCAGCTCGGCCCCGAGGTCGGCCTTCGTCACCTGGTCCACCGAGTCGACGGCGGGAGCGGCGTCGAGCGCACGCTTCGCACCGCGCGCGGCCTCGGCCATCGCGGCGGCGCCGGCGGGCGAGGTGTCGCCGTACTCCCCCGTGCGCCCCGGGACGCCGATGTAGGTGGCGGTCGTCGGGTCGAGGTCGACGAGGGTGGTGACCCAGTCCTCGGCGACGCGGTCGACGGCGGATGGCTGGCGGACAGGACGCTCTTCGCTCATGCCCCGACCCTACCGACCCGCGGGTCGGCAGGACTCCCGAGCCGCCCGGGTCAGTGGGCGGCGCTCTCCCAGTTCGGCCCCACACCGACCGAGACGTCGAGCGGGACGGTCAGCTCGGCTGCGCTGCCCATCCGGGTGCGGAGGATCTCCTCGACACGCTCCTGCTCCCCGGGCGCGACCTCGAGGATGAGCTCGTCGTGCACCTGGAGCAGCAGGTGCGACTGCAGCTCGCCCTCGCGCAGGTCGTCGGCGACCCCGAGCATCGCGATCTTGATGATGTCGGCGGCCGAACCCTGGATCGGGGCGTTCAGCGCGGCGCGTTCGGCGTTCTCACGCAGGACCCGGTTCGGGCTCTTCAGGTCGGGGAACGGGCGACGGCGACCGAAGATCGTCTCGGTGTAGCCGTCCTCGCGCGCCTGCTCGACGACGTTGCGCAGGTAGTCGCGCACGGCACCGAAGCGGGCGAAGTACTCGGTCATCAGGGTTCGGGCCTCGGACTGCTCGATGCGCAGCTGCTTCGACAGACCGAAGGCGCTCAGCCCGTAGGCCAGGCCGTAGGACATCGCCTTGACCTTGGTGCGCATCTCGTTGGAGACCTCGGACGGGTCGACGCCGAACACCCGGGCGCCGACGAAGCGGTGCAGGTCCTCGCCCTCGTTGAAGGCCTGGATCAGCCCCGGGTCGCCGGAGAGGTGCGCCATGATGCGCATCTCGATCTGCGAGTAGTCGGCGGTGACGAGCGTCGTATACGGCTCAGCGACCGCGAACGCCGACCGGATCCGGCGACCGACGGCCGTCTTCACCGGGATGTTCTGCAGGTTCGGGTCGGTCGACGAGACCCGGCCGGTGCTCGTACCGGTCTGCTCGTAGCGGGTGTGGATGCGCCCGTCGACCACGGCGGCGTCGAGCGTGTCGACGATCTGCCGGAGCTTCGTGGCGTCGCGGTGCTGCAGCAGGAGCCCGAGGAACGGGTGCGGGTGCTGTTCCTGCAGGTCGGCCAGGCTCGCGGCGTCGGTCGAGAACCCGGTCTTGGTCTTGCGGGTCTTCGGCATCGCGAGCTCGGTGAACAGGACCTCCTGCAGCTGCTTCGGCGATCCGAGGTTGACCTCGTGCCCGATCTCGGCGAAGGCCTGCTGCGCGAGTTCGGCGGCGCGCTCCCCGAGTTCCTTCGACAGGCCGGTCAGCACCGGGCGGTCGATGCCGACGCCGATGGTCTCCATGCCCGCCAGCACCGACACGAGCGGCAGCTCGATGTCGTCGAGGACCTGCAGCGAGGACGCGTCGATCCGGGCGCGCAGGGCCGTGGTGACGCGGAGCACGAACCACGCGTGCACCCCGACGTTGACCGGGTCGGTCTCGGGGACCAGCTGGTTGGGGTCGGCCGTCGGCAGTTCCTCGCCGAGCTCCTGGTAGACGAGGTCGGACAGTGGCTGTCCCTGCTTGCCGGGCTGCGCGAGCCACCCCATGATCCGTGCGTCGCCGGCGATGCCGTTCACGACGAAGCCGGCGGTGCCGAGCGCCTTGATCGCGGCCTTGGCGTCGTGGAAGTGCTTCGGGGCGTCGGAAGCGAACCAGGCCGAGAGCTGCTCGTAGTCCTTCGCGCCGCTGCCGCCCGGCACCAGCACGGCGTCGTCGTGGGTCGCGATGCCGATGGCGCTGAGGCGTCCGTCGATGACCTCGACCGCGACGCCGTAGCCGTTCGCCGCCTCGGTGGCGTTGCGGCGCTCGAGCCAGTAGCCGAGCTCTTCGTCGATCAGCGTCTTGACGGGCGGCGGGGTCGTCGCGCCGTCGGTGACGGTGCCCTCGGCCGCGGGCTCGGCGGGGTCGCCCGACCCGGCCACCTTGAAGACGCGGTCGAGCAGCGTGCGGAACTGCAGCTTGGCGAAGAGCTCGCGCACCGCGGTCTCGTCGACCGGGCGGAGCGCGACGTCGGCGGGACCGACGGGCAGCTCGACGTCGGTGACCAGGCGGTTGAGCCGGCGGTTCCGGATCGCCCGGTCCTGCTGCTCGCGCAGGTTGTTGCCGACGACGCCCTTGATCTCGTCGGCGTGCTCGAGGACGCCGTCGAGCGACCCGTACTGTGTCACCCACTTGACCGCGGTCTT
Source organism: Curtobacterium sp. MCLR17_034 (assembly GCF_003234485.1). Classification (NCBI taxonomy): domain Bacteria; kingdom Bacillati; phylum Actinomycetota; class Actinomycetes; order Micrococcales; family Microbacteriaceae; genus Curtobacterium; species Curtobacterium sp. MCLR17_034. Next base: position 91,147 of record NZ_QKTH01000006.1, read on the forward strand.
CTCGCCGACCTTGTCGATGCCGATCAGGTTGTCGCTGGTCTCGCCGACGAGTGCGGCGATGTCCGGGTACTGGTGGGGCTCGATGCCGTAGCGCTCGTAGACCTTGTCGCGGTCGTAGCGGGTGAGCTCGGAGACACCGCGGACGGACGGGTAGAGCAGCGTGACGTCGTCGTTGACGAGCTGGATCGAGTCGCGGTCACCGGAGACCACGTAGACCGTGAAGCCCTGGTCGGCACCCTGCTTGGAGAGGGTCGCGAGGATGTCGTCGGCCTCGTAGTCCTCCTTCGTGACGGTGGTGATGCCCATCGCCTCGAGCGCCTGCTGCAGGAGCGGGATCTGGCCCTTGAACTCGGCCGGGGTCTCGGAGCGGGTGCCCTTGTACTCGGCGTACTCACGGGTGCGGAACGAGAACCGGGAGATGTCGAACGCCACCGCCAGGTGGGTGGGCTTCTCGCGCTGCAGCAGCATCAGCAGCATCGAGATGAATCCGTGGATCGCGTTGGTGTGCTGCCCCTCGCGGTTCACGAAGCTGTCGACCGGCAGCGCGTAGAAGGCCCGGAAGGCGAGCGAGTGGCCGTCGATGACCATGAGGGTAGGCTTTGCGGAGTCCGACACCCGGACAGCCTACCGACGCCCGCTGACACGGAAGGTCGACGCAGACCGTGACCGACGACACCACATCGACCACGATCGATCCCCGCATCGACGAACGCGGCATGGGCGAGCTGGCCGAGAAGATGGGCATGGTCATCACCGAGCTCTCGGCCGAGCGGGCGGTCGGTTCGATCCCCGTCGAGGGCAACCGCCAGCCGGTCGGCCTGCTGCACGGCGGTGCCTACGTCGTCCTCGCGGAGAGCCTCGGTTCGATGGCCGCGAACGTGCACGCCGGGCCCGGCCGCTACGCCGTCGGCATCGAGCTCAGCGCCTCGCACTCCCGCAGCGCCACGAGCGGCATCGTCACGGGCACGTGCACCGCCATCCACCTGGGCGGCACGCTCACCACCCACGAGATCGTCCTGACCGACGACCAGGGTCGCCGGTGCTCCACCGTCCGGATCACGAACATGATCCGCGAGCGTCGCTGACCGACTGACCGAGGACTCAGTCCTCGGGCGGCCGCTGCAGCAACAGGCGGGCGTCGCCGAACCCGAGCCTCCGGTAGAGCCGCTCGCCGTCCACGCTCGAGTGCACCGACGTCCGCTCCACGCCGAGTTCGTCGGCGAGCTCCAGCAGGGCCGTGACGAGCCGTCCGGCGACGCCGGAACCGCGCAGCTCCGGGTGCACGTAGACCGTCTGCAGCTCAGCGGCGAACCGGTCACCGTCGACGTGCGGCGCCGGCGGTCGCGGGTTGACCGCCAGCCACGCCATGCCGAGCACCACACCGTCCCGGTCGGCGACGACGCACCGGTGCGACTCCCGGTGGTCGACCGCGAACTCCGTCATCGCACGGCGGTACTCGTCCGGCGTCTGCACCGGCGTGCGGCCGTCCTCGTCGACGCTCCACCGCCACCGCAGGTCGGCCACCGCCGGCATGTCGTCAGGCCGGGAGGCCCGGATCACCACGTCGTCCATTTCTCCAGCCTGCCAGGTGGTCGCGGCACACGCCCCGCCCCCGGACTCAGGAACGCCGCCGACCCCAGGGGGTCCGGCGGCGTTCCGTGAGCGACGGTGGAGCGCTGGACTACTTCTTGGCGCTGAGCTGCTCGATGATCGCCTTCGCGACGTCGTGCATGGTCAGGCGGCGGTCCATCGAGGCCTTCTGGATCCAGCGGAACGCCTCGGGCTCGGTGAGGCCCATCTTCTCGTTCAGCAGGCCCTTGGCGCGGTCGACGAGCTTGCGGGTCTCGAAGCGCTCGACGAGGTCGGCGACCTCGGCTTCGAGCGTGATGATCTGCTGGTACCGCGAGAGGGCGATCTCGATCGCGGGGAGCAGGTCGTTCGGGGTGAAGGGCTTGACCACGTAGGCCAGCGCGCCGGCCTCGGTGGCACGCTCGACGAGGTCCTTCTGGCTGAACGCGGTCAGCAGGACGACGGGCGCGATGTGGTTCTTGGACAGCTTCTCGGCTGCGGAGATGCCGTCGAGCTGGGGCATCTTGACGTCCATCACGACGAGGTCGGGGCGGAGGTCGGTCGCGAGCTGGACGGCGGTCTCACCGTCACCGGCTTCACCGACCACGTCGAACCCGTTGTCGCGGAGGATCTCCACGATGTCGAGGCGGATGAGCGACTCGTCCTCGGCGACGACGACGCGACGGGGTGCTGGTGCTGTTGCTTCTGTGTCACTCACGGACGAAAGCCTACTAGACGACGGAAGTGCCGTATCCCAGACCCACCGGTTTGGTACGAGTGGCGGGACGCGGGTCCGAACTGCCCCGCACGCCGTGAGCAATTTCGTACGAGTGGCGGGACTTGAACCCGCACGCCGTGAGGCAGAGCATTTTGAGTGCCCCGTGTCTGCCGATTCCACCACACTCGCGAGGAGGCCAACACTACCAGCCCGACCCGCGCCTCCCGGCCCGTCGTCGACCGTCTCAGGAGCCCTCGAGCGCCTCGATCGCCGCCACGAGACCGGCCCGTCGCGGCGACCGCCGCGGCAGCACCGCGAGCAGCGCGCGCAGCACGAGCGCGTCGGTCGCACCGTCCGGGGTGCGCGCCCACGCGAGCAGGGCGTCGACGCCGCCGTCGGCGACGACCGACTCGCGGAACCGCAGCCGCACCAGGTCACGGACCGCGTCGACGCCGGGTGCGGCGGAGCCCGGCAGGACCGGTCCGGCGTACCGGTCGACGGCCTGGAGGCGCGCCCCGCGTTCGAGCGCGGACAGCACGCCGTCGACGTCGGTCCGGACCCCGGTCACCCGGTACGGCCGCGACGTCACGGTCACGTCCGGCGCGTGCTGCGCGAGGACCCGGCGCAGCCGGACGACCTCGGCGCGCAGGGTGACGACCGCGCCCGGGTCACCGTAGACGGCGGCGGCGAGGTCGGTCGCTGCGAGGCCCGCGGGGTGCGCGGCGAGCACGACGAGCAGTTCGGAGTGCCGGGCGGACAGCTCGACCCGGCGGTCGGCGATCCGGAGCACGGCGGTGTCGGTCCCGAGCACGGTCAGCTCGGCCGACGGTACGCGGGGTGTCCGTGCCCGGGGGCGGACCGCAGCCAGGGCGAGTTGGGCCTCGGCTGCGGCGACCGTGGCGGCGAGCAGCGACAGCGTGTGCCGCTCGACGGCGCGGTCGTCGCCCGTCAGGTCGAGCACCCCGACGGTGGCACCGCTCACGTCGTGCACCGGGACGGCCGTGCACGAGAACGGCTTGACGGCGTTCGCGTAGTGCTCGTCGGAGCGGATCTGCACCGGACGGTCGAGGCGCAGTGCCGTGCCGGGCGCGCTGGTGCCCACGCGGTCCTCCGACCAATCGGCCCCGGGGACGAAGCCCATGTCCTCGGCCGCGCGACGCGTGGAGCGGGCGCCGTCGACCCAGACGAGACGGCCCGCGGCGTCCGCGACGGCGACGACGCACCCGGCCGAGCGGGAGTCGTCGAGCAGCAGCCGGCGGACCACCGGCAGCAGGGTGGCGAGGGGGCCGTCGTGCCGGACGGCGTCGAGTTCGTCGTCGCCGAGTGCGAGGACCGGCGCGGCGTCGGGGTCGACCCGGGCGGACCGCTGCCACGATGCGGCGACGAGCGGGCGGAGCCGACCGGGTGCGCGCATGCGTCCTCCGATCGACCCCACCCGCCGCTCCGTCGCGACGCGTGCGGTCAGCCTACGTCCGGGCCACCCGCGGGACCAGGCCGAGATCGGCGAGCTCGGCGTCGTCGAACAGCCGCGACCGGGTGAGGAACCGTTTGCCCTCGGGGACCTCGACCGAGAACCCGCCGCCCCGACCGTCGACCACGTCGATCGTCAGGTGCGTGTACTTCCAGTACTCGAACTGCGACACCGACATGTAGACCTCGACCGGCTCGAGGCCGTCCACCTGCAACGCGCCGAGCAGGACGTCCCCCGGACCGGTCCGGAACATGCCGACGGGGTAGCACATCGGACTCGAGCCGTCGCAGCAGCCGCCGGACTGGTGGAACATCAGCGGGCCGTGCCGGGCGGTGAGGGTCCGCAGGAGCTCCCCCGCCGCCGGCGTCACCGCGACGCGTGCGGTGTCGGGCATCAGAAGAAGCCCATCGGTCCGTCGGCGTAGGAGACGAGCAGGTTCTTCGTCTGCTGGTAGTGGTCGAGCATCATCTTGTGGTTCTCACGACCGATGCCGGACTGCTTGTAGCCGCCGAAGGCCGCACCCGCCGGGTACTGGTGGTACGTGTTCGACCACACGCGCCCGGCCTGGATGTCCCGGCCGGCGCGGTACAGGGTCGTGACGTCACGGCTCCACACCCCGGCGCCGAGCCCGTACAGGGTGTCGTTGGCCGTGGCGATCGCGTCGTCGTAGCCGCTGAAGGACGTCAGGGCGAGCACGGGCCCGAAGATCTCCTCCTGGAAGATCCGCATCGAGTTGTCGCCCTCGAACACCGTCGGGGTGACGTAGTAGCCGCCGGAGAGTTCGCCGCCCAGATCGGCGCGCTCGCCCCCGGTCAAGAGCTTCGCGCCCTCCTGCTTGCCGATGTCGATGTAGCTGAGGATCTTCTCGAGCTGGTCGTTGGACGCCTGGGCACCGATCATCGTCGACAGGTCGAGCGGATGGCCCTGCTTGACGGCACGGACGCGCTCCAGGCCGTCGGCGACGAACCCGTCGTAGATCTCCTTCGCCACGAGTGCCCGGGACGGACACGTGCAGACCTCGCCCTGGTTCAGGTTGAAGAACGTGAAGCCCTCGAGCGCCTTGTCGTAGAAGGAGTCCTTCTCGGCCGCCACGTCGGGGAAGAACACGTTCGGGCTCTTGCCGCCGAGCTCGAGCGTCACCGGGATGAGGCTCTGCGAGGCGTACTGCATGATCAGCCGCCCGGTGGTGGTCTCCCCCGTGAAGGCGATCTTCCGGATGTCCGGGTGCTGCGCGAGCGGTGCGCCGACCTCGATGCCGAAGCCGTTGACGACGTTGAGCACCCCGGCGGGCAGCAGGTCGCGGATGAGCTCGACGAGCACGTGGATGGACGCCGGGGTCTGCTCGGCGGGCTTCAGCACGACGCAGTTGCCGGCGGCGAGGGCCGGTGCGAGCTTCCACACCGCCATCAGGATCGGGAAGTTCCAGGGGATGATCTGCCCGACCACGCCGAGCGGCTCGTGGAAGTGGTAGGCCACGGTGTCGTGGTCGATCTCGCCGGCGGAGCCCTCCTGGGCGCGGATCGCCCCGGCGAAGTACCGGAAGTGGTCGATCGCGAGCGGGATGTCGGCGCCGAGGGTCTCGCGGATCGGCTTGCCGTTCTCCCACGTCTCGGCGACGGCGAGCATCTCGAGGTGCTCCTCCATGCGGTCCGCGATCTTGTTGAGGATGATCGCACGTTCGGCCGCGCTTGTCCGTCCCCAGGCCGGGAACGCCTTCCACCCGGCGGCGACGGCCCGGTCGACGTCCGAGGAGTCACCGCGGGCCACCTCGGTGAACACCTTGCCCGTGACGGGCGTCGGGTTCTCGAAGTACTGCCCGCTCGCGGACGGCACGTACTCCCCGCCGATGAAGTGGTCGTACCGGGATCGGTACTCGACCAGGGAGCCGGGCTCGCCGGGTGCGGCGTAGCTGGTGGGCGAGGGTGCGATGGTCATGGTGGTGCCCTTTCGACGACGCTGTCGGGGCGCACGAGTCGCGCGCCTGATCCGCACGGTACGACCGCGGGGGTTGCAGGTCGTTGCACGGCCCGCGGCTCCGACGGGTAGCGTGCTGGACACCAGCGCTGGCGATCAGGGAGGAGCGCTCGTGGATTCTCGTGCCGTCAGGACGTTCCGGGTGTTCGTCGTCGTCACCGCCGTCGTCGCCATCGCACTGGGCATCGTGGCCATCGTCTGGCCCCGCCCGTCGCTCGTGCTCGTGGCGCTGCTGTTCGGCGTGTACCTCGTCGTGGCCGGGGCACTGCGCGTCTTCGCCGCGGTGCGGGGGCACGGCACCCGTCCGGTGTGGCGGTGGACGTCCGGCATCGTCGGCGGCCTGGTCGCGGTCGCGGGGCTCGTGACCCTGCTCGACCCGGCGATCCCGCTCGTCGTCTACGCGGTGCTCGCCGGGGTCGGGTTCCTGATCGAGGGGGTCGCCGCGATCGTCGGCGGCTTCGTCGGCCACCCGGGGTCGTCACGCGTCCCGACCGTCGTCAGCGGCGTGCTGTCGATCATCGGGGGCATCGTCGTGCTCGTCGCGCCCGGACTCGCGCTGACCGTCTTCATGGTCTTCGCCGGCATCGCGCTCATCGTCGTCGGGGCCGCGGCCCTGCTGCTCCTGCCGCCGCGCGCCGCCGTCCGCCGCTAGCCGCTGCTCGCCGCCTTCCGCCGCTAGGCCGACCCGGTGCCGAAGAGCAGCCCGAGCGCGTAGGTGACGATCGCCGCACCGAACCCGATGGTGAGCTGCCGGAAGGCGCGCTTGCCCGGGGACGCTCCGCTCAGCACGCCGACGACCGCACCGGTGCCGAGCAGGGCGATGCCCACCAGCCCGCCGGCCACCGCGATCGCCGGCCACCCCTGCATGCCGAACAGGAACGGCAGCACCGGGATGATCGCGCCCGAGGCGAAGAAGCAGAAGCTCGACACCGCGGCGCTCAGCCCGGTACCGACCGCCTCGTGGTCGTCCGCGACCGCGGTCGAACCGGTCGCGGGCCGCCGCTCACCGATGCCGGAGAGCACCTGCGCGGCGTGCTCGGTTGCCTCGGCCTCGGACATCCCGCGCGCGCGGTAGACCAGCGCGAGCTCGTTCGCGTCGACGTCGAGGTCCGACACGGCCTTGCCGGCCTCGGGGTGCGGCGCGGACGCCTCGAGCAGCTCGCGCTGCGACCGGACGGAGACGTACTCCCCCGCCCCCATCGACAACGCGCCGGCGAGCAGGCCGGCGATGCCGCTCAGCAGCACGAAGTGGCGGTCGGCCCCCGAGGCACTGATGCCGATGATGAGCGCCAGGTTGGACACCAGGCCGTCGTTCGCGCCGAACACCGCCGCCCGGAACGTGCCGGACAGCCGCATCCGGCCGCGGTTCGCGAGCCCGCGCACGACCTCGCCGTGGATCCGCTCGTCGGCAGCCATCCGCGCGGTCGCGTCCGAGTCGTCGGCGTACGGTGAACGGTCCTCGGCGCGCTGCATGAGCGCGAGGACGAAGACCGACCCGAACCGCTTGGCCAGCACGGCGAGCACCCGGGTGCGCAGGCTCCCCCGCTGCGGCCGTCCGACGTCGTCGCCGAGCAGGTCGAGCCAGTGGTCGGCGTGCCGTCCCTCGGCCTCGGCCAGCGCGGCGAGGATCTCGCGCTCCTCGCCGGAACGGCGGGCAGCGAGGTTGCGGTACACGGCCGCCTCGGCGCGTTCGTCGGCCAGGTAGCGACGCCAGCGGCGGACGTCGGCGCGCGGCGCCGGGGTGTCGGATCGGAGGCTCACAGCGACCATCCTGCCGCCTGCGGCCGACGTCCGGTCACCACCAGGGCCGTGGAGACGCGGCAGGGCGCGGACCGGAAGCGGTCGGCGCTGCTCGCACCGGGCCTCCAGTCCGCGCCCTGGTGGCGACGGATCCCTCGGATCAGTCCCGGACGTAGGCCGGGGCGGCCTCGGCGTGGGCGTCGCCCACCCGGTGCACGCGCAGGTCGTTCGTCGAGCCCTCGATGCCGGGAGGGGACCCGGCCGTCACGATGACGCGGTCGCCGGGGGCGGCCAGGCCGTTCTCGAGGAGGACGTCGTCCACCTGCGAGAAGAGCTCGTCGGTGTGGGTCTTCCGCTCCACCAGGAACGAACGGACACCCCAGGTGAGGGCCATCCGGCGGCGCGTGGCCTCGTTCGGGGTGAAGGCGATGATCGGCAGACCGTGGCGCAGACGCGACATGCGGCGGGCCGAGTCACCGGACTCGGTGAAGACGCAGAGGTACGACGCCTCGGTGAACTCGGCGATCTCGACGGCGGCGAGGGTGATCGCACCGCCGAGGGTGCGCGGCTTGGTGCCGAGTGGCGCGATGCGCTCGAGACCGTGGTCCTCGGTGGACTCGACGATGCGGGCCATGGTGCGGACGGTCTGCACCGGGTACTCACCGACGCTCGTCTCACCGGACAGCATGACCGCGTCCGCACCGTCGAGGACGGCGTTCGCGACGTCGGAGGTCTCGGCGCGGGTGGGGATCGGCGACGAGATCATCGACTCGAGCATCTGCGTCGCGACGATGACCGGCTTGGCCATGCGGCGGGACAGCTCGACGGCGCGCTTCTGCACGATCGGGACGGCCTCGAGCGGGAGCTCGACGCCGAGGTCACCGCGGGCGACCATGATGCTGTCGAAGGCGTCGATGATCTCCTCGAGGGCGTCGACGGCCTGGGGCTTCTCGACCTTGGCGATGACGGGCAGGCGCTTGCCCTCTTCGTCCATGATCTCGTGGGCACGCACGACGTCGCTCGCGTTGCGCACGAACGACAGCGCGATGAGGTCGGCCCCCTGGCGGATCGCCCAGCGCAGGTCGGCCTCGTCCTTCTCGCTCAGCGCGGGGACGTTGACGGCGACACCGGGCAGGTTGATGCCCTTGTTGTTGGACACCGTGCCGGGGACGACGACCTCGGTGCGGACCCGCACGCCGTCGGTGTCGAGGACACGGAGGCGGACACGGCCGTCGTCGATGAGCAGCGGATCGCCGGGCTTGACGTCCTGCGGCAGGCCCTTGAACGTCGTGCCGCAGATCTCCTTCGAGCCGGGGACGTCCTCGGTCGTGATGGTGAAGATGTCACCGACTGCCAGGTCGTGCGGGCCGTCGGCGAAGCGTGCCAGACGGATCTTCGGACCCTGCAGGTCGACGAGGATCGCGACGGGCTTGCCGAGTTCTTCGGCGGCACGACGGACGTTGACGTAGTTGGCCTCGTGGACGCTGTAGTCACCGTGGCTGAGGTTGAGGCGGGCGACGTCGACGCCCGCTTCGATGATCTCCTTGACGGTCTCGTAGTCCGACGTTGCCGGTCCGAGCGTCGAAACGATCTTTGCGCGTCTCAATGGATTCCTTCGTGGTGGTGGATGGAGCTTGGGTTTCCGCGCTGTGGGGCCGCGCGGAACGAAGCGAGGCCACCAGCACCCTACCGAGTGCTGGTGGCCTCACGCTCACGGGAGCGTGAGCATCTGGTGGAAACGGTCCGCCGCCTGGCGGCGGCCCGACATCTGGTGCGCGTCCGACATCAGACGGAGATCGCCCGGTCGGTCGCCTTGACCGGTGCCGGCAGGATCGTGGAGCCCTCGAGGTACTCGTCGACCTGCGCGGCCGCGGCACGACCCTCGGCGATCGCCCACACGATGAGCGACTGCCCGCGACCAGCGTCGCCGGCGACGAACACCCCGGCCTCGTTGGTCGCGTAGTCGGCACGGCGGTCGAGCGCCCCGGAACCCGTGGTCGGCAGACCGAGCTGCGGCTCGATCGTGTCCGACTCGGGGCCGGTGAAGCCCATCGCGATGAGGACGAGGTCGGCCGGGATCTCCCGCTCGCTCCCCGCCTTCGGGACCCGTCGGCCGTCGAGGTACTCGGTCTCGGCGACCCGCAGTGCGCGGACCTCGCCGGCGTCGTTCGACAGGAACTCCACGGTCGAGGCGAGGAAGTGCCGCTCGCCGCCCTCTTCGTGGGCGCTCGTGATCTCGAACACGGTCGGGAACATCGGCCACGGCTGGTCGGACGGACGCTCGAGCGGCGGCTGCTTGCCGATCGCCAGGTTCGTCACGCTCAGCGCACCCTGGCGGTGTGCGGTGCCGATGCAGTCCGCGCCGGTGTCGCCGCCACCGATGACGACGACGTGCTTGCCCTCGGCCGTGATCTGGTTGTCGACCGTCGTCCCCGCGTTCGCCTTGTTCTGCTGGACCAGGTAGTCCATGGCGAAGTGCACGCCCTCGAGGTCGCGCCCCGGGATCGGCAGGTCGCGCGGCACCGTTGCGCCGGTGGCGACCACGACTGCGTCGTAGCGCGACTTCAGGTCGTCCCAGGTGATGTCCTTGCCGATCTCGACCCCGGCACGGAACCGGGTGCCCTCGGCCTGCATCTGGGCGAGGCGCGCGTCGATCTGGCGCTTCTCCATCTTGAAGTCCGGGATGCCGTAGCGCAGCAGCCCGCCGATGCGGTCGTCCCGCTCGTAGACGGCGACCGTGTGGCCGGCGCGCGTGAGCTGCTGCGCGGCGGCGAGACCGGCGGGACCGGAGCCCACGACGGCGACGGTCTTGCCCGTCAGGCGCTCCGGCGGGTGCGGGGTGACCCAGCCGTTCTGGAACGCCTGGTCGATGATCGAGACCTCGACCTGCTTGATCGTCACCGGGGGCTGGTTGATGCCGAGCACGCACGACGACTCGCACGGTGCCGGGCAGAGCCGCCCCGTGAACTCCGGGAAGTTGTTCGTCTCGTGCAGACGCTCGATCGCCTGGCGGCCCTCACCGCGCCAGGTCAGGTCGTTCCACTCCGGGATCAGGTTGCCGAGCGGGCAGCCCTGGTGGCAGAACGGCACACCACAGTCCATGCAGCGGCCGGCCTGGCGCTTCAGGACACCGGACTCCTGCTGCTCGTAGACCTCTTTCCAGTCCATGAGCCGCACGGGCACGGGTCGCCGGGGCGGGAGTTCGCGTTCCTGGACCTTCAGGAATCCCTTGGGGTCAGCCACCGGTCACCTCCGAGGTCGTGTCGGGCACTGCCTGTTCCGGACGTGCGTGACGCTCAGCCACCGGTCACCTCCATGATCCTGTTCCAAACGATGTCACCGTCGGGGTCGAGCCCCTCGTCGACGGCCTGTCTGCGCGTCTCGAGCACCGCCGCGTAGTCGCGCGGCAGCACCTTGACGAAGTCGCTCAGGTCTCCGGACGCCAGCAGGTCGGACGCGAGCGTCGACCCCGTCTCGTCGGCGTGCCGGGTGAGCAGGTCGGTGACGATCTCGACGTCGGCGCTGTCGAGCGCCTCGAGCCGGAGTTCACCGGACGCCAGTGCGTCGGTGTTCACGTGTTCCTGGCACAGGCCTCGGACGTACGCCGTCCCACCGGACATGCCGGCGCCGAGGTTCCGGCCGGTCTCGCCGAGGATGAGCGCGAGCCCGCCCGTCATGTACTCGAGCGCGTGGTCGCCCACGCCCTCGACGACGGCCGTGGCACCGGAGTTCCGCACCAGGAAGCGCTCGCCCACGATGCCGCGGATGAACATGCTGCCCTGGGTGGCGCCGTACCCGATGACGTTGCCGGCGATGACGTTCTCGGCCGGGTCGAAGCCCGAACCGGCGTCGGGACGGACGACGATCTGGCCGCCGGAGAGCCCCTTGCCGACGTAGTCGTTGCTGTCGCCGATGAGCCGCAGCGTGATGCCTGCCGGCAGGAACGCACCGAGCGACTGCCCGGCGGAACCGCGCAGCGTCACGTCGATCGATCCGTTCGGCAGGCCGTGCTCGCCGTGCCGCAGGGTCACCTGGTGGCCGAGCATGGTGCCGACGGCGCGCTCGGTGTTGCGGATGGGCAGGTCGAGCGCGATCGAACCGCCGTGGTCGAGCACGTCCGCGGTCTGCTGGATGAGCTGCACGTCGAAGTGCTGGTCCAGTTCGTGGTCCTGCTCGCGGTGGTGGCGGCGCGGTTCGGCGTCGTCGAAGTGCGGTCCCTTGAGCACCGGCGCGAGGTCGAGGCCCGACGCCTTCCAGTGCTCGACGGCACGGTCGACGTCGAGCGCGTCGGACTGCCCGATGGCCTCGTCGAGGCTGCGGAAGCCGAGCTCGGCGAGGAGCTCGCGGACCTCTTGTGCGATGAACTCGAAGAAGTTCACGACGAACTCGGGCTTGCCGGAGAACCGCTTGCGGAGCTCGGGGTTCTGCGTGGCGACGCCGACCGGGCAGGTGTCCAGGTGGCAGACGCGCATCAGGATGCAGCCCTCGACCACGAGCGGGGCGGTCGCGAAGCCGTACTCCTCGGCCCCGAGCAACGCGGCCACGACGACGTCGCGTCCGGTCTTCATCTGCCCGTCCACCTGCACGACGACGCGGTCACGCATGCCGTTCAGCATGAGCGTCTGCTGGGTCTCGGCCAGGCCGATCTCCCACGGGGTGCCGGCGTGCTTGAGCGAGTTGAGCGGGCTCGCGCCGGTGCCGCCGTCGTGGCCGGACACGAGCACGACGTCGGCCAGGGCCTTCGTCACGCCGGCCGCGACCGCACCGATGCCGGACTGGCTCACGAGCTTCACGTGGACGCGGGCGGCCGGGTTGGCGCGCTTGACGTCGAAGATCAGCTGCTTGAGGTCCTCGATGGAGTAGATGTCGTGGTGCGGCGGCGGCGAGATGAGGCCGACGCCCGCGGTGGCATGCCGGGTGCGGGCCACCCACGGGTAGACCTTGGCCGGGGGCAGCTGACCGCCCTCGCCGGGCTTCGCGCCCTGCGCCATCTTGAGCTGGATGTCGGTGGCGTGCGTGAGGTACATGCTCGTCACGCCGAACCGGCCGGAGGCGACCTGCTTGATCGCGCTGCGGCGCTCGGGGTCGAGCAGGCGGTCGACGTCCTCGCCGCCCTCACCCGTGTTCGAACGGCCACCAAGTCGGTTCATCGCGATGGCGAGCGTCTCGTGAGCTTCCTTCGAGATGGACCCGTAGGACATCGCACCGGTGTTGAACCGCTTGACGATCGACTCGATCGACTCGACCTCGTCGAGCGCGATGGGCTTCCGAGCGCCCTGCTTGAACCGGAACAGCCCGCGGAGCGTCATGAGCTGCTCGGACTGGTCGTCCACGGCGCTCGAGTACTCGCGGAAGATGTCGTAGCGGCGGGCACGGGTGGCGTGCTGCAGGCGGAACACCGTGTCCGGGTTGAACAGGTGCGGCGGGCCCTGACGGCGCCACTGGTACTCGCCACCGATCTGCAGTCGCTCGTGCGAGAGCACCGCGCCGTCCTGCGGGTACGCCTGGGCGTGCCGCTCGGCGTTCTCCTTGGCGATGACGTCGATGTCGACGCCACCCAGGATCGACGAGGTGCCCGTGAAGTACTTGTCGACGAACTCCTGGCTGAGCCCGACGGCCTCGAACGCCTGCGCACCGGCGTAGCTGGACACCGTGGAGATGCCCATCTTCGACATGATCTTCAGCACGCCCTTGCCGAGCGCCTTGATGACGTTCTTGACGGCCTGCTCCGGGGTGATCCCGGGGATCATGCCGGCGCGGACCAGGTTCTCGCAGGTCTCCATCGCCAGGTACGGGTTGATCGCCGAGGCGCCGTACCCGATGAGGGTCGCCACGTGGTGGACCTCGCGCACGTCGCCGGCTTCGACGATCAGCCCGACCTTCATGCGCTGCTCGGTGCGGATCAGGTGGTGGTGGACCGCGGCGAGGAGCAGGAGGCTCGGCACCGGTGCCTGCTCGGAGTTGCCGTCGCGGTCGGACAGCACGATGAACTGCTTGCCGGACTCGATCGCGGCGTCGACCTCGTCGCACACGGCGGCGATGCGCTTCTGCATCGCCTTCTTGCCGGCGTCGACGCGGTACAGGCCCTTGATCGTGACGGTCAGGTGGCGACCCGACTCGGTCTCGAAGTGCTGGACCTTGGCGAGCTGGTCGTTGTCGATCACCGGGAAGTCGAGCGTGATCTGCTTCGCGTGCTCGGGACCGGCGGAGAGCAGGTTGCGCTCCGGACCGAGTCCCATCCCCATCGAGGTGATGACCTGCTCGCGGATCGAGTCGAGCGGCGGGTTGGTCACCTGCGCGAACTGCTGCGTGAAGTAGTCGAAGAGCAGGCGTGGACGCTCCGACAGCACGGCGATCGGGGTGTCCGAGCCCATCGCGCCCAGGGGTTCGGCACCCGCTGCCGCCATCGGGCGCAGCAGGATCCGGACTTCTTCCTCGGTGTACCCGAACGCGCGCTGACGACGGGTGACCGACGCCGGGGTGTGCACGATGTGCTCGCGCTCCGGCAGGTCGTTGAGGTTGATGCGTCCGGCTTCGAGCCAGTCGCCCCACGGACCCGAGGCGGCGAGCTCGCGCTTGACCTCGTCGTCCTCGATGATGCGGCCGGCCTCGGTGTCCACCAGGAACATCCGGCCCGGACGCAGACGGCCCTTGCGCACGACCTTGGCGGCCGGCACGTCGATGACCCCGGTCTCGGAGCCCATCACGATGAGGCCGTCGTCGGTGACCAGGAAGCGTCCGGGGCGCAGGCCGTTGCGGTCGAGGGTGGCGCCGACGAGCGAGCCGTCGGTGAAGGTGATCGCGGCGGGGCCGTCCCACGGCTCCATGAGCATCGAGTGGTACTCGTAGAACGCGCGGAGGTCCGGGTCCATCCCGACCTGGTTCTCCCACGCCTCGGGCACCATCATCGACACGGCGTGCGGCAGGGTCCGGCCGGTCAGGGTCAGCAGCTCGAGGACCTCGTCGAACGAGGCCGAGTCGCTCGCCCCCGGGCTCACGATGGGCAGCAGCGGGGCCATGTCGCCGAGCAGTTCGCTCTCGAGCTGCGACTGGCGGGCGCGCATCCAGTTGCGGTTGCCGCGCACGGTGTTGATCTCACCGTTGTGGGCGATCGTCCGGAACGGCTGCGCGAGCGGCCACGACGGGAACGTGTTGGTGGAGTAGCGCGAGTGCACGATCGCGAGCTTCGACGCGAAGCGCTCGTCGCTGAGGTCCGGGTAGAACGGCTCGAGCTGGAGCGTCGTGACCATGCCCTTGTAGACCATGGTGCGGCTCGACAGCGACATGAAGTACAGGTCGTTGTCGTGCTCGGCCCGCTTGCGGAGGCGGAAGGCCTGACGGTCCAGCGCGATGCCGCTCCACGAGGCACCGTGCACGTCGTGCCGGATGGAGGCGACGAAGAGCTGCTCGAACGCCGGCATCGCGGCACGGGCCAGCGTGCCGAGGACCTCCGGACGCACCGGGACCTCGCGCCACCCGAGGACCTTCAGGCCCTCTTCGCGGGCGAGCCGCTCGACGGCGCCCTTCACCGCGTGGCGGGCGTCGTCGTCCAGGGGCAGGTAGGCGGTGCCGACGGCGTACTCCCCCGCTGCCGGCAGCTCGAACGGCACGACGGCCCGCAGGAACTCGTCGGGCACCTGGCACAGGATGCCCGCGCCGTCACCGGTGCCAGCGTCGGACCCCACGGCACCGCGGTGCTCGAGATTCCGGAGCGCACCGAGGGCCGCGTCGACGATGTCGTGCCCGGGCGTGCCGCGCAGGGTCGCGACCATCGCGAGACCGCAGGCGTCCTTCTCGTTCGCCGGGTCGTACATGCCCGTCGCGTCCGGGATCGCGGAGAAGCGGCGGTGCGGCGGCACGAGGCTCGTCGGTGCCGAGGGCTGGGTTGGCTGGAGCGCCATGGGGAACCGTCCTCACGAGGAAGTGGAACAGGGACAGCGGTGGCCCGGTGGTGCGTTCCGCCCGAGCGGGCGGGACTGGTGCCCGTGCCCGCCGTCAGTGAGTTGCCCTGCCGGCCGGCGAGGTTGCTGGGCCCCGCTTGTGGCGGGGACCGTCTGGTGCTGCTGCTGCTGGTGTGCTGCACGTGACCGGTGGTCGTCGGGAGCGGGTGCTCCCACCACGGGATCAGCGAGTGGTCGTGACCGGTTCGTCGCTCGTGACGCCGTCTGCTGCGTCGTCATCGTGCTCCGAGAAGGTGTCCTCGGAGTCTACAACGGAGGTCGGACGGGGCCCGCGACCCGGCAGGTACGGGCTCGGCTCCTTGCCGGTGTGGCGACGGCTCTGCACCACGAAGATCAGGATGCCTATCACGACCGCGGCGAGGGCCACCCACACGTTGGTGCGGACGCCGAAGAAGGTCTCGCTCGTGTCGACGCGGATGGACTCGAGCACCGAGCGCCCGGCGCCGTACCAGATCAGGTACAGGCCGAGGACCTTGCCCCACTGCAGCGTGAACTTGCGCGCCAGGAAGAGGATGACGACCACACCGAGGACGTTCCAGATGATCTCGTACAGGAAGGTCGGGTGGAACAGCGTGCCCTCGGGCAGGCCCTTCGGGAACGCAGCGTTGCTCGAGTCGATCTCGAGGCCCCAGGGCAGGCTCGTCGGCATGCCGAAGAGCTCCTGGTTGAAGTAGTTGCCCAGGCGACCGAAGGCCTGTGCGAGCAGGACGCCCGGCACGACCGCGTCGATGAACGACGTGAACCGCAGGCCCACCTGACGGCAGCCGATCCACGCACCGACCGACCCGAGGATGAGCGCCCCGAAGATGGCGAGCCCGCCCTCCCAGATGTACAGGAAGGACAGCGGGTCGATGCCGGGGCCGAAGTAGTCGGACACGTGGGTGAACACGTGGAAGAGACGACCGCCGATGATGCCAGCGGGCACGGCCCAGATCGCGATGTCGATGATGATCCAGCGCTCGACGCCACGGGCGTTGAGTCGTCGGTTCGCCAGGACGACCGCGGCGACGATCCCGATCAGGATGCAGATCGCGTACGCGTGGATGCGGAAGTCGAGGGGCAGCGACCAGCCGAACGCGTCGCGCAGCCAGGCGGTCAGGTCGAAGTACTGCCAGGCGGTGCTCGGGCTCGGGATGCTCAGGAGGGGCATGGAGGTGCTGTCGCCTTTCGGAACTGACGGGGCGCGGTCGACGTGGCGTCGGCCTCGCTCACTGTAGCGCGGCTCGCGAGCCGGACAGGAACTGGACTAGCGGCGGCGGGCGCCGGTGGCGAGGTCGGCGGCACGGTCGGCCACACCCTGCACACCGAGGTCGGCCAGCGCACGGACGAACGCGGACCCGACGATGGCACCGTCGGCGTACTCGAGGACCTCACCGACCTGCTCGGCCGTCGAGATCCCGAGACCGACGCAGGTGCGCTCGACCCCGGCGTCGCGCAGACGCGACACCACCGTGCGTGCGGCGACGTCGACGCCGACCCGGGCACCGGTCACACCCATCGTCGAGACGGCGTACACGAACCCACGGCTGGCCTCGACCGCCTGGCGCATGCGCTCGTCCGACGAGGACGGCGCGGCGAGGAAGACCCGGTCGAGCCCGGTCCGTTCCGAGGCCTCGGTCCACGCGGAGGCCTCGTCGGGGATGAGGTCGGGCGTGATGAGGCCGGCGGCACCGGCGGCGACGAGGTCGTCGGCGAAGCGGTCCACGCCGTAGCGCAGCACCGGGTTCCAGTAGGTCATGACGAGGACCGGCACGTCGGCCCGTTCGGTGATCTGCTGCACGGCGTCGAAGACCTGTGCGACCCGGAAGCCGTTCGCCAGGCTCTCCTCGGCTGCCCGCTGGATCACGGGGCCGTCCATCACGGGGTCGGAGTACGGCAGACCGAACTCGATGACGTCCACGCCGTTCTCGGCGAGGGCGACGGCGGCGTCGACGCTGGTCTGCAGGTTCGGGTACCCGGCGGGCAGGTAGCCGACGACGGCTCCGGCGCGCTCGGCGTTGGCGGTGTCGATCGTCGTGGCGACGGTCCGGTTCGTGGTCACAGCTGCACCGCGTTCTCGTCGAGGATGCCGAAGTAGCGACTGGCGGACGCGACGTCCTTGTCGCCCCGGCCGGACAGGTTCACGAGCACGACGCCCTCGGGGCCGAGCTCCTTGCCGAGCTTCATGGCACCGGCGAGGGCGTGGGACGACTCGATCGCCGGGATGATGCCCTCGGTCTGGCTCAGCAGGCGGAACGCCTCCATCGCCTCGGTGTCGGTGATCGGCTGGTACTTCGCGCGGCCGATCGACGCCAGGTACGCGTGCTCCGGTCCGACGCTCGGGTAGTCGAGTCCGGCGGAGATGCTGTGGCTCTCGATCGTCTGGCCGTCCTCGTCCTGCATCAGGTACGACTTCGCGCCCTGCAGGACGCCCTCGCGACCGAGCGTGATGCTCGCCGCGTGCCGACCGGTCTCGACGCCGTCGCCGCCGGCCTCGAAGCCGTGCAGCGCGACGGACTCGTCGTCGAGGAACGCCTCGAAGATGCCCATCGCGTTCGATCCGCCGCCGACGCAGGCCGCGACGGCGTCCGGCAGGCGCCCGACGCGGTCGAGGACCTGCTGGCGCGCTTCCTCGCCGATGACCTTGTGGAACTCGCGCACCATCTCGGGGAACGGGTGCGGACCGGCGACCGTGCCGAGCAGGTAGTGCGTCGACTCGACGTTGGCGACCCAGTCGCGCAGGGCGTCGTTGATGGCGTCCTTCAGGGTGCGCGAACCGGTCTCGACGGGGATCACCTCCGCGCCGAGCAGGCGCATCCGCGCCACGTTGAGGGCCTGTCGCTCGGTGTCCACGGCGCCCATGTAGACGACGCACTCCATGCCGAACAGGGCTGCGGCGGTCGCGGTCGCGACGCCGTGCTGGCCGGCACCGGTCTCCGCGATCAGGCGGGTCTTGCCGAGCCGACGGGCGACGAGGGCCTGGCCGAGGACGTTGTTGATCTTGTGGGACCCGGTGTGGTTCAGGTCCTCGCGCTTCAGGATGACCCGGGCACCACCGGCGTGCTTCGCGAACCGCGGCACCTCGGTGATGATCGAGGGGCGCCCGGTGTAGTCGCGCTGCAGCTCGTCGAGCTCCGCACGGAACGCCGGGTCCGCCCAGGCCTGGCGGAAGGCGGCCTCGAGCTCGTCGAGCGCGAGGACGAGGGACTCGGGGACGAAGCGTCCGCCGAAGTCACCGAAGTAGGGGCCGTGCAGGTCGCGGAGTGAGGTCACGATGTGTCTCCCGGGACGAGTCCGACGCGGCTGGTCGGCCGCGTCGGACGGGTGGAACGTGCGGCCGCGGTCGGCGGCCTCGATACGTGGGCGGAGCCGGTCAGGCCCGGTCGGCGGCGTCGACGAACGACGCCAGGGTCGCGGCGGGGTCGTCACCCGTCACGAGCGCTTCGCCGACCAGCACGACGTCGGCGCCGGCCGCCCGGTAGTGGGCGACGTCGGCCGGACCGGAGACCGCGGACTCGGCGACCCGCACGACCCCGGTGGGGATGCGGTCGGCGAGCGACCCGAACAGGTCGCGGTCGAGCGAGAAGTCGGTGAGGTCGCGGGCGTTGACGCCGAGGATGCGAGCACCGGCGTCGAGGCCACGCGTGACCTCGTCACCGGAGTGCGCCTCGACCAGCACGCGCATGCCGAGTTCTTCGGCCAGGGTGTGCAGCTCGACCAGGCGGGCCTGCTCGAGCGCCGCCACGATGAGCAGCACGACGTCGGCTCCGGACGCCCGGGCCTCGATCACCTGGTACGGGTCCGCGATGAAGTCCTTGCGGAGCACGGGGACCCCGACGCGGGCCTTCACGGCCTCGAGGTCGGCGAGGCTGCCGAGGAACTTGCGGCCCTCGGTCAGGACGCTGATCGTCGAGGCCCCGCCACGCTCGTAGTCGGCGGCGAGGGCAGCCGGGTCGGCGATCGCGGCCATCGACCCGCGGGACGGGCTGGCGCGCTTGACCTCGGCGATGATCTTCACCCGGTCGCCCGGGCTGAGGAACGCGAGGGCGTCGAGCGGCGACGCCACCCGGTCGAGGTCGCGTTCGACGTCCGAGTACGGACGGTCGACACGACGGGCGGCGGCGTCCTCGAGCGCGCCCGCGACGAGGGTCTCGAGCACGTTCGGCATCGGGAGACCCCTACTCGCCGTGGTGCTTAGGGACGAACTTCGGACCGTCGACGCCGTAGCCGGCCTTCTTCATCACGCCACCGACGATGAGGCCGATGAGGACGACGCCAGCGGAGGCCCAGACGCCCCACGGCTGGTCGAACCAGAAGAACAGCGTGCCTGCCGCGAATCCGATCAACATGATCACGACGGCGGTCCAGGCGGCCGGCGAGTGGCCTTCGCCGAGTTCTGCGGGCTCAGTGTTGCTCACGGTGCTCCTCGTTCTGCTCCGGCGTCGTCGGTCGAGCGACGCCCTGTCGATCCTACCGTGTCGTCACTCGGCGCCCCCGCGCCCGCGCCGTCGGCGGTGGTCGGGTCCACGCCCGCGCTCAGGTCGTCCCAGTCGACGACCGCGTCGCGCTGGACGGGAGCTGCTGCACGTGCTGCTGCGGCGGCTCCGGCGGTGGCGGCAGCGTACTTCCGGCTCGGGCCGGGCCAGGCGCGCTGGACCACGATGACGACCACGCCGAGCAGCACGGCGAGCACGCCACCCGCGATCCCGACGGCGGGCCACGGGCTCACGGAGACGCTCGACACGACACCGCGGACGGCACCGAGGTCACTGACCCCGGCGACCTCGCCGACGGCACCGCGTGCAGCGGCGATCGGGTCGCCGAGGGCGGTGATGCCGCTGACGACCACGCCGAGGCCGAGCAGGATCTCGACGGCGGCGAGCACGATGCGCAGCACCCGCCCCGCGATGGTCATCGCCAGGAAGAGCGCGAGGCTCGCGATCGCCAGCGCGGTGTACTGCGGCACGACCGCCGCCCCGTCGGCCGCGACCGTCGAGGTGACGGCGGCGCCGGCGTGCAGGCGGACGGTGAACCAGGTCTGGGTCCAGGCGAGCATGATGACGCCGGCGACCAGGAGCCCGGCGACGACGACGATCGGACGCGAGCGCTTCACGAGCGGACCTCGCGCATCCGGTTGGCGGTGGCGACGGCACGCAGCGGGGCGGCGGCCTTGTTGACCGCCTCGACGTGCTCGGTCTCCGGATCGGAGTCCGCGACGAGTCCGGCACCGGCCTGCACGCGGGCCACGCCGTCCTTGATCAGGGCGGTCCGGATCGCGATCGCCAGGTCGGCGTCACCCGCGAAGTCGAAGTACCCGACGACACCGGCGTACGCACCGCGCTTCGCCGGCTCGAGCTCGTCGATGATCTCGAGCGCACGCGGCTTCGGCGCGCCCGAGAGCGTGCCGGCCGGGAACGTCGCCCGGAACACGTCGATCGCCGAGGCGTCGGGGCGCACCCGCCCCTCGACGCTCGACACCAGGTGCATGATGTGGCTGAACCGCTCGACGGTCATGAACTCGGTGACGCTGACGGTGCCCGGCTCGCACACCTTCTGCAGGTCGTTGCGTGCGAGGTCGACGAGCATCAGGTGCTCGGCGCGCTCCTTCGGGTCGCCGAGCAGGTCCTCGCCGAGGTGGACGTCCGCTTCCGGGGTCGCACCGCGCGGGCGGGACCCGGCGATCGGGTGCGTGATGGCGCGGTCGCCCTGCACCTTGACCAGCGCCTCTGGCGATGCGCCGACGATCCAGAACCGCTCGTCGGCGGTGTCCGCGAGGGCGAGGAAGTACATGTACGGGCTCGGGTTCAGCGTCCGGAGCACCCGGTAGACGTCGAGCGGGTCGGCCGTGACCTCGTGGTCGAACCGCTGCGAGATGACGACCTGGAACACGTCACCGTCGCGGATGAAGCCCTTCGAGCGCTCGACGGCCGCCATGTAGTCGGCCGGACTCGTGCGGTGGGTGGGGGTCGGCTCGGCGATCTCGAAGGCCTCGGCCACGGTCGCGACGCTCGGCTGCACCAGGTCGCCCTGCATGCGGTCGAGGCGCTGCTGCGCATCCGCCCAGAGCGTGTCCGCGTCGTCGGTGCCGTCGTTCAGCACGCTCGCGACGAGCAGCACGAGACCGGTGCGGTGGTCGAGCGCGGCGAGTTCGGAGACGAAGGACAGCGCCTGTCCGGGGACGTCGAAGTCGGCCGGCGGCACGTTCGGCAGGTGCTCGAGCTGCCGCACGGCCTCCCACCCGATGAAGCCGACGGTGCCGCCGACGAGCGGCGGCGAGCCGGGCACACGGGGCGTCGCCCAGCGCTCGTGCAACCGCGCCAGGACCTCGAGCGGGGCGCCGTCGAGCGACCCGACGGCGCGCTCGGCGTCGATGCCGGTGTCGATCCAGGCCGCGCGGTCGCCGTCCTGGGTCAGGACGCCGAAGCTCCGCACGCCGACGAACGACCAGCGCGACCACAGGCCGCCCTGGCCGGCGGACTCGAGCAGGAAGGACCCGGGGCGGCCGTCGGCGAGCTTGCGGTAGACGCCGACCGGCGTCTCGCTGTCGCCGTACAGCGCGCGGACGACCGGCAGGACACGGTGGTCGCCGAGCAGGCCGTCGAACTCCGGTCGGGTGGTCGTGTGCGGGGTCTCGGAGATCGTCGCGGTGGTCATCGGGTCGGCTCCACGGCCGTGTCCGCCGGGGCGGACATGGTCACGGGCGCGAGCGGGTCGACGTCGAAGCACCGGTGCGCACCGGTGTGGCACGCAGCCCCGACCTGCTGCACCGTGACGAGGAGCGTGTCGTCGTCGCAGTCCAGCGCGGCACCGCGGACGTACTGGGCGTGTCCCGACGTGTCGCCCTTCCGCCAGTACTCGTTCCGCGACCGCGACCAGAAGGTCACACGGCCTTCGGTGAGGGTGCGGCGGAGGGCTTCCCGGTCCATGTAGCCGAGCATGAGGACGTCCTTCGACGATTCCTCCTGCACGATGGCGGGGAGCAGGCCGTCCGCACCGAAGTGTGCGCGGTCGAGGACCGCCTCGGTGTCGGTGCTGGTGCTGTCGGTCATGAGGCTCCTAGCCTACGGCGGCGGATCAGCGGACGGCGTGGCCGGTCGCGCGGAGCGCGGCCTTGACGTCCCCCACGGTCATCTCGCCACGGTGGAAGACGCTGGCGGCGAGGACTGCATCGGCACCCGCGTCGACGGCCGGGGCGAAGTGCTCGACGCGACCCGCGCCTCCCGAGGCGATCACCGGGACCGACGAGACGGCGCGCACCGCGGCCACGAGTTCGAGGTCGAACCCGTTCTTCGTGCCGTCGGCGTCGATGGAGTTGACGAGCAGCTCCCCCGCGCCCCGCTCGACGGCCTCGCGTGCCCACGCGATGGCGTCGAGGTCGGACTCGGTCCGCCCGCCGTGGGTGGTGACCACGAAGCCCGAGGGCATCCGGTCGGACCGCTTGACGTCGAGCGACAACACGACGGCCTGGGCACCGAACCGGTCGGCGATCTCGCCGATGAGCTCGTGCCGGGCGATCGCTGCGCTGTTCACGCCGATCTTGTCTGCGCCGCACTGCTGCAGCCGCGAGACGTCGTCCACACTGCGCACCCCGCCGCCGACGGTGAGCGGGATGAAGACCTGCTCGGCCGTCCGGGTCACGGTGTCGTACATCGTCGCCCGGTTCTCGACCGTGGCGCCGACGTCGAGGAAGGTCAGCTCGTCGGCACCCTGCTCGTAGTACCGAGCCGCGAGTTCGACGGGGTCACCGGCGTCCTGCAGGTCGAGGAAGTTCACGCCCTTGACGACGCGCCCTCCCTTGACGTCGAGGCACGGGATGACCCGGACCGACACGCCACCGGGGGTCACAGGCGTGCGGCGTGGATCGGGCTGACGAGGATCGCCCGGGCGCCGAGGTCGTAGAGCGCGTCCATGATGAGGTTCGCGTCGTCGCGCGGGATCATCACGCGGACCGCGGCCCAGTCGCGGTCGTGCAGCGGCGACACGGTGGGCGACTCGATGCCGGACGCCACCGCCGTCGCCTGCTCGAGCAGGGCCGTGGGGACGTCGTAGTCGAGCATCACGTAGCCACGGGCGACGAGGACGCCCTGCAGGCGTCGGCGCAGGACGTCGATACCCGGGATGGTCTCGTCGGTGGAGACGAGCACCGCGGTCGACTCGAGGATCACCGGGCCGAAGATCTCGAGGCCCGCCTGCCGGAGCGTGCTGCCCGTCGACACGACGTCGGCCACGGCGTCGGCGACCCCGAGCCGCACGGCGCTCTCGACCGCGCCGTCGAGCTTCACGAGCGTGGAGCTGACCCCGTGCTCGGCGAGGAAGGCCCCGACCAGGCCGGGGTAGCTCGTGGCGACCCGGACGCCGTCGAGGTCCTGCAGCGAGCCGAACCGACCGGGCGTGCCGGCGAACCGGAAGGTGGAGTCGGCGAAGCCGAGCGCGTCGACCTCGTGCGCCTCGGACCCGGAGTCGAGCAGCAGGTCGCGGCCGGTGATGCCGACGTCGAGCGCGCCGGACCCCACGTACGTGGCGATGTCCCGCGGGCGGAGGAAGAAGAACTCGACGCCGTTGCGCTCGTCGAGCAGGTGCAGCGCCTTCGGGTCGCGGCGGCCGGCGTACCCGGCCTCCCGCAGCATGTCGGACGCGGTCTCGGACAGGGAGCCCTTGTTGGGCACGGCGATGCGGAGCATCAGTGGGTCTGCTTTCTGTGGGGTCGTCGGCGGTCGTCGGTGCGCCGGGCGGCGCTTCCTACAGATGTCGCCAGACGTCCGCCGGGGTGAGCCCCTTGGCGACCATGAGGACCTGGAGGTGGTAGATCAGCTGGGAGATCTCCTCCGAGGTGCGCTCGTCGCCCTCGTACTCGGCCGCCATCCAGACCTCGGCGGCTTCTTCCACGATCTTCTTGCCGATCTGGTGCACGCCGGCGTCCAGTTCGGCGACGGTGCCGGAGCCCTCGGGGCGCGTACGCGCCTTCTCGGTGAGCTCCTGGAACAGGTCGTCGAACGTCTTCACGGGGTCCAGGCTACCGGTCTCCGCCGACGCTGCCGACGCACCGTCCGGACGGGAGGCAGTGGTCGCCTCGGTGACGCCGGTGCGCTCCGGCGCTCCCCAGGTCACGAGCGAGCCCGAGCGGCGGCCTCGCGCAGGTCGGCGATGCGCGCAGCGGGTTCGCCGCCGTACACCGCGGAGCCCGCGACCAGCGTGTCAGCGCCGCTCCGCACGGCCTCGGGCACGGTGTCCACGGCGATCCCGCCGTCCACCTCGAGCCACACGTCGAGCCCGGAGGCGTCGACGGCGGCGCGGGCGTCGGCGAGCTTCGGCATCACGGACGGCATGAAGGACTGGCCGCCGAACCCGGGCTCGACCGTCATCAGCAGGATCATGTCGTAGGCGTCGAGGTGGTGCAGCACCTGCGTGATCGGGGTACCGGGCTTCACGGCGACGGCGGCCCGGGCACCGTTCGACCGGATCGCGGCGGCGGTCGCCACCGGGTCGTCGGCTGCCTCGAAGTGGAACGTGACGCTCGACGCACCCGTCTCGGCGTACTTCGGCGCGTTGCGGTCGGCGTCGGTGATCATCAGGTGCACGTCGAGCGGCACCGGCGACACCTGCTGCAGGCGCTGCACGATCGGCAGCCCGAGCGTCAGGTTCGGGACGAAGTGGTTGTCCATCACGTCGACGTGCACCAGGTCAGCGGTCTCGATGCGCTGGAGTTCGCGCTCGAGGTTCGCGAAGTCGGCGGACAGGATGCTCGGCGAGATGCGGATCGTCACCGGGCAAGCCTACCGGCGTGCCGTGGGCCGGGGCCTCAGTCGACGCGACGGAACAGCGCGATGAACATCGCGTCCGTCCCGATGCGGTGCGGCCACAGCTGCGCCGTGGCGCCGTCCGCGATCTCGGGGTCGCGTGCGGCGACACCCCGGACGATCGCGGCGGTGTCGAGCTGCTCGAGCCGGTCGCCGTGCCGCCCCATCAGCGCGTCAACCTGCCCGCGGGTCTCGGCCAGGTGCGGCGAGCACGTCACGTATGCCAGGGTCCCACCCGGTGCGAGCACCCGGACGGCGGCGTCGAGCAGTTCGGTCTGCAGGCCAGCGAGCTCCTCGACGTCCTCGGGGAGCTTCCGCCAGCGTGCCTCCGGTCGGCGACGCAGCGCGCCGAGCCCGGTGCACGGGGCGTCGAGCAGGATGCGGTCGAAGGTCATCCCGGTGCCGTCGCGTCCGTACCGACGGGCGTCGCCCTCGACGACCCGCACGTGGTCACCGAACACGCCGAGGGCGTTCCGCACGAGGCCGGCGCGGGCGGGCACGAGCTCGTTGGCGACCAGGGTCGCCCCGCCCTGCTGCGCCTCGGCGGCGAGCAACGCGGCCTTGCCGCCGGGCCCGGCGCACATGTCGAGCCACCGCTCCCCCGCACGCACGTCCGACGAGCGGCTCAGCGCCAGCGCGGCGAGCTGCGACCCCTCGTCCTGCACGCGCAGGCGTCCGGCGGCGACGCCCGGCACGCGCGCCGGGTCGCCGCTGATGCCGCGGATGCCGACGGGCGACACCGGCGCGGCGTCCGCCTGCACGACGGGCTCGTCGGCCCGGACGGGAGGCACGGTGCCGGTCACGCCGTCGGCCTCCGGTTCGTCGTCCGCGGGCACCAGGGCCGCGGGCACGTCGTCCGCACCGGTCGCGTCGGCGAACGCGGCGTCGGTGTCGTCGTCCGGAGCGGTGCGGGCGGTCGCCGTGGCGATGTCTTCGTCGGTGGCGAGTCCGGGCAGGGCCGCGAGCTGCACCCGGGGTGCGGCGTTGTCGGCGGCGAGCAGGGCGGCGAGCTCGTCGCGGGAGCGTTCGGCGGCCAGGGCGTCGCGGAGCGCCGAGACGACCCAGACGGGGTGCGACCAGCGGGTGGCGAGCAGGGCGTCCCCGGCGCGGCCCTCGGTGATCAGGGCGTCCCACTCCTGGTCGGTTCGGGCGGCGATCTTGCGCATCACGGCGTTCACGAACCCGGTCGCGCGGCGGGCACCGACCTCGCGGGCGAGCTCGACCGTGGCGTCGACGGCGGCGTGCGTCGGCGTGCGCATGGCGAGCAGCTGGTGCGCACCGAGACGCATCACGTCGAGGACGTCCGCCTCGATGTTCTCGGCCCGACGACCGGATGCCAGCGCGATGATCACGTCGTAGCGGCCGAGCATCCGGATCGACCCGTAGGTGAGCTCGGTCGCGAACCCGGCGTCGCGGGCGGTGAGCCCGGCGCGGCGGATGCGCGTCGGCAGCAGCAGGTTCGCGTAGGCGTCGTCGACCTGCACGGCGCGGAGCACGTCGAACGCCACGCGGCGGGCACTCGCCGGACGCGGGCCGCGGCGGGCACCCTGGGGCTTCGTCTGGGGGCTCATGCGAGGACCTTCCCGTCCAGTTCGCCGAGGCCACGGGCCCAGGCGGCGGCGTCCATCGCCTTCTTGCCCGCCGGCTGCACCTCGAGCAGCACGAGCGGGGTGTCGGCGGTCCCGACCAGCAGCCGGCCGCCGTGGAGTGCGAGCGCACCGGGCGCGAGCGACGGGGCGGGGTCCTGCGTGCCTCCTGGCTGGAGCGTGCTGCGGAGCAGCTTCAGGCGGGTCTCGCCCAGGTGGGCGTACGCGCCGGGCTCGGGCGTGACCCCGCGCAGCCGCGCGTGCACGGCGGCGGCGGGCGCGGCGAAGTCGATGCGGCCGTCGTCGATCGTGAGCTTCGGGGCGAGCGTGGGCTCGCCGGACTGCTCGGTCGCGACGGCGGTGCCGGCGGCGATGGCGTCCACGACGTCCGCCACCACGTCGGCGCCGACCTCGGCCATCGCCGCGAGGACCTCGCCCGAGGTCGCCTCGGGGTCGATCTCGAAGGGCAGGGCGGCGTAGACCGGGCCGGCGTCCAGCGACTCGACCAGCTGGAAGACGGTGGCGGCGGTCCGGGTGTCGCCGGCCATCACCGCACGCTGCACGGGAGCCGCACCGCGGTACGCCGGCAGGTCGGAGAAGTGCAGGTTGATCCAGCCGTGCCGCGGGGCGTCGAGGGCCGGACGGCGGAGCAGTGCGCCGTAGGCGACGATCACGCCGAGGTCGACGTCGAGGTCCGCGATCCGGGCGGTGACGGCGTCGTCGACGCGCGAGGCCTCGATGACCGGCAGTCCGAGCTCCGCGGCGACGACGGCCACCGGGGTCGGGGTGAGGACACGCTTCCGGCCCTGCGGGGTGGCCGGCCGCGTGAGCACCGCGACGATCTCGTGGTCGGACGCCGCCAGACGGCGGAGGGTGGGGACGGCCGCAGCGGGGCTGCCGGCGACGACGAGACGCATGGGTTCGATCCTCCCACGCCGACGGGCCCACCCGACCCCGACCGCCTGTCCGGAGCACGCGGTGCTCGGCACTGCCTGTGCACCAGCAGAGCGTGGGCTGCGTACGTTCTGGCGGTATCGACGGAAGGAGCACCATGACCGACCGAGACCTGCCCATCCCGGACTTCGACCACGTCCCGCTCGGCAACCTGACGGAGCACCTGACGGCCCTCGACCGCGAGCAGCTCGAGATGCTGCTCGACCACGAGAACGCCCACGGCGCACGGTTGCCGGTGCTGGAGCGGATCCGTCACCGGATCGAGGCCCTGGACGGCGGTGCGGAGCCGACCGGTTCCGTTCCGGAGCGCCTCCCCGAGACGTCTGCGGGGGCTTCGGCACCAGCGGACGTCACGCCGGCCACCGCCGGTCCGACGATCAACCCGCCGTCCCACGGCGTGCCCACCAACCCCGCGCAACCGCGCTGAGATCAGGAGACACCATGAGCGACGTCACCACCGCCACCAACCGCTACGCCGGTTCGTCCGTCCAGAAGGCCGCCCTCGTGGTCGGCATCGTGTTCCTGCTCGTCGGGATCGCCGGGTTCGTCCCCGGCATCACGACCGGCGACCTGGCCGGGGCCGGACACGAGTCGATGGGCATGCTGCTCGGCATCTTCCAGGTGTCCGTGCTGCACAACATCGTGCACCTGCTGTTCGGCGTCGTCGGACTGCTCGCCGCCAACCGTGCCTCCGGTTCGCGGATGTACCTGGTGATCGGCGGGATCGTCTACTTCGTGCTGTGGATCTACGGCCTGTTCACCGCCGGCCACAGCTCGGGTGCGAACTTCGTCCCGCTGAACAACGCCGACAACTGGCTGCACCTCGTGCTCGCCATCGGCATGGTCGCCCTCGGCGTCGTGCTGCCGCGCGAGCGTCGTCGGCCCGCCAACGCCTGACCCGCCAGCACCAGCCGGTCGCCACCCGGCGGCAGACCCCGAACGACACCGCCGACGTCCCACGACGTCGGCGGTGTCGTTCTGCGTCGTGGAGCGCCCGGGCCCACACGGACCCGGGCACGGTCAGACCTCGGAGAACGGTTCCGCGTCGTCCAACCGCACCCGCAGCGTCGGAGCGGCCCGTCGTCGGTTGCCGCCCTTGAGCACCCGCCGGGTCGACGAGCGCCGGATCACCTCGGCCTTGAGCGTCGCGGCGACCTCGGCCCCGTGCGCGTACGGGAACCGCACGATGGCCCGGACCGTGCCCGGCAACGTGTCGTCCTCGACCGGGACCGGGCCGAGCACCGGACCGACGACAGCGTCGCCGAGGGCCTCGACCGCAGCGGTGACGGCCTCGTCGGTGCCGGTCATCGTCGCCACCCGCACCGCCGGCGGGAAGTGGAGTTCGCGGCGGTCGGTGAGCTCGTCGTGCGCGGGACCGTCGAGCCGCCACAGGGCCATCGCCGACGCCAGCCGACCGCCGATCCCGACCAGGTACACCTCGGCACCGGGGGCCGACTTCGCGGCGGCGTTCGTCCAGAAGCGCAGCACGTCCTCCTGCACCCGCAGCCCTTCGCGGGCGAGCATCTTCTCGCCGTCGAGCAGCAGCACGCAGGCGTACCCGCCCGGCGCCGACGGCTCGGCCCCACGGGTGGCGACGACGACCGATGGCTTGGCGGGAACCTCGTCGAGCGGACGGGATCCGTCCGCGACGATGATCCGGGTGCCGGGGAACGCCCGCCCGAGCTCCTCCGCGGTGCGCTGGGCCCCCTGGCCGACCGGCTTCACGGTGCCGTTGCCGCACGTCGGGCAGCGGAACCCGACGGCCAGGGCACCGCAGAACCGGCACTGGGGTGTGGCGCCGCGGTGCGGGCTGCCGAGCGGCCCGCCGCAGACCCGGCAGTGCGCGCGTTCGCCGCATTCGGCGCAGACCAGCCCCGTACCGAAGCCCGGGCTCGCGACCTGCACCAGGACGGCACCGTGCTGGCTGGCCTCGCGCGCGGCACGCCAGGCGGAACTCGGGATGCGCGCCTGTGCGGCGAACCCCTCGGCCCCGGTCTGCTGCACGGTGGGGATGACCTTCGGCGTCTTCACGCGGTAGGGCACGACGTCCTGCAGCCAGTGCAGCTCCACCAGCCGTTGCACGTCGGTGCTGCGCGCGTGTGAGACGAACAGCAGCGCGGCCCCGGACTGGGCGGCCCGCACCAGGGCCACGTCACGCGTGTGCACGTAGGGGGCCCGCTGCTCGATGAACGAGGCGTCGCCGTCGTCCCACATCGCGATCAGGCCGAGCTCCGTCGCCGGCGCGTACATCGCCGTACGGTTGCCGATCGCGACCACCGGGTGCGTGCGGGCCTGCAGCAGGGCCTTCGCGCGCTGCCCGTTCGTCTGTTTGGCGTCGAACCGCACCACCCGTTCCGGCGGCAGCACGGCGAGCAGGGCGCGCTCGAGGTCGATGACGTCGCGGAAGTCCGGCACGGCGATCACCGCGGACTGCTCGGCCGCCACCGTGTGTGCGGCGGCCTGGGCGAGCGTCGCGGCCCACCCCGGGACCCAGACCGGTGCGTCCGCGTCACCCACCGCCACGGGCTGGGGCACGGCGGCGACCGCGGCGCGCCCGTGCTCCGTCACCACGGCCTCCAGGACGCCGTCGGCGTAGCCGGTGACGGGCGGGGCGGTCACCGGCGGCGGCGACCACGCGGTGTCACGGGCGAGCCAGGCCTTCTCGGCGCGCACCTGCCGCGGTGGCACGGCCAGGCGCAGGACGTCCGAGGCGACACCCGCGGCGCGGTCGGCGACGGCGCGCGCGAGGGTCCAGATCTCCGGCGCCAGCACGGGCACCGGGGACAGCACGGCCTCGATCTGGCTGAGCTCACCGGGGTACTCACCCTCGGTGACGATCTCGACCACGTAGCCGTCGGACATCCGGGCCCCGGTGCGCAGCGGCACCTTGACGCGGACGCCCGCGACGCAGTCGTCCTCGAGCTCGGCCGGCACCCGGTAGTCGAACAGACGGTCCAACTGCGGGAGCGGCGAGTCGAGGACGACGCGCGCGACGGTGGTCACGCGGTGCTTCAGACGGTCGCGGCGACGAGTCCTGCGGCGGCGCGGAGTTCCTCGACACGGTCGAGCTGCTCCCACGTGAACCCGGGGAGCTCGCGGCCGAAGTGGCCGTAGGTCGCGGTCTGCGCGTAGATCGGTCGGAGCAGGTCGAGGTCGCGGATGATCGCGGCCGGACGCAGGTCGAAGACCTGGCGGATGGCGGCCTCGATCGTGGCGTCGTCGACGTGTCCGGTGCCGAAGGTCTCGACGTACAGCCCGACGGGCTTCGCACGGCCGATCGCGTAGGCGACCTGCACCTCGAGCCGGTCGGCGAGCCCCGCGGCGACCGCGTTCTTGGCGACCCAACGCAGCGCGTACGCCGCCGAACGGTCGACCTTCGACGGGTCCTTGCCGCTGAACGCGCCGCCACCATGACGGGAGGCCCCGCCGTAGGTGTCGACGATCACCTTGCGGCCGGTGAGCCCGGCGTCGCCCTGGGGGCCGCCGATCTCGAAGCGACCGGTCGGGTTCACGATGACGTCGACGTGCGACGAGTCGAGGTCGACCAGGTCGAGGACCGGACGGATCACGTGCTCGGTGATCGCCGCGGTGAGCTCGTCGAGCGTGACGCTCGGCGAGTGCTGCGTGGAGAGCACGACGGTCTCGACGGTCTTCGGCACGACGCCGTCGTACCCGATGGTGACCTGGGTCTTGCCGTCCGGGCGCAGGAACGACAGCTCGCCCGACTTGCGGACCGCGGCGAGGCGCTCGGCCAGACGGTGCGCCAGCCAGATCGCGACCGGCATGTACTCGGGGGTCTCGTTCGTCGCGAAGCCGAACATGATGCCCTGGTCGCCGGCGCCCTGACGGTCGAGCGGGTCGACCGCACCGGTGCGGGAGTCGAGCGACTCGTCCACACCCTGCGCGATGTCGGGCGACTGCGCGCCGATCGAGACCTCGACACCGCAGGTGGCACCGTCGAACGAGACGTCCGACGAGTTGTAGCCGATGCCGGTGATGACGTCACGGACGAGCTTGGGGATCTCGACGTAGCCGGAGGTCGTGACCTCGCCGGCGACGTGCACGAGCCCGGTGGTCACCATCGTCTCGACGGCGACGCGCGCGTTCGGGTCGACCGTCAGCAGTGCGTCGAGGATGCTGTCCGAGATCTGGTCGCAGATCTTGTCGGGGTGCCCCTCGGTCACCGACTCGGACGTGAAGAGGCGGAGAGCAGCTGCAGTCACCGGGATCAGTCGGTGGGCTGCTGCTGCTTGGTGACGGTGAGCTTGTCCTCGTTGATCTCGTGGAGCGCGACGGACAGCGGCTTGTCGTCGATCGTCGAGTCGACGAGCGGTCCGACGTTGTCGAAGAGCGAGCCCTCGTGCAGGTCGGCGTAGTAGTCGTTGATCTGGCGGGCGCGCTTCGACGCGAAGATGACGAGCGCGTACTTCGACTCGACCTTGCTGAGCAGGTCGTCGATGGGCGGGTCGATGATGCCCTGGGGGTTGGCCATGGTGTCTCCTCGGAGTCAGTGCACCCGTCAGGGCGCAGAGAACAAGTCTACGACCTCACGTGCCGCGGTGCCGACATCGGAGTTCACGATCCGCACGTCGAACTCGTCCTGCGCGGCCAGCTCGACCTTCGCGGTCTCGAGACGACGCGCCTGTTCCTCCGCGGATTCGGTGCCGCGGCCGATCAGCCGGCGCACCAGTTCCTCCCACGTCGGGGGCAGCAGGAACACGAGCACCGCCTCGGGCATGGCGTCGCGGACCTGCCGGGCGCCCTGCAGGTCGATCTCCAGCATGACCTTCTCGCCGGCGTCGAGCGCGCGGTCGATCGGCGGGCGCGGGGTGCCGTAGCGGTACGAGTTGTGGACGGTCGCCCACTCGAGCAGCTCGCGGTCGCGGATCATGCGGTCGAACTCGTCGTCGTCCACGAAGTAGTAGTGCACGCCGTCGACCTCGCCGGGGCGCGGCTTCCGGGTGGTGGCGGAGACGCTGAGGTTGACGTCCGGGTAGTGCTGTCGGATGTGCGCGCTGACCGTGCCCTTGCCGACCGCGGTGGGTCCGGCGAGCACGACGAGCTTCGAGGCACCACGCTTGCGACCGCGGGCGGCGAGCCAGTCCGCCAGGGCGGTCCGCTGCCGGGTCCCCAGGCCACCGAGGCGCTTCGAGGGGGCGATCCGCAGGGTCCCCATGATCGCCTCGGCTCGTGCGGGGCCGATTCCCGGCAGGCTGACGAGCAGGTCACGGACCCGGAGCGAGCGTTCCGCCGAGGTCGTCTCGACCAGCGAGTCGTCCCACGCGGCACGGGCGACGTCGAGTGCCGAGCGCTCCCCCGACGCGATCGCGGCCTTCACCGCGGCCCGGGCGCGTCGCGCGGCCACCG
The DNA here is from genome assembly GCF_003234485.1 of Curtobacterium sp. MCLR17_034. Lineage (NCBI taxonomy): Bacteria > Bacillati > Actinomycetota > Actinomycetes > Micrococcales > Microbacteriaceae > Curtobacterium > Curtobacterium sp. MCLR17_034. The sequence goes on from NZ_QKTH01000006.1 coordinate 124,263, forward strand.
CGGCCTTCGCCGCGGCGACCCGGTCGACCTCTGGCGGGGTCCGGTGGGCGGGCAGGCCCTCGTGCTCGTCGTTCACGCTGCCGCCGCCAGTGCGGTGCGGATGCGGTCGGCGCGCTCGGTGACGAGCGCCGCGACGCCGTCCGGACCGCCGGTCAGCAGGCCGCGCGACTCACTCACGAGCACCTGCTCGGCACGCGCGCCGTACAGCGCACGGAGGTCCTCGATGCGGGCCCCCTGGGCACCGAAGCCCGGGGCGAGGACCGGGGCGGTGCCGATCGCGTCCGCGTCGATGCCGAAGTCGTCGAGGTGAAGGGTCGCGCCGAGCACGAGCCCGACGTCGCCGAGGGCCTGATCGCCCACGGACCGGTTGTCGTCTGCCACGTCCAAGACGATACCGGCCGCGACCGTCCGGCCGGTACGCGGTCCTTCCGCGAGCACCGCGGTCTGCAGCACCCGCGCCTCGGGGTTGCTCGTCGCCGCGAGCACGAAGACCCCGGCACCGTTCCGGCGCGCGACGTCGATCGTGCTCCGGAGCGAGCCGTACCCGAGGTACGGCGACACCGTCATCGCGTCGGCCGCGAACGGCCCGTCGCGGTCCAGCCACGCCAGCGCGTAGTCGTCACCGGTGGTCCCGATGTCGCCCCGCTTCACGTCGGCGACGATCAGGAGGCCCGCATCGCGCGCCCGGCGGATCGTCGCGTCGAGCGCACGGTAGCCCGCGACCCCCGCCGCCTCGAAGAAGGCGACCTGCGGCTTCACGATCGCCGCGCGGCCGGCGGCCGCGTCGACCAGGGTCGCGCCGAACGCCGTCAGGCCCTGCTCGTCGCGGGCGAGCCCCCACGCCGCCAGGGTGGCGGCGTGGGGGTCGATCCCGACGCAGAGCGGTGAACGCTCCCCCATGGCGGACGCGAGGCGGTCGCCGAAGGAGGCCGGGCCTCCCGACCGGGTCGTTGCCACGCTGGCAGCCGTCACCAGGTCGCGCGCTCGAGCGCGTAGTCCTGCAGGCTGCGGACGTTGAGCGGCGAACCGATCGTCTCGATCGCCGCGACGGCCGCCCCGATCTGCGCGATCGTCGTGAACAGCGGCTTGTCCGCCGCGACCGTGGCCGCACGGATCTCGTACCCGTCCGCACGACCGGCGGCACCCGAAGGCGTGTTGATGACGATGTCGACCTCGCCCCGGGCGAGCAGGTCGACGACGCTCTCGCCGCCCTGGCTGTACTTGCCGACGATCCCGACCTCGATGCCGTTGCGGCGGAGGATCTCCGCCGTGCCCTCGGTCGCGATGATCGTGAAGCCGAGCTGCTGCAGGCGGTGCACCGGCAGCACGATCGCGCGCTTGTCGGTGTCGGCGACGCTCACGAAGACCGTGCCGCTGGTCGGCAGGCCGCCGTACGCGGCGTCCTGCGACTTGAGGAACGCCCGCGGGAAGTCGCGGTCGATGCCCATGACCTCGCCGGTGGAGCGCATCTCGGGGCTGAGCACCGAGTCGACGACCTGGCCTTCGCGGGTGCGGAAGCGACGGAAGGGCAGCACGGCTTCCTTCACGGCGACCGGCGACTGTGCGGGGACGAACGCCCCGTCACGCTCGGGCAGCATGCCCTCGGCGACGAGCTCGGCGACCGTGGTGCCGGTCATGATGCGGGACGCGGCCTTGGCCAGCGGGATGCCGAGCGCCTTCGAGACGAAGGGCACGGTGCGGCTGGCGCGCGGGTTCGCCTCGAGGACGTAGAGCACGCCGGCGCCGATGGCGAACTGGACGTTGAGCAGGCCCTGCACGCCGATGCCGCGGGCGATCTTCTCGGTCGCGTCGACGACGCCCTGGATCTCCGCGCGGCCGAGGCCGACCGGGGGCAGGGTGCAGGCCGAGTCGCCGGAGTGGATGCCGGCCTCTTCGAGGTGCTCCATGATGCCGCCGATGTAGAGCCGCTCGCCGTCGAAGAGCGCGTCGACGTCGATCTCCACGGCGTCGTCCAGGAACCGGTCGACCAGCAGCGGGAGCTCCGGGCCGATGATCGCTTGGTCGGCCATCCGGTCGAAGTAGTCCGCGAGCGACGGGGAGTCGTAGAGGATCTCCATGCCGCGGCCGCCGAGCACGAACGACGGGCGGACGAGGACGGGGTACCCGATCTCCTCCGCCACCGTGGTCGCGCTGGCCAGGTCGTGGGCGGTGCCGTTCCGCGGTGCGAGCAGGCCGGCGGCGTCGAGGATGGCGGAGAACTGCCCGCGCTCCTCGGCCGAGTCGATCGCGGTGGGGCTGGTGCCGAGGATCGGGATGCCCGCGGCCTCGAGCGGCTTCGCCAGGCCGAGGGCGGTCTGGCCACCGAGCTGCACGACGACGCCGACGAGTTCGCCGGACGCGGCCTCGGCCTCGATGACCTCGAGGACGTCCTCGGCGGTCAGCGGTTCGAAGTACAGGCGGTCGGAGGTGTCGTAGTCGGTCGACACGGTCTCGGGGTTGCAGTTGATCATGATCGTCTCGAACCCGGCGGCGCTCAGCGCGAAGGACGCGTGCACGCACGAGTAGTCGAACTCGACGCCCTGTCCGATGCGGTTCGGGCCGGAGCCGAGGATGACGACCTTCTTGCGGTCGCTCGGCGTGATCTCGGTCTCGGTGTCGTACGACGAGTAGTGGTACGGCGTCAGGGCGGGGAACTCGCCGGCGCAGGTGTCGACGGTCTTGAAGACCGGTCGGATGCCCTGGGCGTGCCGCTCGTCACGGACCTGCTGCTCGGAGACCGGTGCCGCGTCCGTGCTGCGCAGGCTCGCGATCTGGGTGTCGCTGAAGCCGTGCTCCTTCGCCCAGCGCATCGTGTCCGCGTCGAGGGTGTCGGCGGCCCGGACCTCGTCCGCGACCTCGTTGATGAGCACGATCTGGTCGATGAACCAGGGGTCGATCTTGGTGGCCTCGAAGACCTCGTCCGCGGTGGCGCCCGCGACCAGGGCCTGCTGGACCGTGACGATGCGGCCGTCGGTCGGGATCGACGACTTCGCCAGCAGGGCGTCCTTGTCGAGCTCGGCCGCCGGGGTGTCCCAGTGGAAGCTCGACCCGCGCTTCTCGAGCGAGCGCAGCGACTTCTGCAGCGCGGTGGCGTAGTTCCGGCCGATGGCCATCGCCTCGCCGACGCTCTTCATCGTCGTGGTGAGGGTGGCGTCGGCGGCCGGGAACTTCTCGAACGCGAACCGCGGGGTCTTCACGACCACGTAGTCGAGGGTCGGCTCGAAGCTCGCCGGGGTGACCTTCGTGATGTCGTTCTCGATCTCGTCGAGCCGGTAACCGATGGCGAGCTTCGCGGCGATCTTGGCGATCGGGAAGCCCGTGGCCTTCGACGCGAGGGCCGACGAGCGGGACACGCGTGGGTTCATCTCGATGACGATGACGCGGCCGTTGGACGGGTCGACGGCGAACTGGATGTTGCAGCCACCGGTGTCGACGCCGACGCGACGGATGATGTCGATGCCGATGTTCCGCATGTTCTGGTACTCGCGGTCGGTCAGGGTCAGCGCGGGGGCGACCGTGATCGAGTCACCGGTGTGGACGCCGACCGGGTCGACGTTCTCGATGGAGCAGATGACGACGGTGTTGTCGTAGTTGTCGCGCATCAGCTCGAGCTCGTACTCCTTCCAGCCGAGGATGGACTCCTCGAGCAGGACCTCGGTCGTCGGGCTGGACTGCAGCCCGTCGCCGACGAAGCGGACGAGTTCGGCCTCGTTGTAGGCGAAGCCCGAGCCGAGGCCGCCCATGGTGAACGACGGGCGGACGACCAGCGGGTACCCGAGGTCCTTCGCGAACTCCTTCGCTTCCTCCAACGTGTGCGCGATGTGGCTGCGGGCGACGTCAGCACCGGACTCGAGGACGAGCTCCTTGAAGAGCTGGCGGTCCTCGCCGCGCTGGATCGCCTCGACCTTGGCGCCGATGAGCTCGACGCCGTGCTTGTCGAGGATGCCGGCCTCGTCGAGCGCGATGGCCGCGTTCAGGGCCGTCTGGCCGCCGAGGGTCGGCAGGACGGCGTCCGGCTTCTCGATGCGGATGATCTCCTCGAGCGACGCGTTCGTGATCGGCTCGATGTAGGTCGCGTCGGCGAAGTCGGGGTCGGTCATGATCGTCGCCGGGTTCGGGTTGACCAGGATGACCCGGACGCCCTCGGCCCGGAGGACACGGCACGCCTGGGTGCCGGAGTAGTCGAACTCCGCGGCCTGACCGATGACGATCGGGCCGGAGCCGATGACGAGGACGGAGTTGATGTCTGCGCGCTTGGGCATCAGTTCGCTTCCTTGGTGATGTCTGCTGCGGGGGTCGTGGCATCGGCGGTGGCCGCGTCGAGCGGCTCCCCGTCGCGACGCTCGCGCACCATGTCCGCGAACCGGTCGAAGAGGTACATGCTGTCGTGCGGTCCGGCGGCGGCCTCGGGGTGGTACTGCACGCTGAACGCCGGCACGTCGAGCGCGCGGAGGCCCTCGACCACGTTGTCGTTCAGCGAGTAGTGCGAGACCTCGACCCGACCGAACCCGGCCGGGGACTCGAGGACCTCGCCGAGGGGCGCGTCGACCGCGAAGCCGTGGTTCTGGCTCGTGATCTCGACCTTGCCCGTGGTCGTGTCGAGCACCGGCTGGTTGATCCCGCGGTGGCCGAAGGGCAGCTTGTAGGTGCCGAAGCCGAGCGCGCGGCCGAGCAGCTGGTTGCCGAAGCAGATGCCGAAGAACGGGCGGCCGGTGCGCAGGCTGTCCTGCAGCAGCTCCACCTGTGCGTCCGACGCGGCGGGGTCGCCGGGGCCGTTCGAGTAGAACAGGGCGTCCGGTGCGAGGGCTTCCAGCTCCGCAGCGGAGATGTCCTGCGGCACCACGTGCACCTCGAAGCCGCGGGCCGCGAGGTACCGGGTGGTCGAGGCCTTCACGCCGAGGTCGAGCACGGCCAGGGTGCCGATCTGCTCGCCGGCGGCGGGGACGACGTAGGTCTCCGGGGTGGACACGACCGCCGAGAAGCTCGCGCCGGCCATCGTCGCCTGCGACACGACCGCGTCCAGCTGCGACTCGGCGGACAGCGCCGCGTCCGGACCGCTGAAGACGCCGCCCTTCATGGCGCCGGCGTCACGGATGCGGCGGGTGAGTGCGCGGGTGTCGATGCCGGAGATGCCGACGATGCCGTCGCGCACCAGGTGGTCGTCGAGCGAGGCGTTCGCGCGGTGGTTCGACACCACGCGGCTGGGGTCGCGCACCACGTACCCGGCGACCCAGATGCGACGGGACTCGGGGTCCTCGTCGTTCACCCCGGTGTTGCCGATGTGCGGCGCGGTCTGCACCACGATCTGTCCGGCGTAGGAGGGGTCGGTCAGCGTCTCCTGGTAGCCGGTCATGCCGGTCGCGAAGACCACCTCGCCGAGCGTGCGCCCACGGGCGCCGTAGGCCCAGCCGTCGTACCGGGTGCCGTCTTCGAGGACCAGGACGGCCCGTTCGCGTGTCATGCTTTCTTCCCTTCGCCCGCGGTTCGCGGAGCATCGGCCGCAGTCGCCTGCGGCCCGGTCTCGGTCAGTCCCTGCAGGGCGTGCAGCGCGGCTGCGTCGCCCTCCGGGAACCGGAAGTAGGTGTCCAGGTCCGTCGCACCTGCGGCGCCGGTCGCCGTCCATCGCAGACGGACCAGTCCCCCGGGTTCGACCACTCGGTCGATCGCCCACGTGGAGCGGTCGGCGCCGCGGACCGCGTCACGCGCGATCCAGCGGTCGTCGGTACCGGCGAGGCGCATCACCACGCCGGTCGCGTGGACCGTCACCCCGCCGCGGCCGCGGAACCCGAGGCCGCCTGCGGTGATGCGTTCCAACGGCTGGTCGGCGCGGGTCGTCGCGACGGTGAACCCGTCCCACGACCCGACCGCCGGTGCCAGGTCGGCCGGCACGCGGACTGGAGGCACGGCTTCCGCCTGCTTCCTGGTCCGCGTCCGCCAGGTGCGCGCCATCGCGACGAACAGGGCGGCGACCGCGAGCAGGATCACCGCGCCGAGGAGCCATCGCTGCGCGTCGCCGCTCATGCGCGCGCCCCTGTCCGGAGCGCCGCGGCGTGCGCCGCGATCGTGTCCGCGTCGACGACGCGGCCGTCGAGCACCGTCGCGTACCCCTGGTGGAAGGTCGCGACGACCCGGCCGGGCAGCGTCATGCCGAGGTACGGCGAGTTCTGCGACTGCCCGGCGAGGTCGGCGACCGCGAACTCACGGCGGGCCGACGGGTCGTAGAGCGTGATCTCGGCGGGTGCTCCCTCGGCGATGCGCTGCCCGTGCCCCTCGACCTGGCCGATCCGCGCCGGCGCCTCGGACAACACCCGGGCGACGTCGGCCCAGTCGAGCCGGCCGTCGTCGACCACGGCGGACTGCACCACGCTCAGCGCGGATTCGAGGCCGACCATGCCGTTCGCGGCGGCGGGCCACTCGCAGCACTTCGCCTCGGCAGTGTGCGGTGCGTGGTCGGTCGCGACGATGTCGATGGTGCCGTCGGCCAGGGCCGCGCGGAGCGCCTCGACGTCCTCGCGGGCGCGGAGCGGCGGGTTCACCTTGTAACGGGCGTCGTAGCCCGGCGCACCGTCGTGGCCGGCGATGAGGTCCTCGGTGAGCACGAGGTGGTGCGGGGTGACCTCGGCCGTGACGTCGATGCCGCGGGACTTCGCCCACCGGATCACCTCGACGCTGCCGGCCGTCGAGACGTGGCAGACGTGCAGGCGTGCCCCGACGTGGTCGGCGAGCAGGACGTCGCGGGCGATGATCGCCTCTTCCGCGACGGCGGGCCACCCGGCGAGGCCGAGCTCCGAGGACAGCCGGCCCTCGTTCATCTGCGCGCCGATGGTCAGCCGGGGCTCCTGGGCGTGCTGCGCGAGCACCCCGCCGAAGCCCTTGATGTACTCGAGTGCGCGGCGCATGAGCAGCGGGTCGGCCACGCAGGAGCCGTCGTCCGAGAACACCCGGACCTTCGCACGCGAGGTCGCCATCGCACCGATCTCGGACAGGTGCGTGCCCTGCAGCCCCTGCGACACGGCGCCGATCGGGCGGACCGTGACGTAGCCCGCGTCGTCCCCGAGGGCCTGGACCTGCTCGACGACCCCGGCGGTGTCGGCGACGGGGCTCGAGTTCGCCATGGCGTTCACGGCGGTGAAGCCACCGGCGGCCGCGGCACGCGAGCCGGTGAGGACGGTCTCGGACTCCTCGTGACCGGGCTCGCGCAGGTGCGTGTGGAGGTCCACGAGGCCGGGCAGGGCGATGAGGCCGTCCGCGTCCACGGTGGTGGCGCCGGCCGTGTCGAGACCGGACCCGACCGCGGTGATGTGCCCGGCCTCCAGGCGGATGTCGGCACGCGAGCCGTCGACCAGCTGCGCGCCACGGATCAGGTGAGCGGTCATGCGGCGGACTCCTTCGCGTCGGTGCCGGTTCCGGCACTGCCCGTCAGGGCGAGGTAGAGGACGGCCATCCGGACCGAGACGCCGTTCTCGACCTGCTCGACGACGGTCGAACGGGGATCGTCGGCGGCGACGCCGGCGATCTCGAGCCCGCGGTTCATCGGGCCGGGGTGCATGATCAGCGTGCGCTCGGACAGCCGCCCGAAGCGCGCCGCCGTCAGGCCCCAGTGCCGCGTGTACTCGCGCGGGTTCGGGAAGAAGGCGTCGTTCATGCGCTCCTGCTGGATGCGGAGCGTCATGACGACGTCCGGGTCCTCGGCCAGGGCGGTGTCGAGGTCGTGGTGCACCGCGGCGCCGAACGGGGTCGGGGTGGCGGGCAGCAGCGTCGGCGGCGCGGCGAAGGTCACGCTCGCGCCGAGGGTGCGGAGCAGCCAGGCGTTCGACCGGGCGACCCGGCTGTGCAGCACGTCGCCGATGATCAGGACGCGCACGCCGTCGAGGCCCTGGCCGCGCGAGCCGGCACCGTGCAGGCGGCGGCGCATGGTGAAGGCGTCGAGCAGCGCCTGCGTCGGGTGTTCGTGCGTGCCGTCACCGGCGTTGACCACCGGCACGTCGATCCAGTCGGCGTCGGCGAGCACCCGCGGGGCGCCCGAGGCACCGTGGCGCATGACGATGCCGTCGATGCCCATCGCGCCGAGGGTCTGCACGGTGTCCTTCAGGGATTCGCCCTTCGAGACGCTCGAGCCCTTCGCGGCGAAGTTCAGGACGTCGGCGGACAGGCGCTTCGCAGCGGCCTCGAACGAGATGCGCGTGCGCGTGGAGTCCTCGAAGAACAGGTTCACCACGGTCTTGCCGCGCAGGGCCGGGAGCTTCCGGACCTCGCGCGTGTTGACCTCGGCCATCTCCTCGGCGACGTCGAGGATGTGGACGGCCTGGTCGCGGGACAGGTCGGCGGTGGAGAGCAGGTGCCGCATCACGCCACCCCCTGCTCGATGAACACGGTGTCGTCGCCGTCGGTCTCGGCCAGGTGCAGCGTGACCCGCTCGTCGGACGCGGTCGGCAGGTTCTTGCCCACGTGGTCCGCGCGGATCGGCAGCTCGCGGTGGCCGCGGTCGACGAGCACGGCGAGCCGGACGGCACGCGGCCGTCCGATGCCCTGCAGCGCGTCGAGCGCGGCACGGACGGTGCGGCCGGAGTAGAGCACGTCGTCGACGAGCACGACGACCTTGCCGTCGATGCCGCCGGCGGGGATGACCGTCCGGTGCGGCGCGCGACCGATGCCGTGGCCGAGGTCGTCCCGGTGCATGGTGACGTCGAGCGTGCCGACACGCTCCGTCCCGATGCCGCCGGCGGCCGAGGACCACTCCGGCTCGATGCCGGCCAGGATCCGACCGAGGCGTTCGGCCAGGACGGCGCCGCGGGTCGGGATGCCGAGGAGCACGAGGTCCGAGCCCCCGTGGTTGGCTTCGAGGATCTCGTGCGCGATGCGTGTCAGGGCACGCGTGATGTCGGGCTGTTGCAGGACCGTTCTGGTTCCCACGTCGACCCCCTTCCCCGCCTCACTGGACGGCATTAAAGGATGCTGACGTGGTCAACCCTACCGGGACTCCTGGTCTCCTGCGACCGTCCGACCGGACGGTGCGCGACCGCCGGCCACGGCCCCGAGCACGCCGTTGACGAAGCCCGCCGAGTCCTCGGTGGACAGCGACTGCGCGAGTTCGACCGCCTCGGCGATGGCGACGGCGTCGGGCACCTCCGGGTTGAACCGGAGCTCCCAGACGGCCATCCGCAGGATGCAGCGGTCGAGGACCGGCATCCGGGCGATCGACCAGCCCTGGGCGTGGTCGACGATGACGGAGTCGATCTCGTGACGGGCGTCGTCGACACCGGTGACGATCTGGCGCGCGTAGTCCCAGCTGGAGGCACGCTCCGGCTGGTCCAGGTGCCGGACCGTCTCGGTGGCGAGCACGTCCGCGATCGGCAGCTCGCGCACCTCGGCCACGTACAGCATGTCGAGGGCGCGCTTGCGGGCCTTCGAACGAGCACTCATACGGTCAGCGCCTAGGAGTTGACGCGGCCGAGGAAGCTGCCGTCGCGCGTGTCGATCTTCACCAGGGTGCCGCTCTCCAGGTACAGCGGGACCTGGATGCGGTGGCCGGTCGCGATGATGGTCGCGTCCTTGGTGCCACCGGAGGAACGGTCGCCCTGCAGGCCGGGCTCGGTCTCGACCTCGGTGACGATCGACGTCGGGAGCTCGACGTACAGCGGGTTGCCCTCGTTCATCGCGATGGTGACCATCGCGGACTCGAGGAGGTAGTTCTTGGCGTCGCCGACCACGGTCGCGGAGACCGGGATCTGGTCGTACGTGTCGGTGTCCATGAACACGTAGGAGTCGCCGTCCTCGTAGAGGAACTGGTAGTCACGACGGTCGACGACGGCGGTGTCGATCTTCGCGCCGGCGTTGAACGTGCGGTCGACGACCTTGCCGGAGACGACGTTCTTGAGCTTCGTGCGGACGAACGCGCCGCCCTTGCCCGGCTTGACGTGCTGGAACTCGACGACCGACCACAGCTGGCCGTCGATGATGAGAACGGCGCCGTTCTTGATGTCTGTGGTACTGGCCATGAGTCGTCGGTGTCCCGTTCGGTCGTGTTGTGAAGTGTCCTCGGGCCGCGGACGGCCCCGGACGAGTGTAGCGGACGCCCGCCCGGCGACCCGAGCGGTGCGCGTGCGTGCCGGACGCGCCGGTCCCGGGCGGGCGCCGGGCCCGGGCTCAGCGTCGCCGTCGGGCGAGCCAGGCGTCGATCGCCGCCCAGCCGAGCAGCACCACCGCCGCTCCCCCGAGCAACCCGCCCGAGACCCCCGTGGACAGGGCCGCCGTCGGTCGTGCCGGCAACGACAGGTAGACGATCGCCAGGATCCCCGCCCCCGCACCGAGCAGCACGAGCAGAATGCGCCGGATCATCCCGGACACGAGCTGCCGGTCGCGGCTGTCCGCGAAGAGCCGGATGTTCACCGTGAACCGGCCGGTCTCGATCGCCTCGCCGATGCGGTCCACCCGGCGGGGCAGGCGACGAGCGGCCGACACGACGCCGAGCAGCTCCTTCGCCGCGAGGTCGCGGAGCTTGCCCGGCCGGAGCTGGTCGGTGATCTGTTCCCGGGCGAGTCCGCGGGACTCCTCGAGCAGGTCGAACGACGGTGCGAGCGTGCGGAGCGTGCCCTCGAAGATGGCCAGCGCGCGGGCCGCGGCGACGAAGTCCGGCGGTGGCTTCAGCCGGTACCGCCCGAAGACCTCGACCGCGTCGTCCACGGTGTCGACGCCGATGCGCGCACCCGGGCCGAGCTCGTCCGCGACGAAGCGGGCGATGTCCCGACGGAAGTCGGGCTCGTCGTGCGCATCGCGCACGGGTGCCATCCGCAGGACCGCATCGGCGATCCGCGACGTGTCGTCCTGCAGGTACGCGGCCAACAGGTCCTGGACCGTGTCCCGGAGACCCGGGTCGAGCCTCCCGACCGATCCGAAGTCGATCAACGCGGGCCGCCCGTCGGGCAGCACCAGGACGTTCCCCGGGTGCAGGTCCGCGTGGTACAGGCCGTCGAAGACGACCTGGCGCAGGAAGGCGCGGAGGATGGCGCGCATCGGCGCGTCGACGTCGCGCTCGGAACGCTCGGCGCGGATCGCGCTGAGCGTGTCGCCCTCCAGGAACTCCATCACGAGCACACGCCGGCCGGACAGGTCCGGGTAGGGGTCCGGGAACCGGACCTCGTCCGGACGCGCGCTGCGGGCCTGGGCCGCACGCAGCGCGGTGAGGTTCCGGAGCTCGGAGACGAAGTCGACCTGCCGGATCAGGTCGTCCGCGTACTGGCCGGCGATGTCCTGCACGCCGACCTGCCGCGCCTCGGTCGACCACCGGGCCATGAACCGGACGACCCGCAGCGCGATGTCGACGTCGCGGCGCACCGCGGCGTCGATCCCCGGCCGCTGCACCTTCACGGCGACCGCGGTGCCGTCGGGCAGCCGGGCGCGGTGCACCTGCGCGATGGACGCCGCTGCGACGGGCACCGGGTCGAAGGTCGCGAAGACCTGGTCGACCGGGGCACCGAGCTCCTGCTCGAGGAGCGCACGGACCTCGTCCGCCGGTGCCGCCGTGACGTTCCGCTGCAGGTGGGCGAGTCCCTCGGTCCACTCCTCGGGCAGCAGGTCGTCACGGGTGGACAGCAGCTGGCCCATCTTCACGAATCCACCACCGGCTTCCTCGAGCGCCCGGCGCAGGTGCTCGGCCTGGTCGCGACGCAGGTCCGACGTTGCCGGGTCGTGCGAGAAGTCGAGACGACGGAACGGCACCAGGTGGTGGCGGCGGGCGATCGAGAGGAGTTCGGTGAAGCGGCGACCACGGGAGCGCAGGGTGCCGGTGTCGGCATCGCGCGGTCCGGAGAGGTCGCTCAGTCGGGGTGGGGTGGGCACGCCCGCCAGTCTGCTCCCCGGTGCTGGGTCCGCAGCGTGCGGGTCGCCCGGTCCGTCGCGTCGCCCCATCCTCCTCCACAGCCTGGAGGCCCGGTGCGGCTTCCACAGGTCGGCGCGGGCCCGGCGCGGGGCTCGGTCCTGGAGCGAGACACTCGTGCCGTGGAGACAGCACTGATCGCGGCGTGCATCGCCGCCGGAGCGGCGATCGTCGCGGCCGTCGTCAGCTGGTTCGGGGCGTTCCAGAGTCGACGGACGTCCGATCGTGACCACGCCTGGCATCGGTTCACCTGGGCCGTCACGCAGCGGCCGGACATGAACACATACGACATTTCGACAACGGTGCTCCGAGACTTGGAGACCGTACCGTGGTGGTCGAAGGCCGATCGCCGACTCGCGAGCCGAGCGCTCCGCAGGCGAGCCAGCGCCGACCAGGCACATGACGACGACGAACGAAGGGACCCCGACTGATGTCGATCCTGCGACCGCTCCCCGACGCGCCCGACCTCGACGAGGACGACGACGTCCTCTTCGCCTGGGACCACGGCGCCACCGTCGACGAATGGCGGGAATCCCAGCGCACCGGTGTGGTCACCGTCTCGACGCGTGTCACCTGGTGGTGGCGCAGGATGCGACGGGTCCTGCGCTGACCGGCGTGGCTAGACGCCGACCTCCTGGTAGGCGGTGAAGAGCAGGTGGTCCTCGGGGCCCTCGAGCACGACGGGCTTGCCGACGCCGTCCAGGATGATGAACCGCAGCATGCCGGCACGGGCCTTCTTGTCACGACGCATGGTGGCGAGCAGCCCCTGCCAGCGCCCGACGCCGTACGAGGTCGGCAGGTCGAGCGACTCGAGGATCGCCCGGTGCCGATCGACCGTGGCGTCGTCCAGGTGGCCGGTCAGTCGGGCGAGCTCGGCGGCGAACACCATGCCGACCGACACCGCTGCCCCGTGGCGCCACTGGTACCGCTCGGCGTGCTCGATCGCGTGCCCGAGGGTGTGCCCGTAGTTCAGGATCTCGCGTCGGCCCTGCTCCGTGAAGTCGTCCGAGACGACCTCGGCCTTGAGCGCGATGGCGAGCTCGACGACCCGGCGGAACTCCGGGGTCGTCGGGTCGGTGACCCGGTCGACGTCGGCCTCGACGATGTCCAGGATCTCCGGCACCGCGATGAACCCGGCCTTCACGATCTCGGCGAACCCGGTCAGGATCTCGTTGCGCGGCAGCGTGCGGGCGAGGTCGAGGTCCACGACGACGGCACGGGGGGCGTAGAAGGCGCCCACCAGGTTCTTGCCCTCGTTCGTGTTGATGCCCGTCTTGCCGCCGACGCTGGCGTCCACCATGCCGAGCACGCTGGTCGGGACGGCCACGTACGGCACACCGCGCAGCCAGGTCGCGGCGACGAAGCCGGCCAGGTCGGTGACGGCGCCGCCACCGAGGCCGATCACCGCGTCGGTGCGGGTGAAGTCGGCCTGCCCCATGATCTGCCAGCAGAACGCGCCGACCTCGACGCGCTTGGCGCCCTCGGCGTCGGGGACCTCGGCGATCAGGGCTTCGAGCCCGGCCTCGACCAGGAGCGCGCGGAGCTCGTTCGCCCGGGCACCGAGCGTCGGCGAGTGCACGATGAGGACCTTGGCGACACGCGGGCCCAGGATCGCGGGCAGGGCACCGAGCAGGTCCGTGCCGACGGCCACCGTGTAGCCGTCGTCACCGCCGACCCGGATCTCGGTGGTCCCGGCGGGCAGGGTCGACTCGGTCACGGTGCTCCTTCGGTGCTGGTGGTGCTGGTGGTCGTACTGCCGGGCGCGGCGGTGGTGCCGGCGTCGCTGCGCAGCCACGTGACGACCTCGTCAACCACGCGGGACATCGGGCGGCGGGACGTGTCGACCACGACGTGCGCGAGTTCGGCGTAGGTGGCCGCCCGCTCGTCCATGATCGTCTGCCAGGCGTCGATCCCGCCGTTGGCGAGCAGCGGCCGGTCGGACCCGGCGATCCGGTCGGCGACGGCCTCGGGCGACACGGTGAGCAGGACGATGCGCGCGCCGCTCAGGGCCTGCCGGGTGTCCGCGTGGGTGACGGCTCCCCCGCCCACGGCGATCACGCCGCCGGTGGCCAGCGCCGCACGGACCGCCTGGGCCTCGAGGGCGCGGAACGCCGGCTCGCCGCGGTCGGCGAAGATCCCGGGGATCGGCCCGTGCTCGCGCACGATGACCCGGTCGGTGTCCGTGAACGGGACGCCGAGGGCCTTCGCCACCCGCTTGCCGACGCTCGACTTGCCGGCGCCCATCGGGCCGATCACGACCACGGGCGCGTCGGCGCGTCGGACGTCGGTGCTCACAGGTCGGTCGACGTCGCCGACGGCTCGGTCCGGCGCGTGCGCAGGGTCTCCGGGATCGCCGCGAGGTAGGCGTCGAGGTTGCGCTTCGTCTCGACGACGTTGTCGCCGCCGAACTTCTCGAGCACCGCGTCGGCGAGCACCAGGGCCACCATCGCCTCGGCGACGACACCGGCAGCGGGCACGGCGCAGACGTCCGAGCGCTGGTGGTGCGCCGAGGCATCCTCACCGGAGACGACGTCAACCGTGTGCAGGGCGTGCGGGATGGTCGCGATCGGCTTCATCCCGGCGCGGACGCGCAGCACGGTGCCCGTGGACATCCCGCCCTCGGTCCCACCGGCGCGGTCGCTCGTGCGGTAGATCTCGCCGTCCTCGCGGTACAGCTCGTCGTGCGCGGCGGAGCCCCGGCGGCCGGCGGTCGCGAAGCCGTCACCGACCTCGACCCCCTTGATGGCCTGGATCCCCATGATCGCCGCGGCGAGGCGGGCATCGAGCCGGCGGTCCCAGTGCACGTGCGAGCCGAGGCCCGGCGGGACGCCGTAGAACAGCACCTCGACGACGCCGCCCAGGGTGTCGCCGTCCTTCTTCGCCGCCTCGACCTCGGTGACCATGCGTGCGGAGGTCTCGGCGTCGAAGCAGCGCAGCTGGTCCTCGTCGAGGCGGTCCACGTCGTCGGGCAGCGGCAGGTCCGTGCCGTCGGGGACCCGGACGGTCCCGACCTGCAGGGTGTGTGCCACCGAGCGGATGCCGAGTTCGGCCAGGAACGACTTGGCGACGGCACCGAGCGCCACGCGTGCGGCGGTCTCGCGGGCGCTCGCACGCTCCAGGATCGGGCGCGCTTCGTCGAAGCCGTACTTCTGCATGCCGACCAGGTCAGCGTGGCCCGGTCGCGGTCGGGTGAGCGGCGCGCTCCGCCCGCGGGACATCTCGGTGGACTCGATCGGCTCGGGGTTCATGACCTCGACCCACTTCGGCCACTCGGTGTTGCCGATGCGGATCGCGATGGGGCTGCCGAGCGAGTAGCCGTGCCGGACGCCGCCGGACACGTGCAGCTCGTCCTGCTCGAACTTCATCCGCGAGCCACGGCCGTAGCCGAGCTTGCGGCGCGCGAGATCGGCACGGATGGACTCGAACGACACCGGGACACCCGCGGGCAGGCCCTCGAGCATGGCGATCAGTTCGGGTCCGTGGGACTCACCAGCAGTCAACCAACGAAGCATGCCGCAATCCTCCCACAGCGATCGTCCGTGCGACGTCGTCGCCTACTGGTAGTCGGGGTGCGCCCGCAGCCACGCCTGGAACTGCTCGACCGCCACCAGGTGCTGGTCGTAGGTGTCCGAGAAGACGGTCTTGCCCGACTCCAGGTCGACCGTCACGAAGTACAGCCACTTGCCCGGGGCCTCGTTCGTCACGGCCTTGATCGCGATGTCACCCGGGTTGGAGATCGGTGCGGGCGGGAGCCCCTCGTGCACGTAGGTGTTGTACTCGTTGGAGGCGTCCGCACGCTCGGCGTCCGTGGTCGTCACGGTGTGCGTGTTGCCCGTGCCGTACGCGACCGTGGCGTCGGACTGCAGCTTCATCCCCTGGTCGAGGCGGTTCTGGAACACCCGGGCGACCTTGGGGTAGTCGGCCGCGAGGCCGGCTTCCTTCTGCACCAGCGACGCGAAGACGATGGTGCGCTCCTGGTCGGCCTCCTTGACGCCGGCGGCGGACAGGTGCTCCTTCATGGTGTCGACCATCGACTTGAAGTACTGCTCGGCGGTCCAGCCCGGGTTGATCGGGTAGGTCGCGGGGAAGAGCCAGCCCTCGAGCGTCGTGACGCCGGACGGCAGGTCGTAGGCCGACAGGTCCTTCGCGGCCGCGTCGACCTGCTTCTCGGTCAGGCCGGCCTTCGAGACCATCCCGGCCTTGATGTCGGCGAGTGCCGTGCCCTCCGGGATGATGATCGACGCCTGGACGCGGTTGTCCTTGTCCTGCAGGGCCGCCAGCGCCGACTTCGAGCTCATCTGCTTCTTCAGCGCGTACGAACCGGGCTGGAACTGCACGTCCGGCGATGCCAGCAGGAGCTTGTAGAACACCTTCGAGTCCTTGACGACGCCGCTGCGCTGCAGCGTCGCGGCGACGTTCTCGCCGATGTCGCCCTGCTTGATCGTGATGGTCACCTTCGAGGTGCCGTTGCCCGTGTAGTCGTCGGGCTCCTGCGCGCCGCTGATCGCCGCGATGAGTTGCTGGATCTTGGGTGCGGCGAACGTGTACGCCCCGACGCCGGCAGCGAGCACGACCGCGACGATGACGAGCCCCGCGACGAGCGGTCCGCGCCGGCGCTTCGGCCGTGGCTCGCGGGGCGGCCTGGAGGCGCGTCCTCCGCCGCCTCGTCCCCCGCGTCCGCCGCCTCCCGCGGCACCACCGCCGCCGGTCGCGTCACCGTCGTCCGTCCCGTCGGCGCCGGACCCGCCGGCCGCGGCGGTCGCCGCGGCCTCGGTCGGCAGCTCGCCGGTCAGCAGTGCGGCGACCTCGGGGTGCAGGTCTTCGGGGCGGGCGGCGATCGGTGCGTCGGCGGGGGACGCCGGGCGTTCGTCGCGTGCGGCTCGCGGGGCCTCGGTGGTCCGTTCGGCGGCCGAAGGCTCGTCGGTCGCTGCGACGCGGGCTCGTTCGGCTTCGAGGGCGCGGGCTTCGCGTCGGGACATCGGAGGCGCCGGCGGTGGGGTCACCTGACCAGCGTCGTCGCGGTCATCGGTGCCTGTCGTGCGGTCGGAAGTCGCCTTCCGCCGCTCGGCGTCGTTGCCGGGCGCGATGATCGCGTTCCAGTCCAGATCGTCTGCCAACGTCCTCGGTCTCTCGGTCGGGAACTCCACCTGGGCACCGTCGTCCTCACAGCTGACGACGAGAGCACCCATGTGCGGTACCGGGCAGCCCTGTCAGGGAAGCGTGGTGCCCGGAGGGGCACCGGCACTGCGCTCGTGGTCGAGCGCGTGTTGCAGAATGATAACAGCGGCTGCTTGGTCGATCACGGCCCGGGACTTCTTCGTGTTCTTGCCGGCCTGGTGCAGCCCTCGCTGGGCGGTCACGGTCGACAGTCGTTCGTCGACCAGGCGCACCGGCCGACGCGCCGCGATCCGGGCCGCGAACACGCGGGCGTCCTCGGTCGAGGCCGTGTCCCCACCCGACATCGACAGCGGCAGTCCGACGACGACCTCGAGCACGTCGTACTCGTCCGCGAGCTCGAGGATCCGCCGGAGGTCCTTCGAGTCGTCACGACGGACGGTCTCGACCGGCGTCGCCAGCAGGCCGTCGCGGTCGCACACGGCGACCCCGATCCGGGCGCGTCCGACGTCCACGCCGAGCCGCCGCCCGGACCGGATGCCCACGGTCAGCCCGCGAGCCGTGCGGTCACGGCACGCAGCGCCGCGGGGAGCGCTGCTGCGTCGGTCCCGCCGCCCTGCGCCAGGTCCGGCTTGCCGCCGCCACCGCCACCGAGCACGCCGGCGGCCTCCTTCGCGAGGGGGCCCGCCTGCACGCCCGCAGCACGGGCGGCGTCGTTGGTCGCGACGATCACGATCGGCTTTCCACCGACGACCGCCCCGAGCAAGACGACCGCCGCGCCGTCACCGAGCTGGCCCCGGACGCCGGTGGCGAGCGAACGCAGGTCGTCGCCCGACTGCAGGCCGTCGACCGTCTCGGCGACCACGGTGGTGGCACCGACGGTGGTGGCGTTCCGGGCGATGGCGGGCACGCGCTGCTGCAGGTTCGCCGACTCGTACTCGGCGAGCTTCTTCTGGGCGGACCGGAGGTCCTCCATCAGGTTCTGCACGCGGGCCGGCAGGTCGGCACGGGGAGCCTTGAGCGCGCTGGAGAGCTGCGACACGATCGTGCGCTCGACGGCGAGGTCGCGGAACCCCTCGAGCCCGACCAGCGCCTCGACGCGGCGGTTCGTCGAACCGACGCTCGACTCCCCCACCAGGTTGACGAGTCCGATCTGCGCGCTCGAGGCGACGTGCGTGCCACCGCAGAGCTCGCGGGACCACGGGCCGCCGATGTCGACCATGCGGACCTCTGCGCCGTACTTCTCACCGAACAGGGCCTGCGCCCCGAGGGCCTTCGCCTCGTCGATGGGCAGGATGCGCGTGGAGACCTCGAGGTCGGTGCGGATCGCGGTGTTCACGACCTCCTCGATCTCGGAGCGCGTCTCGAGCGAGACCGGCTGTGACCACGAGAAGTCGAGGCGCATGTAGCCGGACTTGTTGTACGAACCGGCCTGCAGCGCCTCCGGCCCGAGGATGTCGCGGAGGGCCGCGTTCACCAGGTGCGTCGCGGAGTGCGCCTGGGTCGCACCGCGGCGGTACTCCGCGTCGACGACGGTGCTCGCGGCGTCACCGACGCCGACCTCACCGGAGCGGACCTGCACGGTGTGGCTCCACAGCCCGGAGACCGGTCGCTGGACGTCGAGGACCTCGAGGTCGAACCCGTTGCCGACGATCGAGCCCTGGTCGGCGTCCTGGCCGCCCGACTCGGCGTACAGCGAGGTCTCGCCGAGGATGACCTCGGCGATGTCACCGGCGACCGCACGGTCGACGCTCACACCGCCGACGATGATGCCGAGCACGCGCGTCTCGGCCTCGAGCGCGTCGTAGCCGAGGAACGTCGTCTCGCCCTTGGCCCGGAACGCGCTGTACACGCTCAGGTCGGCGATCGCGGTCTTCTTGCTCTTCGCGTCGGCCTTCGCCCGGGCACGCTGCTCGGACATCAGGGTCTCGAACGCCGTGCGGTCGACGTGGACCCCGGCTTCCTCGGCCATCTCCATCGTCAGGTCGATGGGGAACCCGAAGGTGTCGTGCAGCAGGAATGCCGTGTCGCCGCCGATCGACGGGGCGCCGTCCTGCTTCGCACGCTCGACGGCCACGTCGAGGATGGTCGTGCCCTGCGCCAGGGTGCGGAGGAAGGTCTCCTCTTCCGCGTAGGCGATGCGGGAGATCCGGTCGTAGTCGGACGCCACCTCGGGGTAGGCGTCGCGCATGGCGTCGCGGGACGCCGGGAAGAGCTCGGGGAACGTGGGCGCCTCGACACCGAGCAGGCGCATCGCGCGGACGGTGCGACGGAGCAGCCGACGGAGGATGTACCCGCGGCCCTCGTTCGACGGGCTCACGCCGTCGGCGATGAGCATCAGCGAGGAACGGACGTGGTCGGCGATGACGCGCATCCGCACGTCGTCCTCGTGCACGGCGCCGTAGCGTCGGCCGGAGATCTCGGCTGCGCGGTCGAGCACCGGGCGCACCTGGTCGATCTCGTACATGTTGTCGACGCCCTGCTTGATGAAGGCGACGCGCTCGAGCCCCATACCGGTGTCGATGTTCTTGTTCGGCAGCTCGCCAGTGATCTCGAAGTCGTACTTCGACCGCACGTCGGCGATCTGGTACTGCATGAAGACGAGGTTCCAGATCTCCACGTAGCGGTCGTCGTCCGTCGCCGGGCCACCGTCGATGCCGTACTCGGGGCCACGGTCGAAGAAGATCTCCGAGCAGGGACCCGCGGGTCCGGGCTGTCCGGTCGACCAGTAGTTGGTGTCCTTGCCGAGGCGCTGGATCCGCTCGTCGGGCAGCGACGAGTGCTGCTTCCAGAAGCCGATCGCCTCGTCGTCCTCTTCGTAGACGGTGACCCAGAGGTCGTCCGGCGAGAAGCCGAGTCCGCCGTCGGTCTCCGGGTTGGTCAGGAACTCCCAGGCGAACTGGATCGCCTGCTCCTTGAAGTAGTCGCCGAACGAGAAGTTCCCGTTCATCTGGAAGAACGTGCCGTGGCGAGGGGTCTTGCCGACCTCTTCGATGTCGTTCGTGCGGATGCACTTCTGCACGCTCGTCGCCCGCGGGAACGGCGCCGGGATGAGACCGGTCAGGTACGGGATGAACGGCACCATGCCGGCGACCGTGAAGAGGAGCGACGGGTCGTCGGAGACGAGGGACGCGGACGGGACGACGGTGTGGCCGCGGTCACCGAAGTACTGGAGCCAACGGCGGCGGATCTCTGCGGTCTGCATGGTGCTTCCTGGGTTCAGGTCGTGGGTGGAGGAGGGTCGAGGCTGCTCGGTCGGAGCGCTCAGACGTCGGTACGGAGCTCGGCCTCGCGCGACCGGTAGCCGTCCGCGACGGCTCCCGTGAAGGCCTTCGTCTTGGCGTTCACCTCGGCGAAGAGCCGGGCGCCACCGGAGGTCTGGGCGACCCGGTGTGCGACGGCGAACCCGATGACGATGCCGACGGCGACGAAGAACAGCTGCTTCACGGTGCCTCTCCCTCTGTGCACCCGGGCGGTGCATGCCCGGACAAGCTTAGTCGCCGGGCACTTCCGCGCGTCCCCGTCCGCAAGACGCCGTCGTGTCGGCAGGACGCCGCCGAAACCGGGGGCGTCTCGCGCACCCGGCGGCGCATCGATGAGAAGCCGGCGTGTTGCGGACCAACCAGGGGCCGGGCTGGAGGCCGTGCGCACGGCGCACCCCGCGCCTCCCGTCCGCCCCTGCTCACGTCCACTGCCCCACACAAGACGCCGTCGTGTCGGCAGGACGCCGCCGAAACCGGAGGCGTCTCGCGCACCCGGAGGCGCGTCGCCGAGACGACGGCGTGTTGCGAAGCGGAGGCGGTGCCGGAACGCCGAACGGCGGGTCGCCCTCGAGAGGACGACCCGCCGTTCGGGTGTGATCAGTGGATCAGCGAGCTGCGTAGTACTCGACGACGAGCTGCACTTCACAGGTCACGGGGACCTCGGCGCGCTTCGGGCGACGCACGAGGCGGGCCTGGAGCTTCTCGATCTCGACCTCGAGGTAGCCCGGGACCTTCGGGAGGACTTCCTGGTGGCCACCGGCAGCGGCGACCTGGAAGGGCTCCATCGACTCGGACTTCGCCTTGACGTGGATCAGCTGGCCCTCCTTGACGCGGAAGGAGGGGCGGTCGACGAGCTTGCCGTCGACCAGGATGTGGCGGTGCACGATCAGCTGACGGGCCTGCGCGGTGGTGCGGGCGAAGCCGGCACGGACCACGAGGGCGTCGAGGCGCTGCTCGAGGAGCTCGACCAGGTTCTCACCGGTCAGGCCCTTCGTCTTGCGGGCCTCTTCGAAGACGATGCGGAGCTGCTTCTCGCGGATGCCGTACTGGGCGCGCAGACGCTGCTTCTCACGGAGGCGGACGGCGTAGTCGCTGTCCGCACGACGGCGCGTACGGCCGTGCTCACCGGGCCCGTAGGGGCGCTTCTCGAGGTAACGGGCAGCCTTCGGCGTCAGCGGGATGCCGAGTGCGCGCGACAGGCGGGTCTTGCTGCGGGTACGTGACTTGGTAGACACAGGGTCCTTTTCTCTGTTCGAACTGAATACTCACCGGAGGCCGGGCACGCGAGTGCCGGTGGCCCCGACGACGGGATCCAGAGGGATGAGCCTGTGGGATCGGACGGCTACAGTCCGAACCTCTGCCCCCGTACCACCGGAGTGGCACTCTGTCCTCGACGCAGCCGTGCTCGAGGACCAGGACGTAGGCCCGGCAATGCTAGCAGCATCGGGGCGAGCGCAGAAGCACCGACGCTAGTGGCCGCGTGTGATCTTCCGGAGTCGTTCGAGCCGCGGCCCGACCTCGCGCTCGTAGCCGTTGGCCGTCGGCGTGTAGTACTCGGTGCCCTCGAGTGCGTCCGGCAGGTACTGCTGCTCGGCGACCCCGTGCTCGGCGTCGTGGGAGTAGACGTACCCCTTGCCGTGCCCGAGCCGCTTCGCCCCGGCGTAGTGCGCGTCGCGCAGGTGCATCGGGACCGTGCCCATGCGCCCCGCCTTGACGTCGGCCATCGCCTGGTTGATGCCGTTGTAGGCGGCGTTCGACTTCGGCGCCGTCGCCAGGTACACGACGGCCTCGGCCAGCGGGATCCGCCCCTCGGGCATCCCGATGAGCTGCACGGCCTGGGCCGCGGCGACCGCGATGGGGAGCGCCTGGGGATCGGCCATGCCGATGTCCTCGGACGCGGAGATGATGATCCGGCGCGCGATGAACCGGGAGTCCTCGCCTGCCTCGATCATCCGGGCGAGATAGTGCAGGGCCGCGTCGACGTCGCTCCCCCGCACCGACTTGATGAACGCGCTGATGACGTCGTAGTGCTCGTCGCCCTGTCGGTCGTAACGCAGCAGGGCCCGGTCGACCGCGGCCGCGACGGTGTCGGCGTCGACGACGGGCACGGTGTCGTCGTCCTCGTCCTGCGCGGCGGTGGCCGACGCCGCCGCGGCCTCGAGCGCGGTCAGGGCACGTCGGGCGTCGCCGGACGCGAGGCGGATGATCGCACTGCGGGCTTCGTCACCGAGGACGACGGCACCGCCGAGCCCGCGGGGGTCCTCCACCGCGCGGTCGACGAGCATGCCGAGGTCGGGATCGGTGAGCGGTTTGAGCGTCAGGAGCAGCGAGCGGGACAACAGGGGCGAGATGACCGAGAACGACGGGTTCTCGGTGGTGGCGGCGATCAGGATGACCCACCCGTTCTCGACGCCGGGCAGCAGGGCGTCCTGCTGGGCCTTGCTGAACCGGTGGATCTCGTCGAGGAACAGCACCGTGGTCGACCCGTACAGGTCGCGGTGGGTCAGGGCCTTCTCCATGACCTCGCGCACGTCCTTCACGCCGGCGGTCACGGCGGAGAGCTCGACGAACTCGCGACCGGACTGCCGTGCGATGGCCTGCGCCAGCGTGGTCTTGCCGGTACCGGGCGGTCCCCACAGGATGACGGAGACCCCGCCGGGGTTCTCACGCGTGCCGGTGGCGAGCTGCACCAGGGGCGAACCCCGGCCGAGCAGGTGCTGCTGACCGGCGACCTCGTCGAGGCTGGTGGGGCGCATCCGGACGGCGAGCGGGACGGAACCCTGCGCGAGACCGGCGCGACCACCCGTGGTGGGCGCGTGCATTCCCGAACGATCCGCTGCCATCCTGCAATCGTAGGCCGGTCCACCGACGCAGGCCGCGCCTCCCGCCAGGTGGTGGTGGTGACCGTTCGGCTACGCTCGTTGCACACTGCGACGAGAGGGCAGACCAGCACCGTGGCACCGAAGAACCCAGCCCGTGACAACCGAGAGGCGCGCGAGCGCCTCCGCCTCTACCAGGCCCGCCAGGGCCTCCACGAGCGGCAGCGACGCCGCCGCGTGCGGGACAACCTGATCGGTGCCGGTGCCCTCGTCCTCGTCGCGGCCCTCGCCACCGGGTCGCAGCTCGCCTTCGCCGGATCGCGAGGGTCGGACGCACCGGCCCCGAGCGCCTCTGCGTCGTCGACGGCCACGCCGTCGGCCAGCGCCACGGCCGCCAACACCGGCGACGTGCCGAGCAAGTCGATCGCGAAGGGCGCCACCTGGACCGGCACGCTCACGCTGAACAAGAGCATCGACCTCGGCATCGAGCTGGACGGTGCGAAGGCGCCGCAGGCCACGAGTGCCGAGATCTCGTTGATCCGTGAGCAGTTCTACAACGGCACCACCTGCCACCGGCTCGCCGACAGCGACGGGCTGAAGTTCCTGCAGTGCGGCTCCGCGAACGGCGACGGCACCGGCGACGCCGGCTTCGAGTACGGCCCGCTCGAGAACGTGCCGGAGGACGGCGTCTACGAGAAGGGCACCATCGCGATCGCGCGGTCGGACTCCCCGTACTCGCAGTCGACGCAGTTCTTCATCGTCTACGGGGACACCACGCTCGACGGCTCCACGGGCGGCTACACGGTCGTCGGCAAGGTCACGAGCGGGCTGTCCGAGCTCGAGTCGGAGATCGCCGCGAAGGGCATCGCGTCCCCCGGTAGCGACGGCACCGGTGAGCCGAAGGTGGCGACGAAGATCACCGACGCGACCATCGCGGAGCAGAAGTAGTCCACAACCCGTCGCACCGGTCGGGCGGCGGAGCCCGTCCGTGCAATAGGCTGACGACCTGACCGTGCCGACGGTGACGTCGGCGATGCACGACCACGATCGAGGCGAGACCTGTGGGATCTGACGAAGCAACGACCTGGGGGCGGGTCGACGAGAACGGGACCGTGTACGTCCGGTACGAAGAGACCGAACGTGCTGTCGGTGAGTACCCGGACGCCACCCCCGAAGAAGCCCTCGCCTACTTCGCGCGGAAGTACGCCGACCTCGAGGGGCAGGTGAAGATCGCCGAGCAGCGCGTCCAGCGCGGTGCGTCGGCGAACGACGTCGCCCGGACGGTCGAGCACCTGACGGCCCTGGTCGCCGACGCGCGGGTGGTGGGTGACATCAAGTCACTCGAGACCCGCGTCGGCGTCCTCGCCGAGCAGCTCGGCTCGCTCACCAAGGAGCAGGCGGAGCAGGCGCAGCAGGCCCTGCAGGACGCCCTGGCGCACCGCACCGCCCTGGTGGAGGAAGCCGAGGCACTCGCCGCGGTGGACCCCGCACGCGCGCAGTGGAAGCAGATCACGGCGCAGCTCGACGACGTGTTCGCGCGCTGGCAGCAGCACCAGCACGACGGGCCGCGGATCCCCAAGAACGAGGCCAACGACCTGTGGAAGCGGTTCCGCGCAGCGCGGTCCACCGTCGACCAGCACCGTCGTGCCTTCTACTCCGAGCTGGACGCACAGCACCGTGACGCCCGGACCCGCAAGCAGGAGCTCGTGGCGCAGGCCGAAGCCCTCGCGCCCCGCGGTTCCGACGCGATCCCGGACTACCGCCAGCTCCTCGACGACTGGAAGAACGCCGGACGTGCCGGCAAGCGCCACGACGACGCACTCTGGGCACGCTTCAAGGCCGCCGGAGACGTGCTGTTCGAGCAGCGCCACGCCGAGAGCGCAGCCGAGAACGAAGAGTTCTCCGCCAACCTCGAGGCGAAGCAGGCCCTGCTGACCGAGGCCGAGCCGCTCCTGCAGGCGACCGACCGGGTCGCCGCGCGCAAGACCCTCACCGGCATCCAGCGGCGCTGGGACGAGATCGGCAAGGTCCCCCGCGGTGACGTCCGTCGGGTCGAGGACCGCCTGCGTGCCATCGAGGACCACGTCCGTGGGCTCGAGGACGCGCACTGGAAGGAATCGAACCCGGAGCGCAAGGCCCGTCAGAACGGCCTCGCGAGCCAGCTGGAAGACGCGATCGGCAAGCTCCAGTCCGAGCTCGCCGCGGCGCAGGCCACCGGTGACGCCCGGAAGATCAAGGACGCGCAGGAAGCCCTCGATGCCCGCAAGATCTGGCTCGACGCCCTGGGCGGCTGAGCTTCCGAACCACGAACGACGCCCCCGTGACCGATCGGTCACGGGGGCGTCGTCGTGCGGGGGGAACCAGTGTGCTCGGCAGGTCAGACCGGCGCGGGCAGTCCGAGCAGCAGCCGGATGTCCAGGTCGTCCTGCCGCATCTGCGCGGCGAGCTCGTCCATCGACGAGAACTTCACCATGCCGCGCACGTACGACACGAAGAGCACCGAGATCCGATCGCCGTACAGGTCGATGTCGACGTCGAGCAGGTGCGCCTCGATCTGCTTCGCCGGCACACCCTCGAACGTCGGGTTGTTGCCGACCGACACCGCTGCCGGGTAGACGATGCCCTCGTGCAACACCCGGGCGGCGTAGACGCCGTCGGCGGGGACGAAGCCCTCGCACGCCGGGTCGAGGTTCGCGGTGGGGTACCCCATCGCCCGGCCGCGCTGGTTGCCGTGCACCACGACGCTCCGCACGGCGTGTTCCCGCCCGAGGAGTCGTGCGGCTTCGGCCACGCGGCCCTGGCCCAGGAGCTCCCGGATCCAGGTGGAGGACACCCGGCGCTCACCGTCGGGTCGGACGTCGTCGATCAGGTCCACGTCGTCGATGAGCTCGACGGTGAAGCCGTGCTGCTCCCCCAGGGTCCGCAGCAGCGCGACGTCACCGGCGCCCTTCGCACCGAAGCGGAAGTCGCTGCCGACGAAGACGAGCCGGGCGTGCAGGGTGTCGACGAGGATCTCGGACACGAACGCCTCGGGCGACTTCGACTGCAGTTCCTGGTCGAACCGGAGCAGCAGGGTGGCGTCGACCCCGGCGTCCTCGAGCAGTTCGCGGCGCTGCGCGGTGCTCGTCAGGGCCGGCGGGACGTGCGGCGGGTCGATGACGTTGAGCGGGTGGCGGTCGAACGTGACCACGGTGGCCACGAGGTCGTGCTCGCGGGCGGCACGCTCGAGGTGTGCGATGACGGCTCGGTGCCCGACGTGCACGCCGTCGAACTTGCCGATGGTGACGGCGCTCGGGCCGAACCCGTCCGCCACGTCGGCGGTGTCCTCGTAGAACTGCACGGTGGCTCCTACTCGCTCGCCGGGGCGGTGGACGAGGACGCAGCCGGTGCCGACGGCTCGGTGACCGCGGTGCGGTGGTGCTTGCGGAGCCACCAGAGCCCGGCGATCGGCAGCACGAGCGGCGCGAAGGCGTAGCCCAAGCCGTAGTACGACCAGATGGTGTCGTCGGGGAACAGCTGGCGGTCGAACAGCGACAGGGTGCCGATGACGAGCACGCCGGTCATCTCGAACACGATCGTGACGCAGGCGACCCGGTACCAGAACCGGCCGGGCACGATGAGGGCGATCATCGCGACGATGTAGACGACCGCAGCGACGGCACTGAGTGTGTACGCGAACGGTGCGAACGAGAACTTCTCGATGATCTGCACGACGCTGCGTCCGGTCGCCGCCAGCGCGAGGATGCCGTACACGGCGATGAGGACGCGGCCGATGCCGGTCGCGAGTGAGGATCTGGTCGCCATTGCACCGATTCTACCGACGCGCGGCTGCGCGCATGACCTCCGGCGTCAGTTCAGCGCGAACCAGATCTGGTACATCCGGTAGACCATCACCGCGACGGTGAAGGCCCCCGCGCCGAGCACCACGGTGCTCCACTTCGTGCGGTCGATCAGTGCCCACACGACCGCGGCCGGTGGGACGAGCAGCACCGAAACGGCGTACACGCCGAACTCGAGCGCGTTGCCGTCGGGCGGGCTGCCCGTCGCCGGCAGCACGATCGAGATGACGCCCTGCGCAAGGAGCAGCAACTCGATGAGCACGAGGGCGCCGACGGTGTAGTCGTTCGGCTTCCAGCCGATGAACCCCACGACGACCGCGAAGAACCCCACCACGACGGCGAGCACCAGCTGCACCCACATGTACCACTCGATCACGCGCGGGCTCCGGTCTGCGAGGAGGACGACGCTCCGGGCGTCGGGAAGTTCGTGATGACCCGGAGCAGCCCCCGGCGGACGGAGACGAGGCCGACCAGCCGGTCGTCGGGCCCGGTGACCGCTGCCACCGGTCCGTCCGAGTCGGGGTGCTCGGCCGCGACACGCTTGCCGTCGGTGAGGTCCTTCGCCGAGGCTGCGTCGAGCGTCACCGACGAGAAGAGTCGCCGGGCGATGTCCGCCGGACGTGCGAGCGCGGCGCGGACGTCGACGGCGTCGTCCTCGAGGTCGATGGCGTCCTGCACGTCGAACGGTCCGACGCGGGTCCGACGGAGGGCGACGAGGTGCGCCCCGGTGCCGAGGGCAGCGCCGACGTCACGGGCGAGCGCGCGGACGTAGGTGCCCGACGAGCAGGTCACGACGACGTCGAGGTCCACCACGGCGACGTCGGTGCCGTCGACGGCGACGGTCCGCTCGTTCCGCGTGGTGACGTCGAACTGCGAGACGGTCACCGTGCGGGACTTGAGCTCCACCGCCTCGCCCTTGCGCGCCAGGTCGTAGGCGCGGCGCCCGTCGACCTTGATCGCGCTGACCGTGGAAGGGACCTGGTCGATCACGCCCCGCTGTGCTGCGACGGCGGTCTCGACGGCGTCGTCCGAGACGTCGGCAGTTCCCACACCGACAGCAGCGGTCGGGGTGCCGTCGGCGTCGTCGGAGTCCGTGGAGACACCGAGCCGGATGGTCGCCGTGTAGGTCTTGTCAAGGCCCACCAGGTGCGTCAGCAACCGGGTGGACGGCCCGATGCCGAGCAGCAGCAGCCCCGTCGCCATGGGGTCGAGGGTGCCGGCGTGGCCGACCTTCTTCAGGCCGAGGCGCCGACGGGCGATGGAGACCACCCGGTGGCTGGAGATCCCCTGCGGTTTGTCGACGAGGAGGATGCCGTCCGGCGCGGTTTCGAGCACCAGGCGAGATTACCAGCGCCGGTCAGCAGGCGTCGTTCCACTCGCGGCGGGGGTGCTCGGGATCGGTGACGTCGAGCACGGCGGAGGCCGCGATCTTCACGTCGGCGCGGCGCTCGAGTCGGCCGGACTCCTGCTCGACCCACAGCGACCAGCGCCACAGGGTACGGACCCCGGGGGCCAGGATGCCCCGCCCGTGCACGATCAGGACACCGTCACCGGCTCCGGTCGTGCGGAAGGGCGTCACCAGGTCGGACCGGAGCGTGTCCTGGTCGGCGGACGGCGCGGCGGCGGCCATCGCGGAGACACCGTGCCGCTCGAAACCGGTGACGAGCGCGGCCGCGACCCGTTCGAGGTCGGTGCCGTCCTGCCCGTCGACGCCGATGACCGTGCGGTTCGTGCCGACCTGCGCGATCGCCTCTGCGGCGATCGCAGCCATCGTGTCGGTCTCTTCGGGTGCCCAGCGTGCCATGCGTCCACCGTAGGCTGTCGAGGTGAACGCGAGTCGGGCCTCCAGACCGGATGTGGACAAACCGACCGCGCGAGGCGGTGTGCAGGAGTCGACCACGCCGGAACGGCCCGACATCGCGACCCCGCTGATCGCGTGGTTCCGGCAGCAGGCTCGGGACCTGCCGTGGCGCCGCCCCGGCTTCCCCGCGTGGGGGACGCTCGTCAGCGAGATCATGCTGCAGCAGACGCAGGTCGCGCGCGTGGTCCCCCGACTGGAGGCGTGGCTCACCCGGTGGCCGACGCCTCGCGACCTCGCGGACTCGCCCCCGTCCGAGGCGGTGCGTGCCTGGGACCGGCTCGGCTACCCGAGACGCGCGCTCGCGCTGCACGCGGCGGCGACCGCCATCGCGACCCACCACGGCAACGTCGTGCCCCGCGACGTCGACGCCCTGCTCGCCCTGCCGGGCATCGGCGACTACACCGCCCGCGCCGTCGCGGTCTTCGCGTACGGCGACCGGCACCCGGTCGTGGACGTCAACGTGCGCCGCGTGCTCGCACGTGCGGTCCTCGGCCAGGGCGAACCCGGGCCGGCGAAGGCGAAGCAGGACCTCCCGCTGATGGAGTCCGTGCTGCCGGCGGACCGCGACGACGCAGCTGTCACGAACGCCGCCGTGATGGAGCTCGGCGCGCTCGTGTGCGTGTCCCGCTCCCCCGCGTGCGATGCGTGCCCGATCGCGGACCGCTGCGCGTGGCGTGCGGCCGGGTACCCGGAGCACGACGGGCCGAGGGCTCCGCGGCAGGCGAAGTTCGCCGGCAGTGACCGCCAGGTGCGCGGCCTGATCATGGCCGAGCTGCGCGCCAGCGACGTGCCGGTCACCCGGTCCGAGATCGAACCGGTGTGGCCGGACGCCGACCAACGGGACCGGGCGCTCGCGTCGCTCCTGCGTGACGGGCTGGCCGTCGGGGACGACGCGAGCGGCTACCAGCTGCCCGGGGTCTAGGAACGCGGCTCGGCGGAGCCGTCGGTCTCGGCCGCGTCGTCGTCGGCGTCGTCGTCCTCGTCGCGCTTGTACGGGTCGGCGTCCCCGGCGTACGTCGCACCGACCGAGGCTGCGCGGACCTGCTCGTCGCGCACCTGGGCCTGCACGAGCAGGTCCTCCATGTGCGCCGAGGTCTCGGGCAGGGCGTCGGCGATGAACTCGAGCGACGGCGTGAGCCGGGCGGTGATGTTCTTGCCGACCTCGGACCGGAGCATGCCGGTCGCGGCCTTGAGCGCCGCGGCGGAGTCCGCACGCTCCTCGTCGGTGCCGTAGACGGTGTAGAAGATCGACGCGTGCTGCAGGTCACCGGTCACACGGACGTCGGTGATCGTGACGAACCCGAGTCGCGGGTCCCGCAGACCCTTGTCGAGTCGACGTGCGACGACTTCCTTGATGCGGTCCGCCATCTTGCGTGCGCGCTGCGGATCGGCCATTGGGTGCCTCCTGAGGCAGTGGCGGGACGCTTCCCGCCGGTGGTCCTGCGTGGGAAAGGGGTCGGGCCCCGGCCTCCCGCGTGGGGAGGCCGGGGCCCAGAGGAGTCACGCGATCAGTCGCGCGGCTTCTCGACGAGTTCGGTCGTCTCGACCTCGTCGCCGATCTGGATGTCGTTGAACTTGCCCAGACCGATACCGGCTTCGAAGTCCGTGCGGACCTCGGTCACGTCGTCCTTGAAGCGACGCAGTGACTCGATGGCCAGGCCATCGGCGACCACCACACCCTCGCGGATGACGCGCGCCTTGGCGTTGCGCGTGATCGTGCCGGAGCGGACGATGACACCCGCGATGTTGCCGAACTTCGAGGAACGGAACACCTCGCGGATCTCGGCGACGCCCGACTGGACCTCTTCGTACTCGGGCTTGAGCATGCCCTTGAGGGACTGCTCGATGTCGTCGAGTGCGTTGTAGATGACCGAGTAGAAGCGCACGTCGATGCCTTCGCGCGCCGCACGCTCACGGGCCTTGACGTCCGGACGGACGTTGAAGCCGATGACGATGGCGTTGTCGATCGTGGCGAGGTCGATGTCCGACTCCGTGATCGCACCGACACCGCGGTGCAGGATGCGGAGCTGGACGCTGTCGTCGACCTCGATGTCCAGGAGCGACTGCTCGAGTGCCTCGACGGCACCGGAGACGTCACCCTTGATGATGAGGTTGAGCGACTCGACCTTGCCCTCTTCGAGCGCACGGGTGAAGTCCTCGAGCGAGATGCGCTTGCGCGACTTCGCCAGCAGGGCGTTGCGCTCGGCGGCTTCACGCTTCTCAGCGATCTGACGCGCCGTGCGGTCCTCTTCGGTGACGAGGAAGGTGTCACCGGCGCGGGGCACCGAGGACAGACCCTGCACCTGGACCGGACGGCTCGGCGTCGCGGCCTTGACCGCGACCCCGTTCTCGTCCGTCATCGCACGGACTCGGCCGTAGGCCGTGCCCGCCACGATGGCGTCACCGACGTGGAGCGTGCCGGACTGGATGAGGACCGTGGCGACTGCACCGCGACCCTTGTCGAGCCGGGCCTCGATCGCGACACCACGGGCGTCCTTGTCGGGGTTCGCACGCAGGTCGAGACCGGCGTCCGCGGTGAGCAGCACGGCGTCCAGGAGCTCCTGGATGCCGATGTTCTGCCGCGCCGACACGTCGACGAACATGACGTCGCCGCCGTACTCCTCGGCCACCAGGTTGTACTCGGTGAGCTGCTGGCGGACCTTGGCGGGGTTCGCGCCTTCCTTGTCGATCTTGTTGACCGCGACGACGATCGGCACACCGGCCGACTGCGCGTGGTTCAACGCCTCGATGGTCTGCGGCATGATGCCGTCGTCCGCCGCGACCACGAGGATCGCGATGTCCGTCACCTGGGCACCACGGGCACGCATGGCTGTGAAGGCTTCGTGACCCGGGGTGTCGATGAAGGTGATCGGGCGGTCGATGCCCTCGTGCTGCGCGACGATCTGGTAGGCACCGATGTGCTGGGTGATGCCACCGGCCTCGCCCTCGACGACCTTCGAGTTGCGGATCGCGTCGAGGAGGCGGGTCTTGCCGTGGTCGACGTGACCCATGACGGTGACCACCGGCGGCCGCTGCTGCAGCACGTCGTCGTCTTCGTCCTCGAGTTCTGCGTCGAGGTCGATGTCGAAGCCCTCGAGGAGCTCCTTGTCCTCGTCCTCGGGCGAGACGATCTGGATCTTGTAGCCCAGCTCGTCACCGAGGACCTCGAACGTCGCCTCGTCCAGCGACTCGGTCGCGGTCGCCATCTCACCGAGGTGGAACAGCACCGTCACGAGGTTGCCGGGCATGGCGTCGATCTTGTCCGCGAAGTCCGAGATGCTCGCACCACGACGGAGTCGGACGACCGTGTTGCCGTCGCCACGAGGGACCTGCACACCGCCGAGCGACGGTGCCTGACGCATCTCGTACTCGGCGCGCTTCGTCCGCTTCGACTTGCGGGCACGGCTCTTGCCGCCACCGCGACCGAACGCACCGGCGGTACCACCACCGGGGCCACGACCACGGCCACCGCCACCGGCGGGACGCGGGCCGCTGAAGGCCGGACGCGGGAAGCCGCCACCGGCACCGCCGCCGGCACCCGGACGGGCACCGGGGCCGCCACGGCCACCACCCTGGCCCGGGCGCTGCCCGAAGCCGTTGGGACGGTTGCCCTGACCGGGACCACCCGGACGCGGAGCACCCGGACGGGGCGTGCCCGGACGCGGGGGCTGCGGACGCGGGATGCCACCGCCACCGGCTGCGCCGGCGGCCGGGCGCTGGCCCATGCCCTGGTTGGACGAGTACGGGTTGTTGCCGGGGCGCGGCGGGCGCGAGCCCATGCCCTGGTTCGACGAGTACGGGTTGTTGCCCGGACGTGCACCGGGCTTGGGGCCACCCGGCTTCGGACCGGCTGCCGCGGGAGCCTTCGGGCTGGTGCCCGGCTTCACGGCGTCGGACTTCGGAGCAGCGTCGGTCGACCCGCCTGCCTGCTCGGCGGCCTGCTTCTCAGCGGCCTGCTTCTCGGCACGGGCCTTCTGCGCGGCCTCGGCCTCGGCCTGTCGCTGGGCGACGGACTTCGGTGCGGCCGGTGCGGGGACGTCGGCAGCGGGTGCTGCCGGGGCCTCGGGCTCGGGAGCCGGTGCCGGACGAGCCGGACCCGGACGGGGACCGCCGGGCTTGGGTGCACTCGACTTCGGCGCGCTGGCCTTGGCGGGTGCGCTCGGCGCGGAGGCCGAGGCGGCGGGCTTCGCCGCGGGGGCACCGTCTGCCTGGAGGGCGGCACGGAGCTTCCGTGCCACGGGGGGCTCGATGCTCGAGCTGGCACCCCGGACGAACTCGCCGAGCTCCTTGAGCTTCTCGAGTGCGGTCTTGCTGTCGACGCCGAGTTCGCTTGCGATCTCGTGTACGCGTGGTTTAGCCACTGTTCTCCTTCACGGGTCCCACCCCGTGAAG
This sequence comes from Curtobacterium sp. MCLR17_034, assembly GCF_003234485.1. Classification (NCBI taxonomy): domain Bacteria; kingdom Bacillati; phylum Actinomycetota; class Actinomycetes; order Micrococcales; family Microbacteriaceae; genus Curtobacterium; species Curtobacterium sp. MCLR17_034. Next base: position 157,427 of record NZ_QKTH01000006.1, read on the forward strand.
GGGCAGGACTCAATGGATGACGGGTCTCATTTCGAGCCGTTCATCAGTTGTCCATAAGCCGTTCAGCCTGTTCTGTCATGTCCGGGCGCTCGGCCGGTTCCTGTGGGAGACCGACGATGTGGTCGAGCACCGCGGACGTGTCGGGATCGCGATCCAACCGGAGCGCACGGCGGAAAGCCCTGCGCTTGACGGCCAGATCGTAGGCATCGACGGTCGGTGTGAGCCACGCTCCCCGGCCCGGCATGACTGCCTTCGGATCCGCCACGACACGGCCATCGCTCAGGGCGACGACTCGGAGGAGGGAGGATCGGGAAGCGCGACGACGACTGCCGATGCACGTTCTGACGGGAACCACTCTACTCCTTGCCTCGGACGTGCGCGATCCGGCGCGCCCTCGCAGGGCGCGCCGGGAGCGAAATCGTCCTAGTCCTCGCCGTCCAGGATGGAGTCCGGCTGGATGTCGATGCGGGCACCGGTGAGCTTCGCGGCGAGGCGGGCGTTCTGCCCCTCCTTGCCGATCGCGAGCGACAGCTGGTAGTCCGGCACGAGCGCGCGGACGGCCTTCGTCGAGGCATCGAGCACGAATGCGCTCGTCACCTTGGCAGGCGACAGGGCGCTCGCGACGAACGATGCAAGGTCGGACGAGTAGTCGACGATGTCGATCTTCTCGGCACCGAGCTCGTTCGTGACCGCACGGACACGTGCGCCGAGCTCGCCGATGCAGGCACCCTTCGCGTTCACGCCGGGCTCGTTCGCCTTGACGGCGATCTTCGTGCGGTGGCCGGCCTCGCGGGCGAGCGAGGTGATCTCGACGACACCGGACGCGATCTCCGGGACCTCGAGTGCGAAGAGCTTCCGGACGAGGCCCGGGTGGGTGCGCGACACGATGATCTGCGGGCCCTTGTTGCCACGGGCGACGCTCGTCACGTAGACGCGGATGCGGGAGCCGTGCTTGTACGACTCCCCCGGCACCTGCTCTTCGGGCGGCAGGATCGCCTCGATCGTGCCGAGGTCGACGTGCACCATCTTCGGGTTCGGGCCCTGCTGGACCACGCCCGCGACGATGTCGCCTTCCTTGCCGCGGAACTCGCCGAGGATCTTGTCGTCGCCGATGTCGCGCAGGCGCTGGTTGATGACCTGCTTCGCCGCGAAGGCTGCGATGCGTCCGAAGTCGCTCGGCTGGTCGACGGCTTCACCGATGACGGTGCCCTCGTCGTCCAGCTCGGGGACGTAGACGCTGACCTCGCCGGACTTGCGGTCGAGCTCCACACGCGACTGCGCGTGGGCCGGCTCGCCGTTCTCGTCGGCGTGCTTCTGGTAGGCGGTCAGGATGGCAGATTCGATGATCTGGACGAGCTCGTCGAACGGGATCTCCCGCTCGCGCTCCATGAGTCGCAGGACTGCGAGATCGATCTTCACCGAGGTGCCTCCGTATTCAGATGAGTCGCTCCTGCGGGGTGGAACTGCGCAGAAGTCGGCCACAAGCGTACCCCAGAACCAGGAGACGGACAGGAGGCCCGTGGCGACGTCGCACCCCGCCCTCGCAGGCTCGGTCGGCGCCCCCCGCGTGACGCTGGCGCGTCACCGCTGAGCGGGGCGCGCCCGTCCGTCAGGCGTCGCGTCTAGATCGCGCGGACCGCGTCGAGCAGCTCGGCCACAGGCACGTCGCGGCGGTCGCCGGTCGCGCGGTCCCACAGCTCGACGACGCCCTCGGCGGCGCCGCGACCGGCGACGACGACGATCGGCATGCCGAGCAGTTCGGCGTCACGGAGCTTCACGCCGGGCGAGACCTTGGGGCGGTCGTCGTACAGCACGTCGAACCGCTCGCCCTCGAGCTCGGCGACGACGGAAGCCGCCAGCTCGTAGGCGACCTGGTCACGGCCGGTGGCGACGATGTGCACGTCGAACGGCGCGACGTTCTTCGGCCAGACCAGGCCCTTCTCGTCGTTGTGGGACTCGGCCAGGATCGCGAGGATGCGGGTCACGCCGATGCCGTACGAGCCCATCGTGACCGTCGCGAGCTTGCCGTTCTCGTCCTGCACCTTGAGACCGAGCGCCTCGGCGTACTTCCGGCCGAGCTGGAAGACGTGCCCGATCTCCATGCCGCGCGCGGTCTCGAGCGGGCCGGAGCCGTCCGGGGACGGGTCACCGGCACGGACGTCGGAGACCTCGACGACACCGTCGGCCACGAAGTCACGGCCGGCGACGAGGCCGGAGACGTGCACGCCGCGCTCGTTGGCGCCGGTGATCCAGCTCGTACCGTCGACCACACGGGGGTCGACGAAGTAGCGCAGGCCGGTGGCGCTGTCGGCGCCGAGGACCTGCGGGCCGATGTAGCCCTTCACCAGGCCCCGGTGCTTCTTGAAGTCGTCGTCGCCGGCGGCCTCGACCTCGGCCGGGGCGAACGACACCTCGGCGCGCTTCAGGTCGACGTCACGGTCACCGGGCAGGCCGACGACCACGACCTCGCGCGTGCCGTCGAGGTGGGTGAGCGCGAGGACGACGTTCTTCAGCGTGTCCGCCGCGGTCCACGGTGCACCCTCGCGCGGCGCGACCTGGTTCGCGTGGGCGACGAGCGTGTCGATCGTCGGGGTGTCCGACGCCGGCAGCAGCACGGGCTCCGGCTGGCCCTCGATCGGCAGCGACTCGGGGACGGGGGTGACGTACGCCTCGACGTTGGCCGCGTAGCCGCCGGCGCTGCGGACGAAGGTGTCCTCGCCGACGCCGATCGGGTGCAGGAACTCCTCGGACTTGGAGCCGCCCATCGCGCCGGCGTCGGCCTTGACGATGACGTAGTCGAGGCCGAGGCGGGCGAAGATCTTCTCGTACGCGTCGCGCATGACCTGGTAGCTGCGCTCGAGGCCCTCGTCGGTGAGGTCGAACGAGTACGCGTCCTTCATGGTGAACTCGCGGCCGCGCAGGAGCCCGGCACGGGGCCGGGCCTCGTCGCGGTACTTGTCCTGGATCTGGAACAGCGTGACCGGCAGGTCCTTGTAGGACGAGTACAGGTCCTTCACCAGGAGCGCGAACATCTCCTCGTGCGTGGGGGCGAGCAGGTAGTCGGACCCCTTGCGGTCCTGCAGGCGGAACATGCCGTCGCCGTACTCGGTCCAGCGGTTCGTCGCCTCGTACGGCTCACGGGGCAGGAGCGCGGGCAGCAGGACCTCCTGCGCACCGGCTGCGACCATCTCGTCGCGGATGATCGCCTCGATCTTGGCGCGCACCCGGAGGCCGAGCGGCAGCCAGGCGAAGATCCCCGGGGACTGGCGACGGACGTACCCGGCGCGGACGAGCAGCTTGTGGCTCGTCACCTCGGCGTCGGAGGGGTCGTCGCGGAGCGTACGGAGGAACAGATGCGAAAGCCGTGTGACCACGGGGCAAGCCTAGTGGCGACGGGCCGACGGCGCGGGTTCGCTGCGGTGTCCCCGCCGCTGGGCGCGAGCGGCGCGGTTCGGCACGGTGCGCGGTTCGCCGGCTCGTGCGGCGCCAGCCGCTGCGTGCGCGCCTGCAGGCTCGCACCGGGCGATCAACCCGGCGGCCGCTCGCGAAGTCCGCACTGTGCGGAGGGGACGCGCGTCGAGCAGCCGCAGCGAGCCTCCGAGCCGGTCCGCGGTGCGTCGCCCGCGTCGGCCGCGCCGCGGGCGACGCGGAGCGGAGCCGCACGGTGCGAGGTTCGTCGGCCGGTGCGGCGGCAGCCGCTGCGTGCGCGCCTGCTGCCTCGCACGGGGCGGTCAATCCGGCGGCCCGCTCGCGAAGTCCGCACCGTGCGGAGGGGATGCGCGTCGAGCAGCCGCAACGGGCCTCCGCGGCGTTCCCCGGTCCGGCACGCGCGTCGCGGGCGCCGCCGGCGACGCGGAGCAGAGCTGCACGGTGCGAGGTTCATCGGCCGGTGCGGCACCAGCCGCTCCGTGCGCGCCTGCAGGCTCGCACGGGGCGATCAACGCGGCACGGAAGCGCGAAGCACGCACCGTGCCGACCGGCGCTGGCGCCGGCACCAGCACCGCACGACGACGGACCGGAGGCCCGGTGCCAGCTGGCACCGGGCCTCCGGTCGGAGGGTGGTCGCGCCTACGGCGCCATGATCACCTGGGGCGTGCCGGTGGCGGCGGCCGGACCCATCTCGTCCGCGATGCGGTTCGCCTCGTTGATGAGCGTCTGGACGATCTCGGCCTCGGGCACGGTCTTGACGACCTGGCCCTTGACGAAGATCTGCCCCTTGCCGTTGCCCGAAGCGACGCCGAGGTCGGCCTCGCGCGCCTCGCCCGGGCCGTTCACGACGCAGCCCATGACGGCGACGCGGAGCGGGACGGTCATGCCCTCGAGCCCCTTGGTGACGTCGTTCGCGAGCTGGTAGACGTCGACCTGCGCGCGACCGCAGCTCGGGCAGGAGACGATCTCGAGCTTGCGCTCGCGCAGGTTGAGCGACTGCAGGATCTGCAGGCCGACCTTGACCTCTTGCGCGGGCGGGGCGGAGAGCGACACGCGGATGGTGTCGCCGATGCCCTCGGCCAGCAGGATGCCGAACGCGGTGGCGCTCTTGATCGTGCCCTGGAACTCCGGGCCGGCCTCGGTCACGCCGAGGTGCAGCGGCCAGTCACCGGCGGCGGCGAGCTGCCGGTAGGCCTTGACCATCACGATCGGGTCGTTGTGCTTGACCGAGATCTTGAAGTCGTGGAAGTCGTGCTCCTCGAACAGGGAGGCTTCCCACACCGCGGACTCGACGAGCGCCTCGGGGGTGGCCTTGCCGTACTTCTGCAGCAGGCTCGGCTCGAGCGACCCCGCGTTCACGCCGATGCGGAGCGAGACGCCTGCGTCCTTGGCGGCCTTGGCGATCGCGCCGACCTGGTCGTCGAACTTGCGGATGTTGCCCGGGTTGACGCGGACGGCGGCACAGCCGGCGTCGATCGCCTGGAAGACGTACTTCGGCTGGAAGTGGATGTCGGCGATCACGGGGATCTGCGACTTCTTCGCGATGATCGCCAGCGCGTCGGCGTCGTCCTGCGTGGGGACGGCGACCCGGACGATGTCGCAGCCCGACGCCGTGAGTTCGGCGATCTGCTGCAGCGTCGCGTTGATGTTGGTGGTCTGCGTCGTGGTCATCGACTGCACGGACACCGGGGCGTCGCCGCCCACGAGCACCTTGCCGACCCGGATCTGCCGCGACTTGCGACGCGGAGTGAGGGTTTCGGGGGACTTGGGCATACCGAGGTTGACTGCGGGCACGTGAGCACTCTACGCGCTCGGTCTGACCGTGCCGGGTCCGGTCCCCGTGCGTCCGTTCAGAGCTCCCTGACCGAGTCGACGACCGTGATGAGCGGGGCGTAGAGCCGCATCACCGCGAGCGCTCGGTCGTGGTCCTCGTCGGTGGCGCCGGCGCAGGCGTCCGCCACGACGGTCACCGTCGCACCCGCGTCGGCCGCCGCCAGCGCGGTCGACAGCACGCAGCAGTCGGTCGACACCCCCGTGAGCACCAGGTGCGGGTGGTCGCCGACGACGGCCTGGAGGCTCGTCCCCCACTTGCCGAAGGTCGGTTCCGTCACGACGGGGTCGTTCCGGTCCGCTGCCGCCGACGCGAACGGCTCGGTGAGCGCGTACAGCGGGTCGGCGTCCGGCACCAGTGCGAAGGGCCAGTCGCGGTAGTACGGCACCCACGCACCCTCGGGCTCCGCCGGAGCCACGAAGCGGGTGAAGACCGTGCGGCCCGTGAACCGCGGGAGGAGCCGCTCGATGCCGGCGCCGGCGTGGTCGTACCGCGGGGCGGCCCACGGGTTCTCGCCCGTGAAGACCTGCTGCATGTCGATGACCACGAGCCAGGCGTCGTCGGGGATCTCCGCGCTCATCGCAGGTCGTCCGGGGTGGCGAGTGCTTCCTGGCGGCGGATCGAGCCGCGAGCGAACAGCAGCGTGCCGAGGAAGCCGACGACCAAGGCGACGAGGACGCCGAGGTTCGCGTAGGCCCACGGCCCCTCGCGGCCACCGAGGCCGAACGGGCCGAGCAGGTAGCCCTGCCAGTTGAGCCAGGCCGGGACGCCGTAGGTGTTCGTCACCAGGCCCCACCCGAGCACGGTACCGAGCACGACGAGCGCGATGGGCAGCCACCGGACGTCGCCGTAGCGCCCGCGGCGGTCGTCGAGCTCGGCTTCCGCGTAGGCGCGTCGACGGAGCAGGACGTCGGCGACGAAGATCCCGGCCCACGCGGCGATCGGGACGCCGAGGGTCACGAGGAAGGCCTGGAACGGCGAGATGAAGTCCTGCGCGAAGAAGGCGACGTAGACCGCACCGGCGACCATGGTCACACCGTCGACGCCCGCGGCCGCCGGACGCGAGATCTTCACGCCGACGCTCAGCAGTGCGAGGCCCGACGAGTAGATGTCGAGGACGGCTCCCCCGACGAGCCCGAGGATCGCCACGATCGCGAACGGGATGAGGAACCAGACCGGGAGCAGCGTCGTGAGCGCGCCGATCGGGTCGGCTCCGATCGCGTCGTTCAGGTCCGGTGACGACCCTGCAAGCATCACGCCGATCACCACGAGGACCGCCGGTGCGAGGGCACCGCCGAACGTCGTCCAGCCGACGACCCCGCCCGTCGAGGCATTCCGTGGCAGGTACCGCGAGTAGTCAGCGGCGGCGTTCACCCAGCCGAGTCCGAACCCGGTCATCACGAGGACGAGCGCCCCGATGACGTTCTGCCCGCTGCCGGACGGCAGGGCACCGAGCGCTGCGAAGTCGATGGTCGGCGCGGCGAGCACGATGTAGACGACGGTCAACACGGCGGTGACGACGGTGATCACGGTCTGCAGGCGCATGATGACGTCGAACCCGGCGATGCCGGCTCCGACGATCAGTGCGGCGACCACGATGAGCGCGACGATCTTCGTCAGCACCCCGCCGTCCCAGCCGAGCTCGGTGAACACCGTCGAGGTCGCCAGGACCGCCAGGGCGGCGAGCGAGGTCTCCCACCCGACGGTGAGGATCCAGCTGAGGAACGAGGGCACCCGGTTGCCCCGCACGCCGAAGGCCGCGCGGCTCAGCACCATCGTCGGCGCGGACCCGCGTTTGCCGGCGATCGCGACGACGCCGCACAGCAGGAACGAGAACACCACCCCGATCACCGAGACGATCGTCGCCTGGGCCAGCGAGATGCCGAAACCGAGGACGAAGGAGCCGTAGCTCAGGCCGAGCACGGAGATGTTGGCGGCGAACCACGGCCAGAACAGTCCCCGTGGGGTGCCCTTCCGATCGGACTCGGCGATGACGTCGAGGCCCTGGCGCTCGACGGTGCGAACCTCGGGAGGGTTCGGGGCGGCTGTGGTCATCCGCTGAGCGTAGCGCCGGAGCGACTACCCGAACAGGTTCACCGGCCGCACGATGTCGGCGTAGATGAGCAGCGCGCTCATGCCCGCCAACAGCACCACGACGACCATCGTCAGCGGCATCGTCTTCGCCAGGTCGATGGGCCCCGGGTCCGCCTTGCCGACCAGCTTGAACGACCGTCGCTTGATCGCTTCCCAGAGCGCACCCGCGATGTGTCCGCCGTCGAGCGGCAGCAGCGGCACCATGTTCAGCACGAACAGGCCGATGTTGAGCGAGGCCAGCAGCCCGAGGATCGTGTACGCCTTGTCGACCACGGGGACGCCGCTCATCGACGAGACCTCGCCGATCGCACGGCCCACACCCACCACCGACACGGGGCTGTCCTGCGACCGCTCCTGGGCACCGAACGCGGCGTTCCACACGGCGACCAGGCGCTGCGGCAGGTCGATGATCAGGTGCGCCGACGCCGCGATCTGGGCGCCGGTCGCGGGCAACACCTCGGCCGGGGACTGCCGCACCAGGGACTGCCCGATGCTGACGCCGACCACGCCGACGCGCTGGGTCTTCGTGGTGCCGTCGTCGTTCTTGACGACCTTGCCCTCGGCGTCGTAGACGTCGCGGGTGGCGGTCGTCGGGGTGATCTCGAGGGTCTTCCGGGCACCGTCGCGCTCGACGACCACGGTGACCTGCTCACCGGCGGACTCCTGGAAGACCTCGGAGACGCGGGTGATCGAGGGGTCCTGCTCGCCGTTCACCGAGAGCACGACGTCGCCGGACTCGATGCCGGCCTGCTTCGCCGGGGACACCGCGTCGCCGGGCGAGCACTCGGTCGTCTGGCTGTTCGGCAGCACGCACCCGACGCTCGACGTGAAGGTCGTCGTCGGCGCCCCGAACCCGCACAGCAGCACACCGAACAGCACGATGCCGATCACCAGGTTCATCGCCGGGCCCGCGACCATCACGATGATCCGCTTCCAGGGCGTCAGGCGGTAGAAGGCGCGGGAGTCGTCACCGCCGGAGTCCGCGATCTGCTCGGCGCTGGCCTGGCGGGCGTCCTGCACGAACGCGCCGTACATGCCGGTGTTCGTGATGGCGTTCGCCCGGCCCGAGGCGCGCGGCTTGAGCATGCCGACCATCGAGATGTACCCACCGAGCAGGATCGGGCGGATCCCGTACTCGGTCTCACCCCGCTTGAACGACCACATCGCCTTGCCGAAGCCCAGCGAGTACTGCGTCACCTTGACGTTGAAGAGCTTCGCGAAGGACAGGTGCCCCAGCTCGTGGAGTCCGATCGAGACCAGCAGGCCGATGATGAAGACGACCACGCCGAGGACGAAGAGCAGGACGGATTCGACGGTCACCGGGAAAGAGTACGGGACTGATTCCATGACGGAGCCGAGCGCCGTCTGAGAGGCGAGCTGGGCCTCCAGGCCGGTGCGTCACGTCCGCGGTCTGCCGCCTCCGCGTCGGACGGGAGGCGCGACTCGCGTCAGCGGGTCAGCGCGCGGTCCGCAGCGGTGCGGGCCCACTGCTCCGCGGCGAGTACGCCGTCGAGGGACGGCTCCCCCGCGGTGTGCTCCTCGACGACGCGCTCGACCGTGTCGACGATGTCCAGGAAACCGATCGCACCCGCGTGGAACGCGGCGACGGCCTGCTCGTTCGCGGCGTTGAACACGGCCGGGAACGTGCCGCCCAGCTCACCCACCCGCTTGGCGAGGGCGACGGCGCCGAAGGCGTCCTGGTCGAGCGGCTCGAACGTCCACGTGCTCGCGGTTGTCCAGTCGAGCGGCACGCCGACGCCGGGCACCCGGTCCGGCCAGGCCAGGCCGAGCGCGATCGGCAGACGCATGTCCGGCGGCGACGCCTGGGCGATGGTGGAGCCGTCGACGAACTCGACCATGGAGTGCACGATCGACTGCGCGTGCACGGTGACGTCGATGCGGTCGTACGGCACGTCGAAGAGCAGGTGGGCCTCGATGACCTCGAGCCCCTTGTTGACCAGGGTCGCGGAGTTCGTCGTGACGACGAGACCCATGTCCCAGGTCGGGTGCGCCAGTGCCTGGGTGGGGGTGACGTCACGGAGCTGCTCGCGGGTGCGCCCACGGAACGGACCGCCACTCGCCGTCAGGACGAGCCGCTGCACCTCGGCGTCGGCGCCGGAGCGCAGCGCCTGCGCGATCGCGGAGTGCTCGCTGTCCACGGGCACGATCTGCCCGGGCGCCGCGGCCTGCTGCACGAGGGAGCCGCCGACGATCAGGCTCTCCTTGTTCGCGAGGGCGAGCACGGCACCGCTCTCGAGCGCCGCGAGCGTCGGGCCGAGGCCGACCGAGCCGGTGATGCCGTTCAGGACGACGTCGGCCTCGACGCTCCGGACGAGCTGCTCCGAGTCGGCCGCGCCGAACGCCGTGTCGTGGACGCCGAACCGGGCGGCCTGTTCCGCGACCAGGTCGCGGTTGCTGCCGGCGGTGAGCCCGACGACCTCGAACCGGTCGGGGTTGCGGGCGACGACGTCGAGCGCCTGGGTGCCGATCGAGCCGGTGCTGCCGAGGACGACGATCCGCCGACGGTCCGGACCGGTGGTGCCGAGGCGGCCGTCCGTCACGGTCAGCCCTTGGCGAGGATGTCGACCACGAAGACGAGCGTGGCGTTCTTCGGGATGCCCGAGCCCTCCTGCGGGTTCGCGCCGTAGGCGTCCTCCGGCGTGGCGACGATCAGGACCTGCGAGCCGACCTTCTGCCCGACGAGCCCGGTGACGAAGCCCTTGATGAGCGCGCTCTCCGAGACGGTGAAGGTGGTGGGGACGCCCTTCGACCACGAGGAGTCGAACTCCTTGCCGGTGTCGTAGACGACGCCCTTGTACTGCACGAGTGCGGTGTCGCCGTCGGCGATCTCGGTGCCGTCGCCCTGCTTAAGCACCTCGACCGTGGTCTTCGTGGGCGCCTTGACGCCGTCGGGGACCGTGATCTCCGGCTCGCCCGAAGCCTTGTCCTTGACCGTGGGCAGGCCCGGGTCCTGGTCCTGCGGGGTACCGGTCGCCTTGGTCGGGGTCTGCGCGACGACGTCGGCGACCACGACGATCTCACCGCCGGTGTTGAAGCCGAGTGCCGAGGACTGTCCGACCGCGGCGACCCGGTCGCCCACCTTCGAGCAGGCGAGGAGCGCGCCGAAGCCCGATCCGCCGACGGAGAGCACCTGCGGGTTGCCCTCGTCGAAGCCGACGGTGCCGAGCTTCTTGGCGTCCGATGCCTCGTACACGCTGTAGGAGACCTGCGCGTAGTCGCCCTCGTCGAGCGCCGCGCCCTTGCCCTTCACGAGGCGGGTGGCCTGCGGCGTCTTCGCGGACAGGCCGGACGAGAACTTCACGGTCGGGGCCTTCGGACCACCGAACGACCCGGTCGCCTTGATGGCGTCTGACGACTTGCCCGGGTCGGGGCAGGAGGTGATCGCCGAGGCCGTGGCACTGGCCGACGGGGTCGGCGAGGCCGAGGACCCGTTCGAACCGGAGCCGGAGCAGGCGGCGAGTCCCAGCACGACGGCGGGGACGATGGCGATCGGGAGCAGGCGGAGACGCTTCACGAGGACCTAGTCTGCCCCACCTGTCGAAGAGTCCCCTGCCAATGACGCAGGTCGGACGACCAGCTGCGGCTCGTGGTGCACCGGGAACGCCACGGACCGCGCGATGAAGCAGAGCTCGTTCGCGGTGACGTGTGCGGCTTCGGCGTCCGCGGCCCGGTCGGCTTCGAGGATGGTGACGACCGGGTGCAGGGTCGCCTCGGTCAGTTCACCCGAACCGTCGCGGTTCAGGCGGAGCGACGCGGTCGCGGTGTCCTGGTAGTCGACGACGGTGAAGCCCTTCGTCACCGCGACGTGCAGGTAGCTGAGCATGTGGCACTGGGCCAGCGCCGCGACCACCATCTCCTCGGGGTTCCAGCGGTCACGGTCCCCGCGGAACGTCGGGTCGGCGGAGCCGGGGACGTCGGGCTTGCCGGTCGCCGAGACCACGTGTTCGCGTCCGTAGTCGCGGTACCCGGAGGTGCCGGTCCCGCGGTCGCCGGTCCAGCTGACGGAGACCTCGTAGGAGTGGTCGTGCACGGGTGCGCCCCTTCGCCTTGGCTAGCATGGCGGCATGACGGTGAGCCCCGAAGTCCGCAGTGATCGCCATCCTCTCACCGCCGACGGTTCCGTCGAGCTGGCGGTGCTCGAACGCTCAGGGTTCGACGAGAGCCGGCACGCCGGCGCCGGAGTCGTCGTCGACGCGAGCGGCACCGTGATCGACTCCGTCGGCGACGTGACCGCGAGCATCTACCCGCGTTCCACCATGAAGCCGTTCCAGGCCCTGGCCGTCCGACGTGCCGGTGCGCTGTTCTCCGACGAGGAACTCGTCCTCACCACCGCGAGTCACGCCGGCACCGCGGCGCACCAGGCGCTCGCCCTGCACATGCTCGAGTCCTTCGACCACGTCGAATCCGACCTCGGCTGCCCGCCCGACATGCCCTTCGACCGCGGGACCGCCCGGACGATGGACGGCCCCCGCCGCCTGGCGATGAACTGCTCCGGCAAGCACGCCGGAATGCTCGCGGCCTGCCGGGTGAACGGCTGGGACGAGGCCACGTACCTCGACATCGAGCACCCGCTGCAGCAGCGGGTGCGTTCCGTCGTCGAGGAGTACACGCACGAGACCGTCGACCTAATCGGTACGGACGGCTGCGGCGCCCCCGTGTTCCCGCTCACCCTGACGGGGTTGGCACGCGGGTTTGCCGGTGTCGTGGCACGGGCCGACGACGACTCCGCTGCCCTGACCGATGCGGTCCTGGCGCACCCGTGGGCGATCGACGGCGTCGGACGCGCGAACACGGTCACCATCGAGCGACTGCAGGTGCTGGCGAAGCTCGGTGCCGAGGGCGTCATGGTCATGGGGTTGCCCGGAGGCGCCGCCGTGGCCGTGAAGGTGCTCGACGGCTCGCAGCGGGCCGGCACCCTGGCGGCCCTGGCGCTGCTCGAGCGGAACGGGCTCGTGGCGTCGGACGGGGTGGCCGAGGTGCTCGAGGCGACCGGCGAGCGGGTGCTCGGTGGTGGCGTGCCCGTCGGCGCGGTGCGGGTCGGCGCCGGGTTGCGCTGATCGTTGGTCGGCGCTGGTCAAGGGTCAGCGCCGGTCAAGGGTCGGCGCTGGTCAAGGGTCAGCGCTGGTCAAGAGTCGGCGGTGGTCATCGATCGGCGCTCACGGGGTCGGGGACGAGGACCGGCAGCGCCGGGGACACCCGGACGACCGCGTGGTCGTCGGGTCGACGAACGGAGCAGCCGTACCGTGAGACCTCGACGGTGACGTCCCGCTGACGAGGCGCCGATCCGAGTCCGGCCACGAGCACCACGGACCCGTGCGGTCGGCCGTCGGCCCCCATCCGCACCACGACCGAGGTCCCCCATGGCAGGGCGTGCACTGACAGGGTGCTCGCTGCCCGGGTGCTCGCTGGCCGGGCGCTCGGGGCTGGATCGGTGCTGCCGGTCCCCACGGCGTCGAGGACCTCGGGAGCAGCGGCCCAGCGCAGGTCCTCGTCCGCGCGGACGGCAGCGGCTCGGAGCTGCTCGGCGAGCCCGCGGAACACCGCGACGGCGAGTGCTCCGGCACCGACGACCACGACGTGGGACGCGGCGTCGACCCGGAGCACGCGGCCGCCCGGACCGTGCCCGAGGACGAGTGCCGGCGTGCCGTCGCCGTCCTCGGGAACGGTGCCCGTCAGCGTTTCCGGCGCACCGAGCGGTCCGGGCTCGGTGGGCTGGTCAGGTCCACGCGGAGGGACGACCGCGACCGGGTCCGGCGGGGCCGAACGGTGCAGCACCACGTCGACCAGCGCGCAGCACGCACCCGCGCCGAGCAGGACGCCCTGCCCCGCGCCGCTGATCGGCGCGAGGACCCCGGCCACGACGAGCGCGACCGCGGCCCCCACGATCACGCAACGTGCGGTGAACCGGGACATGACCCCATCGCACCAGGAACGAGCAGCTCAGCGCTGGCCCGGGATCCGATCTGTGGAGAAGTCGCCTACTGCACCAGGAAGAACTGCTCACCGATGTCGACGCGGGCACCACGCTCGACGCGGTACCGGCGACCGGGCTCGCAGCGGCGGATCGATCCGTCGATGTGCCGGACGACCGTGCCGTTGCCGGAGAACCGGTCGGAGACCCACAGGTCGTCGCCGTCGCGGCCGAGCTCGAGGTGCGTCTTCGACACGGACTTGCCCGGGTCGTGCACGGTCAGCAGGTCGTCGTAGCGCTCCCCCGGCTGCGGTCGCGGCAGTCGGCCGAGCAGGCCCGTGCCGTGGACGCCGAGCCGCTCACCCGTGCTGAAGTGCAGCACGAACGGTGCCCGGGTCGGGGTCTTCGCGACGATGCGGGTCTCGTCGACGTCCTCGTCGAGGTCGTCGAGCGCGCCGGCCGCTGCGGGCGACTCCGACCGGTCGACGGGCGGGAGCGGCAGCGCGGGTCCGGTCGCTCCCGGGATCGGGGGCAGCGGTGCAGCGGAGGGGACGCCCGCGGTGTCGGCGGACGGTACCGAGGAGGGGACGGTGGCGGAACCGGGCACCGGCGGGATCGGCGTGCGCGGCACGGCGGACGCCTCGGTCGGCGGATCGGGCTCGGTCACCGGGGCAGCGTGCGCCCCGCGGGGACGTCGGCCGGCATCGGACTGCTCGACCTCGGCGCGGAGGGACTCGTCGTCCACCGGGATCTCGTCGTCCGGCTCGTCGCCTGCAGCGCGCTCGTCGGACTCGTTCGGACCCGCGGGCTCGGCCGGATCCGCGTCGGGCTCGTCCAGCACGTCCGGCTCGTCCGCAGCATTGCCCGCGTCGGCGGCCTGCGGCCCGTCGGACTCCTCGGCTGCCCAGTCGGGTCGGGTCATCGGCAGCGGCATGACCGGGCCGGTGAAGGCCGCGGTGACCGCCGGACGGACGGCTCCGCACTCGCCGCAGAAGATGTCGTCGGGTTCGAGCCGGTTGCCGCAGACGTGGCAGATGGTCGTCTCGTGCATGCCCGGGGTGACGAGCGGGGCCGGACGGGGCGGTCGACGGTCGATCAGTGGCTCGACCACGGCCGTGTCCCCGGGCTGCGGGGGCGACACGACGGCCGGCTGGTCGTCGGTGGCGCTGGTCTCCGACGCGGCCACGATCGCTTCGTCGGGCTCCGGCTCGGAGGCGTCCCGGGCACCCTGTGCATCCCGGGCGTCCTGTGCCCCGTGTTCGTCGGGCGCAGGAGCCGCAGCGTCCTGCTCGCCAGCAGGTTCGGCGGGTGCTCGCGGCATCGGCGGGACGACCGGATCGGCCGGCGCCTCGGCAGCCGGGGTACCGCGACCGACCCACCAGGACGGACCGGCGGGTGCCGCCGGGGGTGCGGTGGCAGCGGGCGGCGCCCACACCGGAACGGAGGGCTCGACAGCGGGCGGCGGCTCGACGGGCTGGGGCTCGACGGGCTGGGACTCGACGGGCTGTCGCACCGCCTGGTCCGACACCGACGACGGAGCATCGCGGATCGGGTCCTCGGGTGTCTCGGGGCGACCGGGAGCCGGGGCGATCCGCGTGCGTTCGGGGTCGTCCGCATCGAGGGGTTCGGACGGGTATGCGTCGGGGTCGAGGGGAGGCTCGGACTCGCCCGGCGCACCCGACCAGTCCTCGAGCCCGGAGCCGGCACCGTGCACATGGGAGGGGGCCTGGCGCGGCGGGAAGTCGTCAGGACGCTGCACCGGCACGGGTGCCGGCGGTTCGGTCCCGCGACGGTCGGCACCGGTGAGCCAGGCACGGGTGGCGGGATCGAGCGTGGCTTCGGGCAACCAGGCGTCGGAAGCCGGGTCGGACCGTCGGCCGTGTGCGTCGGGCTGCTGCAACGGTGGCGGCGGCGCCTGTTCGACGGGGGTCGGCGCGACCGGGCGACGGCTCGCGGCGGCGGTGACCGCGCGACCGCACTCACCGCAGAAGATCGCTCCGTCCGGGAGCATCGATCCGCAGTGTTCGCATCTGATCACGTGGTGCCTCTGTCCTCACTCGGCCGTCCACGACGCTCGTCCGGCCTCTGGACATCGTAGTCGCCGCGCCCCGACGCAGCCTGGCCGCCGGTCCGCCGACGGGACCGTGCCGTCGGACGGCGTCCCGTTCCCCGCAGGGACCGGAGCGAGACGGCGGTGCGGAACCGCTCCCTCCGGGTCCGCCCCGTCCGGAGCGAACCGATCGCGTCGTCGGTCGCCGCCCACATGCGGTCGGCGGTGGTCTGGTCGGCGTCACTCGGACCGAACACCGCACGGTCGGCCAGCGCGGCGAGTCCGGTGCCACCGTCGCCCGGTGCACCGACCACGGCTTCGCGTCGGGTTGCTGCCTGCCGCACGTCGTGCCCGCGGTCGAGCAGTGCGTCGCGGTACTCGTCCCAGGCGCCGACGATGCGGCCGCGCGGCGTGGTGGCGTTCCGTCGTCGGCGGCGCCGCAGTCGCTTCAGCAGCACGATGACGGCGAACGGCAGCAGGACGAGCGCGACCACGCCGAGGGTCCCGAGGGCCCAGGGCAGCACCGCGAGCAGGATCTGGAGCCAGAGCGGCTGCACCGGCGGCGTGTTCCGGTCGCTCTCGGGGGGCGTCTGCTGGTCCTGGTCCTGCCGGTCGACCGGGGGCGGCGGCACCACCGTCTCGGGTCGGGTGACCGGCTGCGGGGTCTGCTGCTGCTCGTTCGGGATCTCGCGCACCTCGGGGTTGGGGTTGAGCATCACCCATCCCCACTGCGCGGTGTCCACCTCGATGCGAGCCGTGACGTCGGACCCACGGAAGGTCGTCGTCCCGCCACGCGCTGCGGTGCCGTCGCGGCCCGAGTCTCCCCCGGCCGTGAAGCCCATCACGACCCGTGCCGGGAACCCGATCTCGTCCGCCATCAGTGCAGCCGCCGCGGCGTACTGCTCCTGGTCCCCGATCATCAGGGGTGCGGTGAGGAGCTCCTGGACACGGTCGGCACCGTGACCGGACCGACTCATCCGGTCGTCGCCGACGCCGTGGCTGACGTACCCGTTCCGTTGCAGGGACTGCACCGCGGCGAGGAGCTTCGCACCGGGTGCCGACACGTCCTTCGTCGTGGACTCCACGGTGTCGCGCACGGCGTCGGGGACGTCCCGTGCGGTGGGCACGGCGGCGCTCCCCGGCCGTGCGGTGGCCAGCTGCCGTTCGGTCGGCTGGTCGGGCAGCACCGCCGTCAGGTCGTAGGACGTGCCGTCCCCCACTCCGCTGACCACGGCGCCGGTGCCGGTCGATCCGTTGTAGAAGAAGGCGCCGCGCTCGTCGTCGGCGTCCTGCCCGGTGAACTCCACGCGCTCCAGGTCACCGACCGTCGGCAGCCACACGCCGCGGTACCCGTCGACCGTCACACCGACGTCGACCGTGGTGCCCCGGACGCCGCGGACGTCGACCGCGGTCGGCACACGTTCGAAGGTGCCCGAGCCGGCCGAGCCGTCGGTCCCGCCGACGCGGTAGACGACGCCGTCGTAGGTGTCGAGCGTCGCGATGCGGACGAACCCGCCCTCGGGCAGGCCGGTCACCCGGAGCTGGGTCGCGTCCGAGGCGGTGGACTCCTCGTAGGCGCGGAACCCGCTGAGCGGACTGACGTAGTCGCGTGGGTCGAACGGCTTCACGACGTCGGTGCGTGCGACGGTGCGCTCACCTGACGGAGGTGCCACCAGGCCGAGTCCGGTCGCGACGACCGCCGCGGCCACGATGGTGCCGGTCCCCACGAGGGCTGGGCGGACGATCGACCGCGTCACCGGCACGCGTGCACCGATGGTGGTCGCCACCGCGACGGCGCGACGCGCGTGCCGCACGGTCAGCGCCCAGACGAGGGCGAGGCCGACCAGGACGACCGCCGTCACGATCGACGTGTCGAGCCGGCTCGGCCCGACGACCACGCCCACCGCGAAGAGCACCAGTGCCGGGATGCTCGCGAGTTCCTGCCTGGAGGCGCGGGTCGCCACGCTCACGGCGCTCACCGTGGCCACGAGCAGCGTCACGAAGTACGGCACGAGGAGCGCCTCGTAGGAGCCGACCGGCAGGCTGATGGTCACCAGCTGCTTCCAGCCGAGGGCGACGCCGGCGAAGAGGTCGAGGAGTCCGCGTCCGGTGGGCAGCAGGCCGTTGGCCTGACTCGGCACGGCGGCGGGGACGCCCGTGAGCGTGAAGGCGGCGACGGTCGCGATCGCCACGACGGCCGTCGGGAGCCGGAACAGGGTGCCGAGGAGCGCGACGACCGTCCCGATGACGATCGCCGTGACGGCGGCGGTGATCATCGCGCCGTCCCGGTACACCGGCCACCAGGACGTGCTCGCGACGGCCAGCAACAGCCAGACCGCCAGCGTGCCGCCGGCGAGCCGGAACGGCACGAGCCGCCGTGCGTCGCGACGGTCGGAACGTCGGGTCGAGCGTCTCGCCCGGTCCGGTGCCGGGGCGGTCACGGGTGCGGCGCTCACGCTGCCGACGCCGATCGGTGCAGGGCGTGCCGGAGGTCGTCCAGGTAGCCGATGGTCATCACCGTCAGACCCGCGACGCGCAGGAACCGCGGCTGGGCCTCGGGCTCGCAGATCACCGCGACGACCTCCACCCCGACGGGGAACCGCGTGGCGGCGAGTCGCAGGGCGGGCAGGCCGACGGTCGACCCCACCACGAGGAACGCGACGGAGATGCCCTCGGTGTCGCTGCCGACGATCCGGGAGACCTCGGCGATCGGCAGGCACGCGTCAGCGAGGCCGACCGAGGCGAAGTCGTCGAGCAGGCGCGTCGGCGTGACGGTGGGGAGCGTCCGCACCGCGTACACGGCACGCTTCGCGAACTCGGGCGTGCGCTGCGACACCACGACCGAGACCTCACGGCCGTCGCGGATCGCCCGCGCGCCGAGGGACGCGGCCGCGCTGACCGCGAGCTCGAACTCCTCGTCGTCGGCGAACTCACCGCGGGCGATGCCGAGCGCGACGACGAGGTGCGAGCGACGGGTGTCCTCGAACTGCCGGACCATGAGCGCGCCGGACTTGGCAGTCGACTTCCAGTGGATGGTGCGCGGGTCGTCTCCGGGCATGTACTCGCGGATGGCGTGGAAGGCGATGTCTGCGGGTGACAGGTCCGTCGTCGCCTGCCCCTCGAGGTCGCGCACCAGGCCGGTGCTCGTCGACGGGATCGCGATGGTGCGCGGGTGCACGATGACCTGCTCGCGGGCGGTCCAGACGAGCTCGCGGCGGACGAGTCCCACCGGGTCGGCGCGGACGCCCGTCACGGGACCGACGTCGAGCACCCCGCGGCGGAGCGTCGGGACGGGGACCTCCCGCTCGAAGGTGCCGTGCGGCCCGATGGCCGGGATCGCGACGTCGACGAGGCCGGATCCGACCGGGACCTCGACGGTGGTCGGCACCGACGGCAGGCGTGTGGGGTTCTCGGCCGTGATGATCACGCCGGCGTCGTCGCCGACCGCCACACGGTGCTGCGGCAGCCGCATCCTGATCGCCAGCCGCGACCGGCCGATCAACGCCACCGCGGCGACCACCGCGAGCACGGCGCCGGCGAACCCGACGACGACGATCTCCCGCAGGCCGAACCGGTAGCCGGTCACGAACGCGACGAGCGTCAGGGCGGCGACCGTCCACCCGAGCCCGGTGACGACGGACGAGACCTCGCCCCAGAGACGCAGGACGAGCCTCCAGGCCGTTGCCCAGAGCCGGACGATCCCGATGACCGCATCCGCTGCGACGCCCTCGCGGTCACCGACGATGCGCGTCCGGACGTTGGTCATGCCGGTGACCGTCCCCGTGCGCTCGTACGCCGTCGTGCCACGACGCGACCGCGTCGAGGACGGACGGCGCGAGCGCGTGGAGACGGGCCGGCGGTCCGTCACGTCGTGACTCGGTCGGCGGGCGGCGGGGTCTCCACCAGGAGCTGCGCGATGACGCTCGGTGCGCTGACGCCGTCGAACTCGGCCTCGGCGTCGAGCACCAGGCGGTGCGCGAGGACCGGGACGGCCAGTGCCTTCACGTCGTCCGGCGTGACGTAGTGGCGCCCACTCAGCGCCGCGAGGACACGGGAAGCACGGACCAGGCCCATCGCCCCACGGACGCTCACGCCGAGCCGGACCTCGCTCGCCGAGCGGGTCGCGTCCACCAGACGGGCGACGTAGTCGGCGATCACGGCGTCGACGTGCACGGTGCGGGCCAGGGCGGCCATCTCGGTGATGGTCGCGGCGGGCACGACGCTCGCCAGCGGGACCGACGCCGACGGAGCCGACGAGGTCTCGAGGATCTTCACCGTCGCGGCGTGGTCGGGGTAGCCGATCGACGTCTTCATGAGGAAGCGGTCGAGCTGTGCCTCCGGCAGACGGTAGGTGCCGGCCTGCTCGATCGGGTTCTGGGTCGCGATGACCATGAACGGCGCGGCGAGACGGTGGTTGACCCCGTCGACCGTGATCGCGGACTCCTCCATCGCCTCGAGCAGCGCGGACTGCGTCTTCGGGCTCGCACGGTTGATCTCGTCGGCGAGGACGATGTTCGCGAAGACCGGCCCGCGGTGGAAGTCGAACTCTTGCGTCCGCTGGTCGTAGACGCTGATGCCGGTGATGTCGCCCGGCAGCAGGTCGGGGGTGAACTGGATGCGGTTCGTGGTGCCCTGCACGCTCTGCGCCATCGCCCGGGCGAGGCTCGTCTTGCCCGTTCCGGGGACGTCCTCGAGGAGCAGGTGCCCCTCGCTGAGCATCGCCGTGACCGCGAGGCGGATCACGAACGTCTTCCCGAGGAGCACCTGCTCGACGTTGGTCACGATGCGGCCTGCGACGTCGGCGAACCAGGTGGCCTGCTCCGGGGTCATGCTCATGCGGGGTGGTCCTTCGGTCGTGGCGGGAGGTGTGCGGCGGCGGGAGGGTCGG
>NZ_QKTH01000007.1:0-175314 GCF_003234485.1 Curtobacterium sp. MCLR17_034
GGCGGGGAGTCGTGACCAGTCGGCGGGGGCGATGGGCGCAGCGGACGCGGGGCGGGCCTCCAGGCCGGCGGCACGGCTTCACGACGCGCCGCGTGCGCTTCGCCGAGATCGCACGAACCGTCGCTCGACAGGCGCTTTCGAGTGCCAGACCGCCTCGGTTGCACCACGCAACTTTCGTGCGTGACGCGCCGCTCGACTCCGGCGGAATCATGCATCATGCGGCAGGCCCGTGCATTACAGCGGTGTAAACAAATCGCCCCCGGTTCGTTCTGTTCCGTGACAGGGTGATACCAATGAGCGTTCCTGGCCGGGCACACAGACGTTCCACCCTCCGGCTCAGGACTCTTGCAATCATGACCAGAGAGGCAGCGGACATGGCATCCGTGACCAAGTGGGGCAAGCGCGGCATCGCGCTCGGCGCCGGTGCAGCAGCGACGGCGCTGGTGCTGACCGGCTGCGCGAGCAGCAGCGTGAGTGACACCGAACTGAACGGCCTGAGCATCGGGACGACGGACAAGATCACGTCCCTCGACCCGGCCGGTTCCTACGACAACGGCTCCTTCGCCGTGCAGAACCAGGTGTTCCCGTTCCTGATGAACACGCCCGTGGGGAGCCCGGACGTCGAGCCGGACATCGCCACGAAGGCGGAGTTCACGAACCCGACCACCTACGAGGTCACCCTCAAGGACGGGCTCGAGTTCGCGAACGGCAACAAGCTCACGTCGAGCGACGTGAAGTTCTCGTTCGACCGCGAGCTGAAGATCAACAACGAGAACGGCCCGCAGTCGCTGCTGGCCAACCTCAAGAGCATCGACACCCCGGACGACACCACCGTGGTGTTCAACCTCGACCACGCCGACCAGACCTGGCCGCAGGTGCTCTCGAGCCCCGCGGGTCCGATCGTCGACGAGGACGTCTTCAGCGCGACGAAGCTCACCAGCGCCGACGACATCGTCAAGGGCAAGGCCTTCGCCGGGCAGTACCAGATCAGCTCCTACAAGGAGAACGACACGATCCAGTACAAGACGAACCCGAAGTACGACGGCCTCCTCGGCAAGGCGAAGACCGACGAGGTCACCGCCAGCTACTACACCAAGGAGACCGACCTCAAGCTCGCCGTGCAGAAGGGCGACGTCGACGTGGCGTACCGCTCCCTGACGCCGACCGACATCTCGGACCTGCGCAAGGACGACTCCCTCAAGGTCACCGACGGCCCCGGCGGCGAGATCCGCTACGTGGTCTTCAACTTCAAGACGCAGCCGTTCGGCACCGGGCAGGACGACGCCGACGAGGCGAAGGCCCTGGCCGTGCGCCAGGCCGCTGCCGACGTGGTCGACCGTGCCCAGCTCGCGAAGGAGGTCTACAACGACACCTTCACCCCGCTGTACTCGATGGTCCCGGACGGCCTGACCGGCGCGGTCCAGCCGTTCAAGGAGATGTACGGCGACGGCGACGGCGGCGCGGACGTGTCCAAGGCGAACAAGACGCTGTCTGACGCCGGCGTCAAGGGCAAGGTGCAGCTCGACATCCAGTACGCGCCCGACCACTACGGTTCGGCCTCGGACGACGAGTACGCGCTGCTCAAGCAGCAGCTCGAGGACTCCGGTCTGTTCACCGTCAACATCCAGTCGACGGTCTACACGACCTACGCCCAGGAGCGCACCAAGGACGCCTACCCCGTGTACCAGCTCGGCTGGTTCCCGGACTTCTCCGACGCCGACAACTACCTGTCGCCGTTCTTCACCAAGGAGAACTTCGTCCAGAACCACTACGACGACCCGGAGATCCAGGACCTCATCGCGAAGGAGCAGGCCGAGTCCGACCCGGACAAGCGTGCTGACCTGATCGAGCAGGCCCAGGAGCGCGAGGCCACCCAGATCTCGACGCTGCCGCTGCTGCAGGGCAAGTCCGTCGCGGTCGCCGGCAAGGACGTCAAGGGCCTGACCCTCGACGCCTCGTTCAAGTTCCGGTACGCCACCCTGAGCAAGTAGCACCAAGCCCCACGTGCAGGCCGCGGGCGTTCCCACGAGGAGCGCCCGCGTGCCTGTGCAACGGCGACGAAAGGCACACACCCCGTGACCCTCAGCACTCCCGAGGCGACGCAGGACGTGAACGGCACCGATCCCACCAAGCCACAGGCACAACGCAGTGCCAAGAACAGTGGCGGCGGACTCGGCCGGTACATCCTCGTCAGGTTCCTCCTCATCATCCCGACCGTCTTCATCCTGGTGACGCTCGTGTTCTTCCTGATGCGCGTCATCGGGAACCCGATCACCGCGTCGGTCGGCGGTCGACTCACGCCGAGCCAGCTGCAGGAACGCCTGCACGCCGCCGGGTACGACCGGCCGGTGCTCGTGCAGTACTTCGAGTACCTCGGCAACATCCTGCGCGGCGACTTCGGCACCTCGTCGACGGACAACCGTCCGATCACCGACATCATCGTCACGTACGGCGGTGCGACCGCGGAGCTCGTGTTCTACGCGCTCATCGTCGCGCTGGTGCTCGGCATCCCGCTCGGCATGCTCGCCGCGTACACGCGTGACAAGTGGCCGGACGTGCTGCTCCGCGCGCTGGCGATCCTGACCTACGCCACGCCGGTGTTCTTCGGTGGTCTGCTGCTCAAGCTCGTCTTCTCGGTGTGGCTCGGCTGGCTGCCCCTCGGCGACCGGGCCTCGACCCGGGTGTCGCTCATCCTCGACGGCATCCCTGGCGCGAGCGGCATATACATCATCGACGCGCTCCGCACCGGCAACGCCCAGGTCATCGGCGACGTGCTCCAGCACGCCGTCCTGCCAGCGCTGACGCTCGGCCTGCTCACCGCCGGCATCTTCCTGCGCCTGGTGCGCGCGAACATGATCGGCTCACTCGGCTCCGAGTACGTCGACGCCGCCCGGTCCCGCGGTGTGCGCGAGTCACGGTTGGTGCGCACCCACGCGTTCCGTCCGGCCCTCGTGCCGATCATCACCGTGATGGGGCTGCAGATCGCGATGCTCCTGGGCGGCTCGGTGCTCACCGAGACGACCTTCGGGTGGCGCGGTCTGGGCTTCGAGCTCAACCAGTACCTGTCGGCCCGTGACTTCGTCGCGGTGCAGGGCATCGTCGCGATGCTGGCGGTGATCGTCGCGGTGACCAACTTCATCGTCGACGTCGTCGCCGCCCTGATCGACCCGAGAGTGAGGTTCTGACGATGGTCGACACCACCCTCGTCGACCGCCACGAGCCGCTCTGGAAGCGGCTCCCCGTGGTGGTCCAGCTCCGTCGGAGCACCGGCTGGCAGCGCGCCATGCTCATCGTCGGCGTGGTCATCTGCGCCCTCTACCTGCTCGTCGCGGTGTTCGCCCCGCTCCTCGCCCCGTACGGCTTCGGCCAGCTGCAGGGCGCGGACGGGCAGAGCTTCCCGCGTACCGGCGCACCGAGTGCCGAGCACATCTGGGGCACGACGGTCGGCGGCTTCGACGTGTTCAGCCGCGTGCTCTACGGCGCCCGCACGGCCGTGCTCGTCGTCATCGTCGCCGTGATCGTCTCGATCATCGTCGGTGTCCTGCTCGGCATGGTCTCCGGGTACCTGGGCGGCTGGCTCGACCGCGTGCTGGTGGTCGTGGCCGACGCCATCTACGCATTCCCGTCGCTGCTGCTCGCGATCATCGTGTCCATCGTCATCTCCGGCGGCAACTCGAGCTACTCGGGCGGCATCATCGCGGCGGCGATCTCGATCACCGTCGTCTACGTGCCGCAGTACTTCCGCGTGGTGCGTGCCGAGGCCGTCCGGCTGAAGAACGACGCGTTCGTCGAGTCGGCGCGCGTGATGGGCACGAACCCGTGGCGCATCATGACGCGGCACGTCCTGCGGAACTCGACCCGTTCGCTGCCGCTCATCCTGACGCTCAACGCGAGCGACGCGATCCTGACCCTGGCCGGCCTCGGCTTCCTCGGGTTCGGCATCGGCCCGACGTCCGGAGCCGAGTGGGGCTACGACCTGAGCCGTGCACTCTCGGACGTCGCGAGCGGCGTCTGGTGGACCGGTGTCTACCCGGGTGTCGCGATCGTGGTGCTCGTGCTCGGTGTGACCTTCATCGGCGAGAGCCTGAACGACATCTCCGATCCCCGCCTGCGTGCACGCCGCCGGCTGAAGCAGCTGGTGTCCACGCGCAACGCCGGGAACGACACGGAAGGGACGGGCGCATGACCCCGACCACCCGCCTGCAACCGGGCGACACCACCACCGAGCCGGTCGTCGTCGTCGACGACCTGACCGTCACCTTCGCGACCGACGGCGGCGCCGTCGACGCGGTCAAGGGCGTCAGCCTCGACGTCCGCCCCGGCGAGGTCCTCGCCCTGGTCGGCGAGTCCGGCTCGGGCAAGTCCGTCACGGCCCGCAGCATGCTGCGGCTCATGCCGAAGACGGCGACACTCGGCGGCGCGGTGCTGCTCGACGGCACCGACGTCGTGTCGGTCGGCTCGCAGAAGCTCCGCGAGCTCCGCGGGACGGCCGGCGCGATGGTGTTCCAGGAGCCGTCGACCGCGCTCAACCCGGTCTTCACCGTCGGGTGGCAGATCGCCGAGGGGCTCCGTGCCCACGGCGGCGTGTCCAAGAAGGAAGCACGGGCGAAGGCCATCGACTATCTCGGCCGCGTCGGCATCCCCGACCCCGAGACCCGCGTCGACCACTACCCGCACCAGTTCTCCGGTGGGCAGAAGCAGCGCGTGGTCATCGCGAGCGCACTGGCCCTCGAGCCGAGCGTCATCATCGCGGACGAGCCAACAACGGCACTCGACGTCACGGTGCAGGCCGAGATCCTCGACCTGCTGCGTCGCTGCCGCGACGAGTTCGGCACCGCGATCGTCGTCATCACGCACAACATGGGCGTCGTCGCCGACCTGGCCGACCGCGTCGCCGTGATGTACCAGGGCGAGATCGTCGAAGAGGCCACGGCGACGGCACTGTTCGCGACGCCGCAGGCCGACTACACCAAGCGGCTGCTCGCTGCGGTGCCCCGGCTCGAGGCGTCCACCGGGGTGGCCCGGCGCGCCGCGATCTCCGAGGACGTCACCCCGCTGGTCGAGGCGAAGGGGCTCGAGATCGAGTACCCCGGCCGGCTCGGGTCGCCGGCGTTCAAGGCGGTCAAGGGCGTCGACCTGGCGATCCGTCCGGGTGAGGTCCTCGGCCTGGTGGGGGAGTCCGGCTCGGGCAAGACCACCATCGGCCGGGCCATGGCGGGCCTGACGAAGGTCACCGGCGGCTCGCTCACGGTGCTCGGCGCCGAGATGCTCGGGTACCGCGAACGCGACTTCAAGCACCTGCGCAAGGACATCGGCTTCGTGTTCCAGGACCCGGCGACCTCGTTCAACCCGCTGCTGACGATCGCCGAGTGCGTCGCCGAGCCGCTGGTCGTGCACAAGGAGGTCTCGAGCCCCCGTGCCGCGCGCAAGCGGGTGGACGAGCTGCTCGAGGCCGTGCAGCTGCCGGCCGCGTACGGCGACCGCTACCCGCACGAGCTCTCCGGCGGGCAGCGCCAGCGTGCATCGCTCGCCCGGTCGCTCGCGCTCCGGCCGAAGCTGCTCATCGCCGACGAGCCGACGAGTGCGCTCGACGTCTCCGTGCAGGCCCGGGTGCTCGAGCTCTTCCTCGAGCTGCAGCAGGACCTCGGCTTCGCCTCGCTGTTCATCAGCCACGACCTCGCGGTCGTCGGCGCG
Source organism: Curtobacterium sp. MCLR17_034 (assembly GCF_003234485.1). NCBI lineage: Bacteria > Bacillati > Actinomycetota > Actinomycetes > Micrococcales > Microbacteriaceae > Curtobacterium > Curtobacterium sp. MCLR17_034. The sequence continues at coordinate 5,695 of NZ_QKTH01000007.1, forward strand.
CTGTCCGACCGGATCGCGGTGCTGTACCGCGGCGACCTGGTCGAGACGGGCACGACGGCGCAGGTCCTCGGCGCGCCGCAGCACCCCTACACGCAGCGGCTCCTCGCGTCGCTGCCGGTGCCGGACCCAGCCGAGCAGGCGGAGCGACGGCGTACGCTGGAGCGACTGGAGAACGTCGGGTCCTGACCCGACGTGACCCGCCCTGGAGGCCCGCCCAGCGTCGTCGACGCACGCCGGGCCTCCAGGGCGGTCGTCTCCACTGCTGCACGCACGACGGACCTGCCAGGGCGGCCCGTCGCGAACCGCCGCCAGGGGGCGGCGTGGAAGGGGACCCATGATCGCGGTCAACGGACCGGCGGTCGTCGCGGACGACGTGTCGATCGAGTACCGGGGCGGACGCGGGGGCGAGTCCATCCGGGCCGTCGACGGCGTGAGCCTCACGGTCCGGCAGGGGGAGATCCTCGCCCTGCTCGGTGAGTCGGGATCGGGCAAGTCGACCTTCGCCGCCGCCATCGCCGGCCAGCTCGGATCCCACGGCGAGGGCGAGGGCGCTCTCCGTCGGCACATCGTCGGCGGCGAGCTGACCGTGCTCGGCCAGAAGACCCGGGGCCTCCGCCCTTCGTCACGCAAGCTCGAACGGCTGAGCGGCCGGATCGGGTACCTGCCGCAGGACGGCGCCGACCGGCTCAGCCCGGACCTGACCGTCGGCGAGGCCGTCGCCGAACCGATCTACGCCCGCGACCGCCGATTCGACCGGCGCGAGGCCGGGCTCATCGTGGCCCGGCTGCTCGACGCGGTGCACCTACCGCTCGGGGCGATGCGCCTGAACACCTGGGAGCTCTCGAGCGGGCAGCGTCAGCGTGTCGCCCTGGCGAAGGCGCTCGTGCTCGAGCCCCAGCTCCTGGTCGCGGACGAACCGGCGCGTGGCGTCGACGTACTCGTGCGGCAGTCCGTGCTCGAGGCCCTGGCGACCCTGCAGCGCGGCCGGCAGTTCTCGGCCGTCGTCGTGTCCAGCGACCTGCGCGAGGCCCGCGCCCTCGCCGACCGCGTCGCCGTGATGGCCGATGCCCGGCTCGTCGGGCTCGGCACCTTCGACGAGGTCCTCGACAACCCGGTCGACCCCTACGTGAAGACCCTCGCCTCGACCGCGGCCCGCGGCGTGAAGCGTCGTCCGGCACCGACCACGGCCCGCCGTTCGTCGGCGCCGCGCCGTCCGCTCGCCGCCGGCACCGGCCCGCGCACCGACCGTCAGGAGAACGCGTGAGCACCACTTCCCAGGGCCCCCGCGGCCACCGCGCCGTCGTCCCCACGTCGGGTGCACCGCTGCCGATCGACGCCCCGCAGCCCGGGCCGGTCGCCGTGCTGCCGGAACCGACGGACCTGCACGTGGACGCCGTGACCGAGGCCGGCGGCACCGTCGCGCCGCTCGACGCCGACACCCGCGGGGTCGTCTGGCTCGACCCCCGCGACCCGGCCGGCCTCGCCGACGCGCTGTCCTCGGCGCCGGGGGTGGGTTGGGTGCAGCTGCCGTTCGCCGGCGTCGACGCCTTCGCGCACCTGATCCAGGAGCACGGCGACCGCGTGCTGTTCACCTCGGCCAAGGGTGCCTACGCGGAGCCGGTCGCCGAACACGCGCTCGCGTTGACCCTCGGCACGCTCCGGGTCCTGCAGAAGCGCGCTCGTGCGTCGTCCTGGACGACCGAGCCCGAGGGCGTCTCGCTGTACGGGCGGAACGTCGTCGTGATCGGTGCCGGCGGGATCGCCCTCGAGTACCTCCGGCTGCTCGCCCCGTTCGACGTCGACGTCACCGTCGTGCGCCGCTCGCCCGAGCCCGTGCCGGGAGCCGCGCGGACCGTCACCACCGACGAGCTCGACCGGGTCCTGCCCGACGCCGACGTCGTGATGATCGCAGCGGCGATGACCTCGGGCACCGCGAAGCTCTTCGGTGAGGAGCAGTTCCGGATCATGAAGCCGTCCGCCCGGCTCGTGAACATCGCCCGCGGCGGACTCGTCGACACCGACGCGCTGGTCGCCGCCCTGCGGACGGGGGAGATCGCCGCGGTCGGCCTCGACGTCACCGAGCCCGAGCCGCTGCCCGACGGGCATCCGCTCTGGTCGGAGCCCGGCGCGGTCATCACCCCGCACCAGGCCGACACCCCGGAGATGGTCGCACCCCTGCTCGCCGAGCGCGTCCGGCTCAACGCCGCGGCGTTCCTCGGGGGCGACGGCGGGGGCTTCGTCGGCGTCGTCGACCCGGTCGCCGGCTACTGACACGGGGGCCTCGAAGCGCGGCGCGCCCGGGCGGCGTGTCCGATGCGGTGGAGGGCCTCGGCGTCCTGCTATGCTGTTACCCGTTGTTCGCACGTCATTCGCCAGCGGACAGTGATCCTCGATAGCTCAATTGGCAGAGCAGCCGGCTGTTAACCGGCAGGTTGTTGGTTCGAGTCCAACTCGGGGAGCGACAGGTCCTCATCCCTTCGGGGTGGGGATCTTTTGCGTTGCTGTCGTCGTGCGCGTTCGGTGCTCCCTGTACGATCGTTCCGTCATGACGAACACTCGGGAGTCCCGCCGCGGACGTTCGGAGCGAACGGAGCGGCGGTCCGTCGTGCAGGCGGTGGACGTCGCACTGTCGTCACGAGCGTCGTTCGTGGTGGTGCTGACGGTCTTCGTCGTCATGGGGTTCGCCTTCGCCGGGTGGTTCCACGTCCACGTGGCCGCGGCCCCGGACGAGCGAGGGCACGTCTGGAACATCCTGCTCTACGCCGAGCGCCCCGTGCTCGCGGGCCCCTACCTGCAGCAGGTCGACCCGTCGCAGCTCTGGATGGGCGAGCTCGTCCGGTCGCCGCTGTACCTGTACCACTACCTGATGTCGTTCCCCGCGCGCGGAGCACTCGCGATCGGGCTCGACTACGAGCAAGTCGTCTTCGTTCTCCGTGCCGTGGACGTGCTGTGGGCAGCTTCGGGGCTCATCGCGCTCCGGTCGCTGTTCCAGCACGCTCGCGTCCCCGCGTCGATCGGGCTGCTCGCGATCGTGGCGACGGCGTTCACGGGGCGGTTCACCTGGCAGGCCGCGTCGGTGAGCTACGACGCCCCGGCCATGGCAGCGCTCTTCGTGTTCGCCGCCGTCGCGGTCCGTTTCGTCCGCGGTGGGGGACTGCGCACGCTGGCCTGGATGGCCGTCGCAGCGCTGTTCGCCCTCCTGATGAAGTACTCGCAGGCGCCGTTCGTGCTCGCGGGAGGGTTCTTCGCCATCCTGCTGCGGTACCGCGCCGCCGGCTGGTCGTGGTTGCGGCACCCGGTGCAGCGAACCGTCGGGGGACTCCGCGCGCGACCCGGACAGTCGATCGTGCTGCTCGTGATCGGCGGTGTGCTGACCGCTCTCGCGATCGAGCGCTTCGGCCTGAACCTGTTGCAGTTCCACGCGGTGAACCCCGCCTGTACTGCCCTGCACAGTCGTGCCGATTGCATGGACTACGCGATCTTCCGCCGGAACTACGCCGCTTCCCGCGCCCACGACCTGGCCGAGGTGAACGGAACGCTGCCGGCGTTCGCGCCGCTGTCCTTCCTGCGGTCATGGGTGACGATCTACTTCCAGTCACTTTTCTTCTTCTGGGGCGCCTCGTTCCCGTGGCGTCCGAACCCGTCGGTCGTCGTGTTCGGAGCCTCGAGCGCCGTCGTCGGCATCGGGATCGCGCTGACGCAGGCCCGACGGATCCTGCACGATGCGGCGCTCACCTGGTGCGCCGCGGTCGCGGCGACCTACACGTTCGCCGTCCTCTGCTTCAACGCCGCCACGATGGTCAACTTGGGGGAGTCGTACGCGTTCTCCGGTCGCTACCTGTTGCCAGCGATGCCGTTGGCCGTGGTCGTCGTCCTGGTCGGTGTCCGGACGTGGCTCCGACGTCTCCGACCGCGAACGCGTGCCGTCGCGACGGCCGTGGTCGGCGTGGTGCTCGCCGCGCTCTTCGTGTTGTACAACCCGCTGAGCGCGTTCTTCCCCTACGCACACTCCGCCGCGTGGTACTCCGATTGGGGGCTCGACGTCCTGCCGAGATGGCTGACCGGGGTCGAGTCGTGAGCGCGTCCCGTCGCGCCCGTGGGGTGAGCGTCGGAGTCGCCTCAGCTGCCTTCGTCGTGGTGATCGGTGTCGCAGCCTTCCTCAGGCCGGGCGACGACGGGGGTACGAGTCACGATGTCGACGGTTGTGCGGTGGTGTCCGAGCCGGGGCCGGCCACGGCGACGGCGTGCCCCGGAGCCGACCTGTCATCGGTCGATCTCTCGACGGCCGACCTCCGGCTCGCAGACCTGCGTGGTGCTGACCTCCGTGACGCAGACCTCTCCGAGACCGTGTTCTTCGGAGCCGACCTGCGCTCGACCGACCTGCGCGGCGCGGACCTCCGGGAGGCTGATCTGCACGCCGCCGATCTGCGCGGTGCTGATCTGCGCGGAGCCCGGCTCGCGGACGCTGATCTCTCCTCCGCCCGGATCGACGGTGCAGACGTCTCCGGTGCCGACCTGTCGGGCGCTCGGATCGAGCAGATGAGCGTCCGGGGCACAGCACTGGAACCCGGAGCGCTCTCGGTCCGGAGCACCGACGGCACAGCAGTCCGCGTCGTGCTCCGACTGGAACTGCCACTCGGACTGACTTCTCCGAACTGCAGTGACCGTGTGGTCACCGCGCCGGTCGGCACGACGACCGTCCGGTGCCAGATCCGCACGGACGCACGACACGGCGGTCGTCTCGAGGCGCCGGTGGACGTCGTCGTCGCCGGACAGGACAGCTGAACCTCGATCGCGGTCAGCGAGCGTCGGGCTCGACCCTGAGCGTGCCGTCCCGGTTGTTGTCCTCGATGATGCCCTGTCGGGGCACGTAGACGTCGAGGTAGTCGAGCCGGAAGTGCTGGAGTTCTGCAGCGTGTTCGTCGAGGAACGTCCGGACCTGCTCGGGCATGGTCCGCCGGGTGTCCGAGCCGACGACGACGGCGTCGAACGGTCCGTTCTCAGGGCGCATGGAGCCACGGTCCCCGAAGTAGATGCGCCAGGTGTTGGCGCTGAACTGGCTGAAGAGGACGCCTTCGGAGTCGTGTCCGCGGACCTTCAGAGCATCCGAGAGCAGAGCGATCCCGCTCGGACGGGTCTGCACGACGGCGACGCCCAGCCGTGCGACGGGGATGAGCAGCGCGGCGACGAGCACTGCTGCCGCAATGCGTCCGAGGGGCGGCCGGACGGTCGCCAGTCGCCCGTACCCGATCGCCGCCAACGCGATGATGAACGGTATCCACGCGTCGTAGTAGTACGGCAGCGAGACGTTGGCGACGATGACGTAGAAGACGAGGAAGACACCGAGGGCGATGCCGAGGTACGCGACCAGGCGGTCCGGTCGGACGACGAGCGCGGCGACCACACCGATGGTCAGGACGGTGAGCAGCAACCAGCCCGTGCCGTCGGCGAGGAACGCGAAGTTCGCCCACCACGGTGCCGCCGGGTAGATCGTCCCGAGGATGGTCGTCGGGTGCCCGTGGGCGTTCTGCTGCGCCTGGAACCGGAGCATCTGCCCGATGGCCGCGAAGAGCCCGACCGGCAGGTAGACGACGACGAACACGACCACGAACGCGATGCCGCCGTACAGCGCACCGACCCCCAGGTCGCGCCACCGACGGAACAGCAGGGGGAGTGCTCCCACGGCGAGGACGAGCACCGCCGTCGACACCTTCGAGGTCACGGACAGTGCGAGCAGCGCACCCGCTGCGGCCACCCACCACCGGTTGCCGGTCCGCATCCAGCGCCAGGCCGCGGCGAGCGAGGCGACGGCGAAGAAGACCATGAGGGGTTCGAGCATCGCGAACCGCTCGATGCGGACGCCGATGACCGACCCGGCTTCCGCCCAGGACGAGCCCGAGCCACGCGGCGTCAGCCACCACATCGCCGCCGCGGTCAGGCCGGTCCAGAAGCCGACCTCGCGTCGCAGCCAGAGGAACAGGACGACACCCGTGCCGAGCATCGCGGTCGCAGCCACCAGCCTCGGTCCGAGCGGCCCCTGTCCCACCAGGAGCTGCGCCACGCCGTACACGTACTTCGCGAGCGGCGGGTGCTCGAGGTTGAGCGAGAAGTTCCCGTGCACGTAGGCCCAGCTCGCGCGGAGGTACACGAACTCGTCGTTCACGATGGTCGGACGGCCGAGGTGCCAGTAGGCGACGAACACAGCAGCCAGGGCGACGACCACGAGGGCCGTCGCACGGACGGGGCGGGAGTGCAGGCGGGGGATGAGGACCTCCAGGACAGGGCGATGCCGGACCATCATCGCAGGAGCCGCCGTACGGGTCGTCCGCAGCGCTTGCTGTTAGCGTTCACAGGTGCACCGTTCCCGTTCGCCTCGACTCACGCTCCTGGGCGTCGTCGTCGCCGTGACGGCGGTGCTCACCGGCTGCAGCAGCGTCGGCCCGGACACCGACGCGTCCGAGGACCCGACGAGCTCGGACACCGGCCTGGGCTCGGGCGCGTCGCCCGTGGTCTTCGCGTTCGTCTGCGCCGCCGACGGATCGGACAGCGAGACCTACACCACCTACTCGGCGGTGTGGGAGGCCGAGCGCGCCGACTGCTCGGCGAAGCGCCTGACCGGGTCGGTGCCGTCGAGCCAGCAGCAGGCCGCGGTGGCGGCGGCGCGCGGTGACGCGACCCTCGTCGAGCTCGCGAGCACGTGCGCGGTCCGCGGCTCGGCGCCGTGGACGTCGGCGGTCGCCGACGCGCGCGGTGCGCACGTGGCCGCCGGGCTCCTGCGGTACTGCCCCGGGCACCCGGAGACCGACCGCCTGCGCGACGCACTGGCTGCCTACCGGGGCTGAGCCGGGCCTCCAGGCCGCCCGCCGGACCAGCGACGGGCTGGACGGCACCGGGTGCCGACGTCGACGGGCGTCAGCCCTCGGGGTGGTCGCGACCCGGCAACCAGGACTGGCCGGGGCCGCCCCAGCTGCTCTTGCGGATCGCCTTGGCGACCTGCTTGCCGTAGGGGTGCACCAGGCGGTCGGCGTAGAGCCAGCCGTCCAGGTGGTCGTACTCGTGCTGGAAGATCCGGGCCAGCCAGCCGTGCGCCTCGACCTCGAACGGGGTGCCGTGCTCGTCGAAGGCCCGCAGCAGGGCGCCCTCGGAACGGCGGAGCGGGAACCGCTCACCAGGGATCGACAGGCAGCCCTCGGACTCCTCGTCCTCGTCGAGCTCCTCGACCGATTCGGGGACCGGGGGCGTGATCCACAGGACGGGGTTCACGGCGGCGCCCCGGTGCAGGACGTCGTCGTCGTCGGTGTAGGAGTACACGAACAGGCGCTTGCCGACGCCCACCTGCGGACCGGCCAGGCCGACGCCCGGTGCCAGGTCCATGGTCTCGAGCATGTCGGCGACGAGGGTGCGGAGGTCGTCATCGAACGCGGTGACCTCGGCTGCACGCTCGTGCAGGACGGGTTCGCCGGTGATGCGGATCGGGAGAACGGCCATTCACCCAGGTTATCCGGCGGGGGACGGTAGCCTCGACGCGTGACGACGGACCTCCAGCTGCCCGACGCCGTGAGCAACCTCACGCCGTTCCAGGCGCTGATGATCCCGGTGGCGCTGATCGGTGCGGTGTTCCTGTCGCTCGGGGCGCAGTTCCAGAGCCGCGGGGTGCAGCGGGTCGAGGCGCGTCTCGGTCGGCAGTCGAAGGGGCTGAGCGTCAGGCACGTGGTCGGGCTCGTCTCGAGCGGTTACTGGGTGCTCGGCACGCTCATGCTCGGCATCGCGGTGGTGCTCCAGCTCATCAGCATCACGTTCGCGCCCCTGATCGTCGTGCAGCCGCTGGGTGCCGTCGCCCTCGTCATCACGACGTGGTTCTCGTCGCGGTCGTCCGGTGTGCCGCTCGGTCGTCGTGCGCGGCGGGCCGTGTGGACGTGCATCATCGGTGTCGGCATCTTCGTCGGGATCGCGGCGTTCGTCGGGCACGAGAGCGCGATCACCCGCCAGCAGCTCGTCACCGTGCTGGTGATCCTGGCCGTCGTGCTGGTGCTCGTGCTGGTGTCGTTCCGCCTGGTCGCCAAGCACCGCAGTGCGCTGTACTACATCGTCGGGGCGGGGGTGCTCTACGGGTTCGTGGCGACGCTGGCGAAGGTCGTGCTCAACCGGTTCGTGAACGGCACCTTCGACTGGCTGACCGTGCTCGCCATCGCCGGGGTGGTCGTGGCGGCGTCGCTCGGTGGGTACTTCGTGCAGAACGCGTACTCGAGCGGGTCGGCCGACCTCGTGATCGCGGGGTTGACGGTGATCGATCCGATCGTCGCGGTCGGCATCGGCGTGATCGTGCTCGGCGAGGCCTCGGGGGCGCCGTGGTTCGCGGTGGCGGGGTTCGTGGTGGCCGCGGGCATCGCCATCACCGGGGTGTTCCTGCTCGCCAAGCACCACCCGCAGACCCGGGCCTGACGCCGGCCGGCGCGGGCGACCGGCGCGCACGCGGCGGTGCACTCGCCGCGCACCCCGGGTGGTCGCCGCCCTCATCCGCGCGGCTGACGCGACCGTCGATCCTGGTGCGATAGCGTCACTGCCGACCAGCCATCGCCCACGAGAGGACGAACTCAGCCGTGTCAGGAGACGCCACCACCGCCACCGCCGGACCGACGGAAGCGACGGGCGGTCACCGACCGTTGCGCGTGCTGATCGCAGCGGACACCTTCGCCCCCGACGTCAACGGCGCCGCCACCTTCGCCGAGCAGCTCGCCGTCGGCCTGGCCGAGCGCGGGCACGAGGTGCACGTCGTGGCCCCGGCCTCGAGCCGCCACTACGGCACCTTCGACGAGGAGCACCACGGCGTCACGCTCGTCGTGCACCGCCTGAAGTCGTACAAGTGGCCGCTGCACCCGTGGCTGCGCTTCGTCTGGCCGTGGAGCGTCCGGAAGTGGACCGGCCCGATCCTCGACGCCGTCAAGCCCGACGTGCTGCACATCCAGTCGCACGTGGTCATCGGCCGCGGCATCGTGCACGAGGCGAACGACCGCGGCATCCGGGTCATCGCGACGAACCACTTCATGCCGGAGAACCTGCTCGAGTACACGCCGTTCGGCAAGTGGACGCTGCCCCTCGCGCTGAAGATCGCGTGGAGCGACGCCGCCAAGACCTACCGGCTGGCCGACACCATCACGACGCCGACGAACCTGGCCGCCGACTACCTGCGGAAGGCCATCGCCGGCCAGCAGGTCCTCGCGATCTCGTGCGGCATCGACGCGTCCCGGTACGTGGCGCGCGAGGGACGCCCGGTCAACAACGACATCGTCTTCGTCGGTCGCGTGGCCCCCGAGAAGAACCTCGACGTGCTCGTCCGCGCGGTGGCGCTGCTGCCCGCCGAGCTGTCCGCGACGCTGACCATCGTCGGCGACGGCGAGATGATCCCGAAGCTGACCGCGTTGGCGAAGGAGCTCGGGCTCGAGGACCGCGTGCGGTTCCTGGGGTTCGTCTCCGACGAGCGCAAGCAGGAGGCCCTGACCAACGCGACGGTGTTCGCGATGCCGTCGACGGCGGAACTGCAGAGCATCTCGTCGCTCGAGGGGATGGCGTCCGGGCTGCCCGTCGTCGCCGCCGACTCGATGGCGCTGCCGCACCTGATCGACGGCAACGGGTACCTGTTCACCCCGGGCGACGTGGACGACCTGGCGGCGAAGCTCACGACGGTGCTCACCGCGCCCGAGTCGGAGTACGTCGCGATGCGGGATCGCAGTCTGACCATGATCGAGGCACACGACATCAACCGCACGCTGTCGACGTTCGAGTCGCTGTATCGTGGTGAGCCGGTGGCCTGAGGGTCTCCGGCGAGGGGCGGTAGCCAAGCTGGTCAAGGCAGTCGGCTCATAACCGAACGATCCGCGGGTTCGAGTCCCGCCCGCCCTACGTGCACATGCCAAGGAAGCGCGACACGTCGCAGGACGACCACGCACCGACACCGAACGTCACCTTCGAGGTGACCCGTGGCGGTACCGGCGTGCGCGTGAACGCCTTCCGCCTCGGGTTCATGGGCGCCATCGGGGTGCTCGTCGCGCTGCTCGCCGGTGCGATCATCAACGAGCTCAGCACGGTGCTGGTCTACATCGGGGTCGCGCTGTTCCTGGCACTCGGTATCGACCCGCTCGTGTCGTTCCTGGAGCGGATCATCCCGCGCTGGTCCGCCATCACGATCGTCGTGGTGGTCGTCCTCGGGGCCTTCGCCGGCATCGTCTTCGCCGTCGTCCCGATCCTGGTGGAGCAGGCGTCGAACCTGGTCCAGAACTTCCCCGAGATCGTGCAGGACATCTCGCAGCAGCCGTGGGTGCAGGACCTGTCGAAGCAGTTCGCCGGGTCGTTCGACATCGACCACGCGCTGCAGTCGCTGCAGTCCTTCGTCGAGAAGCCGGGCAACCTGCTCAGCGTCGGCGGCGGGATCCTGGCGGTCGGCAGCGGGATCCTGTCCGGGGTCACCGGGGCGCTCATCGTCATCATCCTGATGCTCTACTTCCTCGCGTCGATGCGGGGCATGAAGCGCGCGGCCTACCGGTTCGTCCCGGCGTCGCGTCGCCAGAACTTCATCGACGTGAGCGAGCAGATCACGCAGGCGGTCGGCCGGTACGTCGTCGGGCAGGTGTCGCAGGCGCTCATCAACGGCATCCTGAGCTTCATCTTCCTGCTCATCATCGGTGCACCGCTGCCCGTGCTGCTCGCGTTCATCGCGTTCCTCGGCTCGCTGATCCCGCTGGTCGGCACGCTGGCCGCCGCGATCGTGATCTCGCTGCTCTGCTTCTTCGCGTCGCCGGCCACCGCCCTGTTCTCGGGCATCTACTACCTGGTCTACATGCAGGTCGAGGCCTACCTGATCTCCCCGCGCATCATGTCGCGGGCGGTCCAGGTGCCCGGCGCCCTCGTGGTCATCGCGGCGGTCGCCGGCGGCACGATCGGCGGCGTGCTCGGCGCGCTCGTGGCGCTGCCCGTCGCGGCGTCGGTCATCATCATCGTGCAGAAGGTCATCTACCCCCGCCAGGAGCAGGCGTGACGAGCGGCACCGGCGCTGCCGACGACGCGCTCGTCGCCGCCTTCGCCGAGCACGTCCACGACCGTGACCGCTGGGCGCGCAGTGCCCGTGGACCGCTCGCCCTGGTGAACGCCCAGCACGTCGACCACCCGCAGCCGGTCTGGCCGGTCCCCGGGACGTGGGCCCCGGCCGTCGGCGGACTCACCGTGACGGCCGAGGCATCCGACGGCGTCGTCGTCGACGGCGTCCCGGTCGACGGCACGGTCCTGGTGGCCGGGGACACCGCCGTCGTTCCGTCGACCGTCGCGCTGCCAGACGGCTTCGCCGGCACCGTCAGCGGCGACACCCTGCGCGTCTGGGACCCGTCGTCCGAGGCGATCGCCCGCTTCGCGCAGATCGCCCGCTTCGCCTGGTCCGGCGACTGGGTGACGTCCGGCACGTACGTCCCGCTGGTCGGGGACGCCCTGGAGGCCCGTGGCAGCGTCCGTGACGCCGCCGGCGACGCCCTGCCGGTCGCCGGACACGTCGAGACCGTCGTGGGTGGTGCCGCGGTGCACTTCGTCGCCGTCCGGTCGGCTGCCCACCGCGGAGCCGCCCGGCTGCAGCTCATCGTGCAGGACGCCACGAGTGCCCTGCCCGAGGACGACCCGGGCAGCACCTACTCGATGGGTCGGTTCCTGTACCTCGACGACCCCGGCACGGAGGCCACGGTCGAGCTCGACTGGAACCTGCTGGTCCTGCCGCCGTGCGCGTTCTCGTACCAGTACGCGTGCCCGATCCCACCGGAGGACAACCGCGTCCCGGTGCCGATCACGGCGGGGGAGCGACACCCGGTCGACGCGGACGGTGCCGTCCTGCACTGATCGGGGTCGGTTCCTTGCCGTTCCCAGCCGCGGCGCTGCATAATGGGCGTGTCCCGTCGGGACATCACAATCGCATACCGATGGTTCCGTGGCCCCTCGGGTCAGGATCCTCCGCACCAGGTCGATGGGGAAGTCGCACCTGACGTATCGGAGGAACCGTGAACGGAACGACGACAGGAGTGCTCTACGTGCACTCCTCACCCCGCGCGCTCTGCCCGCACGTCGAATGGGCAGCAGGTCGCGCGATGAACCGCGCCGTGAACTTCTCGTGGCTCGACCAGCCCGCACAGGACGGTGCGCGCCGGACCGAGTACACGTGGACCGGTGCGGTGGGCGCCGGCGCCGCGATCGCGTCGGCCCTGCGCGGATGGGAACACCTGCGGTACGAGGTCACCGAGGAGCCGACGAGCGCCTCGGACGGCGGTCGCTGGATGCACACGCCCGACCTCGGCGTGTTCTACGCGCAGACCGACGTCACGGGCAACATGGTCATCCCCGAGGACCGGGTGCGCTACGCGATGGAGGTCGCGGGCAGCAACGCCCTCGAGCTGCACCGTGAGCTCCGACTCGCACTCGGGCAGGCCTGGGACGACGAGCTCGAGCCCTTCCGCCACGCGGCCGAGGGCAACCCGGTCGTCTGGCTGCACCGCGTCGGCTGAGCCAACTCGCAACACGCGGGCGTGTCGGGTGCGCCAGACGCCGGCGTGTCGGGTGCGCCAGACGCCGGTGTGTCGTCCGGACACCGCCACAGACTCGAGACGCCGCCGAATACGGCGGCGTCTCGTCGTTTCCGGGGCGCCTCAGCGACACGACGGCGTGTTGCCGGGACTCCAACCGGCACCGGAACGACGGAAGCCCGCCCCGACGACGCGGGACGGGCCTCCTGGCAGGGTGGGACGGATCAGACGCTGCGGAACGCGACCACGGCGTTGTGGCCGCCGAAGCCGAACGAGTTGCTGACCGCGAGCAGGTCGCCCTCGGGCAGTGCACGCGGCTCGCGGGCCACGTCCATGACGATCTCCGGGTCCTGGTCGTGCAGGTTGATCGTCGGCGGGGCGACGCGGTTGTGCAGCGCGAGGACGGTGAAGACCGCCTCGATCGCGCCGGCACCACCGAGCAGGTGGCCCGTCGAGGCCTTGGTCGCGGACACCACGACGTCGTCCAGGTGGTCGCCGAAGACCCGACGCATCGCGTGGTACTCGGCGACGTCACCGACGGGGGTCGAGGTGGCGTGCGCGTTGACGTGCACGACGTCCTCGATGCTCGCGTCGGCGTGCTCGAGGGCCTGCAGGACCGCACGGGCGGCGGCGCTGCCCTCGGGGTCCGGCGCGGTGATGTGGAAGGCGTCCGAGGTGATGCCGGAGCCGGCGACCTCGGCGTAGATCGTCGCGCCGCGGGCCTCGGCGTGCTCCTTCGACTCGAGGATGAGCGCCGCAGCGCCGTCACCGAGCACGAAGCCGTCACGCGTGACGTCGTACGGACGCGATGCGGTCTCGGGGGAGTCGTTGCGGCGCGACAGGGCCTGCATCGCGGCGAACGCGGCCAGCGGGAGTGGGTGCAGCGCGGCCTCGGCGCCACCGGTGATGACGATGTCGGCGTCGCCGTCGGCGATGTGCCGGTACGCCTCGGCCAGCGACTCGGTCGACGACGCGCAGGCGGACAGGTAGGTGCGGGCACCACCACGGGCGCCGAACTCCATCTCGATGGCGGCGGCGGGTCCGTTCGCCATGAGCATCGGGACCGTCATCGGCAGGACGCGACGCGGACCCTTCTCGCGCAGGGTGTCCCAGGCGTCGAGCAGCGTGTTGACGCCACCGATGCCGGTCGCCCAGTCGACGATCAGGCGCTCGGGGACGACGGACTCGTCGTCGATGCCGGCGTCGGCCCAGGCCTCGCGCGCCGCGACGAGCGACAGCTGCGACGAGGGGTCGAGGCGCTTCGACTCGGGGCGGGTGAGCTGGTCGGTGAGGAACCGGCGCGCCTGGCCGGCGAACTCCACCGGGAGTTCGAGCTCGGCGTAGCGGGGGTCCTCGATGCGGGTGATGCCGGACTTGCCGGCGAGCAGCGCGTCCCAGGTGTCCGGGGCGGTCGCGGCGAGGGGTGAGATCGCACCGATCCCGGTGACGACGACGGTCTTCTTGGTCATGGGACGACGTGTTCTTTCGTTGGGGTGAACAAGATGAGCGCCACGGCCCGCAGGGGTCCGCGGGCCGCGGCGCTCAGGAAGCTCGTGTCAGGCCTGGGCCTTGACGATGTAGTCGACCGCGTTGCCCACGGTCTTGAGGTTCTTGACCTCTTCGTCCGGGATCTTCACGTCGAACTTCTCCTCGGCGTTGACCACGATGGTCATCATCGAGATGGAGTCGATGTCGAGGTCGTCCGTGAAGGACTTGTCGGCGGCGACGGTGTCGGTGGCGATACCGGTCTCGTCGTTGATCAGCTCGGCCAGGCCGGCGAGGACTTCTTCGTTGGACAGGGCCATGAGTGTTCTCCTTGAAGGGGGGTGTCGTTTGACCGTTGACCAGCCTAGGGCACGCGGGGTCCGGGTGCGCGGAGGCTCGTCGGGATGGGGACCGGGCGCGCGGTTGCGCGACCGGACGGGGATCAGGGGAGGACGACCACCTGGGCACCGAACACGAGTCCGGCGCCGAAGCCGATCTGCAGGGCGAGGCCGCCCGACAGGTCCGGGTGCTCCTCGAGCAGGCGGTGCGTGGCGAGCGGGATGCTCGCGGCGGAGGTGTTGCCGGTGGTGGTGATGTCGCGGGCGATCGTCACCGTCTCGGGCAGGCCGAGCTGCTTGGCGAACTCGTCGATGATGCGGATGTTCGCCTGGTGCGGCACGAACGCGGCGAGGTTCTCGGGGCGGACGCCGGCGGTCTCGAGCGCCTGGCGGGCGACCTTGACCATCTCCCAGACGGCCCAGCGGAACACCGTCTGCCCGGCCTGGCGCATGGTCGGACGCGGTGCGCCGGCCTCCCACTCGTTGTAGGTCGCGGTCATGCCGATGGCGTCCCACTTCGAGCCGTCGGAACCCCAGATGGTGGGGGCGATGCCCGGGAAGTCGCTCGGGCCGATCACGGCGGCGCCGGCACCGTCCCCGAGCAGGAACGAGATCGAGCGGTCGGTCGGGTCGACGACGTCGCTGAGCTTCTCGGCCCCGACGACCAGCACGTGGTCGGCGAGCCCGGACTTGATGAACGAGTCGGCCTGGGCGATGCCGTAGGCGTACCCGGCACAGGCGGCGCTGATGTCGTACGCGGCGGCCGGGGTGGCGCCGATGCGCTCGGCGAGCAGCGACGCCATCGACGGGGTCGCCACGGTGTGCGTGACGGTGCTCACGAGCACGACGCCGATCTGGGACGGCTCGATGCCGGCCTTCTCGATGGCCTCGCGTGCGGCGGCCTCGGCGAGGTCGACGGCCTCGACGTCCTTGCCCGCGCGCTTGCGGGTGATGATGCCGGTGCGCTGGCGGATCCACTCGTCGGACGAGTCGATCGGGCCGACGAGGTCGTCGTTCGGCACGACGTTCTCGCCGCGGGCGGCGCCGAACGCCAGGATCCGGGTGAACTCGTGGCCGCTGCGCTGCTGGAGCAGCGGGCGCGCGGATCCGGTCGGGAGGCCCGTGGGGGCGTCCGTCGGGGTGGTCGGGTCGGTCATGCGGTTGCGTCTGCTTCCTGGCCCGCGCGCTGCAGCAGGTCGATCGCTGCAGGCAGGTCGTCGGGGGTCTTGACGGCGACGGTCGGCGTGCCGCGGAGGCCGCGCTTCGCCAGGCCGACGAGGGCACCGGCGGGTGCGAGCTCGATGATGCCGGTCACGCCGGCGGCGGAGAAGGACTCCATGACCGCGTCCCAGTGCACGGGGCTCGCGATCTGCTGGACCATCAGGTCGACGAAGCGGCGCCCGTCGTCGACGCGGGAGCCGTCGGCGTTGGTCCAGATCGGCAGGGTCGGGTCCTGCACGGTGGTGGCGGCCGCGACTGGGGCGACCCGCTCGACGGCGGGGGCCATGTACCGGGTGTGGAACGCACCGGCCACGGCGAGCGGGATCACCCGGGCCTTGGCGGGCGGGTCGGAGGCGAGGGCCGCGATGGCGTCTGCGGCACCCGCGACGACGGTCTGGCCGCCACCGTTGTGGTTCGCGGGCACGAGGCCGTGCTCGGCGAGGGCTGCGGCCACCGCGTCGGCGTCGCCACCGAGGACGGCGGCCATCGAGGTCGGCTCGAGCGCTGCGGCGTCCGCCATGGCCCGGCCGCGCTCGGCGACCAGGGCGACGGCGTCGGTCGGCTCGAGGATCCCGGCGACCGCGGCGGCGGTGAACTCGCCCACCGAGTGTCCGGCGACCCCGCCCACCAGCGCACGACGGCCCTCGGCGAGCAGTGCGTCGGCGGTCACCAGGCCGGCGGCCACGATGAGGGGCTGTGCGAGCGCGGTGTCCTTGATGGTGTCCGCGTCGGAGTTCGTGCCGTGCTCGGCGAGGTCGACGCCGATCGACTCCGACCACTGCCCGACTCGTTCACGAACGGTGGCGTCCTCGAGCCAGGGGGCGAGGAAGCCGGGGGTCTGGGAGCCCTGTCCGGGCGCGACGACGACGATCACCGGACAATCCTCGCGTTCTCGTCCCGCGGGGCCCGTGTGGACTTCCCACACGAATCCCCGCGGGACATTGTCGGTTCTCTACCGTCCGGAGCGCTCTAGCGTCGGGGTGTGATGCGGCGACGGCCGGTCGCGGACTCGGACATCGCGCCGAGGATGAGCGCCGACTGCACGATCAGGGCGTCCCGGGCGTGCGTGGCGTCCCACCCGATGATGTCGGCGACCCGGCGCAGGCGGTAGCGCACGGTGTTCGGGTGCACGAAGAGCTCGCGCGCCGTGGCCTCGAGCGACCGGCCGGTGTCCAGGTAGCACCACAGCGTCTGCAGGAGCTCGGTGGACTGGTCCTTGAGTGGGACGTAGATGCGCTGCACCAGGGCCGACCGGGCGAGCGGGTCGCCGGCAAGGGCCCGTTCGGGCAGCAGGTCGTCGGCCAGGGCCGGACGGGGCACGCCGCGCCAGGCACGCGCGACGGCGAACCCGGCGAGGGCGGCCTTCGCGCTGGTCGAGGCGTCGACGACCCCGGGGACCTCGTTGCCGAGCACCAGGTGGCCCTCACCGAACAGCGGCTCGAGGGCCTGCGCGATGGTCGTGAACGAGACGGGCTCCTCGCCCTCGGGGACGTCGTCGCGGGGGGTGGCGCGACCGATCACCACGACGAGCCGCGACCCCTGGACCCCGACGAGCACATCGGCGTCCATGTGCCGTGCGGTGCGGCGGACCTGGTCGACCTCGAGCTGCTTCGGTGCGGTGCCGACGAGCACCGCGACCTCGCCGTGGCCGTGCCATCCGAGGGCGGCGATGCGGGACGGCAGTTCGTCGTCGTACTCGCCGGAGAGGATCGAGTCGACCACGAGTGCTTCGAGCCGGGCATCCCACAGACCGCGGGCCTCGGCCGCGCGGGCGTAGACGTCGGCGGCGGCGAACGCGATGTCGCGGGAGTACTTGAGGATCGCCTCCTGCAGCATCTCGTCGTCGGCCGCGCGTTCCTCGACCACGGTCACCACGACGCGGATGAGCTGCAGGGTCTGCTGCAGGCTCACCGAGCGCAGGAGCTCCCGCGGGGCGGACCCGAAGACGTCGGCCGCGGCGATCCACGGCGTCGACGCGGTGCCCTCGAGCCAGCTGATGAACGAGGTGATGCCCGCCTGGGCGACGAGGCCCACGGCGGAGCGGCGCCCCGGCGGCATCTCGCTGTACCAGGGGAGCGTGTCCTCGAGCCGCTTGATCGTGGCGGTGGAGAGTTCTCCGGACACCTGACGGAGCCAGGAGAGCGCGCGCTCGCGCGCGCTCTCCTGGCTCTCGTGGTCCGGGCGGACCGTCGTCACGGGTTGATCAGCTCTCGCCGCCCGCGCTGCCGGTGGTGCCGGCGGTCACGTCGTGCAGGCGGTACTTGTCGATCGCCTGCTGGACGAGCGCGCCGTCGACCTTGCCCTGGCGGGCGAGCTGCTGCAGCGTCCGCACGACGACCGAGGGGCCGTCGATGTGGAAGAAGCGGCGAGCGGCCGGACGGGTGTCCGAGAAACCGAAGCCGTCGGCGCCGAGGGTGGCGTAGTCGGTCGGCACGAACGGGCGGATCTGCTCCTGCACCAGGTGCATGAAGTCGCTCACGGCGACGACCGGGCCCTCGGTGCCGAGCAGACGCTCGGTGACGAACGGCGTGCGGGCCGGCTCGTTCGGGTTGAGGAACGCCTGCTGCTCGGCGGCCACACCGTCGCGGTACAGCTCACCCCAGCTCGTGACGCTCCACACGTCGGCCGACACGCCCCAGTCCTCGGCGAGGAGCTGCTGCGCCTCGAGGATCCACGGCACGGCGACACCGGACGCGAGCAGCTGGGCCTTCGGGCCGTCGTGCTCGCTGGCCTTGAGCAGGTACATCCCCTTGAGGATGCCCTCGACGTCGACGCCCTCGGGCTCGGCCGGCTGCACCAGCGGCTCGTTGTAGACCGTCAGGTAGTACATGACGTTCGGGTCGGCGTGCTTCGGCGAGCCGTCCTCGTTCGTGCCGTACATGCGGTCGAGGCCGGCCTTGACGATGTGGCCGATCTCGTAGCCGTACGCCGGGTCGTAGGAGACGACGGCCGGGTTCGTCGTGGCGAGGAGCGGCGAGTGACCGTCCGCGTGCTGTAGGCCCTCGCCCGTCAGCGTGGTGCGGCCGGCGGTCGCGCCGATCATGAAGCCACGGGTCATCTGGTCGCCGGCGGCCCAGATGGCGTCGCCGGTGCGCTGGAACCCGAACATCGAGTAGAAGACGTAGACCGGGATGAGCGGCTCGCCCTGCGTCGAGTACGAGGTGCCGACCGCGGTGAACGCTGCGAGGGCGCCCGCCTCGTTGATGCCGACGTGGATGATCTGGCCCTGCGGGCTCTCCTTGTAGGCCAGGAGGAGCTCGCGGTCGACCGACGTGTAGTGCTGGCCGTTCGGGTTGTAGATCTTCGCCGACGGGAAGTAGGCGTCCATGCCGAAGGTGCGCGCTTCGTCCGGGATGATCGGGACCACGCGGTCGCCGAAGTCGGGCGAGCGCAGCAGGTCCTTCAGCAGGCGTGCGAACGCCATGGTGGTGGCGACCTCCTGCTTGCCGGAGCCCTTCTTGACGACCTGGTACTTCGAGTCGTCCGGCAGCGTGAACTGCGTGTACTTCGTGCGACGTTCCGGCACGTAGCCACCGAGCGCGCGACGACGCTCGTGCATGTACTGGATCGCCTCGTCGTCGTTGCCCGGGTGGTAGTACGGCGGCGTGTAGGGGTTCTCTTCCAGCTGCGCGTCGGAGATCGGGATGCGCATCTCGTCGCGGAACTGCTTGAGGTTGTCGAGCGTGAGCTTCTTCATCTGGTGGGTCGCGTTGCGGCCCTCGAAGCTCGGGCCGAGGCCGTAGCCCTTGACCGTCTTCGCCAGGATGACGGTCGGCTGGCCCTTGTGCTCGGTCGCGGCCTTGAACGCGGCGTAGACCTTGCGGTAGTCGTGGCCACCGCGCTTGAGGTTCCAGATCTGGTCGTCGGTGTAGTCCTTGACGAGCTCGAGCGCCTTCGGGTCGCGCCCGAAGAAGTTCTCGCGCACGTAGGCACCGTTCTCGGCCTTGTACGTCTGGTAGTCGCCGTCCGGCGTCTGGTTCATCAGGTTGAGGAGCGCGCCCTCGGTGTCGCGGGCGAGCAGGTCGTCCCACTCGCGGCCCCAGACGACCTTGATGACGTTCCAGCCCGCACCGCGGAAGAACGCCTCGAGCTCCTGGATGATCTTGCCGTTGCCACGGACCGGGCCGTCGAGTCGCTGCAGGTTGCAGTTGATGACGAAGTTCAGGTTGTCGAGGCCGTCGTTCGCGGCGACCTGGAGCTGCCCGCGGGACTCGACCTCGTCCATCTCGCCGTCGCCCAGGAACGCCCAGACCTGCTGGTCCATGGCGTCCTTGATGCCGCGGTTCGACAGGTACTTGGCCTGCTGCGCCTGGTAGATCGCGTTGATCGGGCCGATGCCCATCGACACGGTCGGGAACTGCCAGAAGTGCGGCATGAGGCGCGGGTGCGGGTACGACGACAGGCCGCCGCCGGCGTGCGACTTCTCCTGCCGGAACCCGTCGAGCTGGTCCTCGGAGAGGCGACCTTCCATGTACGCGCGGGCGTACATGCCGGGGGAGGCGTGGCCCTGGAAGAAGACCTGGTCGCCACCGGAGGGGTGGTCCTGCGCGCGGAAGAAGTGGTTGTAGCCGACCTCGTACATCGCAGCGCTCGACGCGTACGTCGAGATGTGCCCGCCGACCCCGATGCCGGGACGCTGTGCACGGTGCACCGTGATGGCCGCGTTCCAGCGGATCCAGCGGCGGTACCGGCGCTCCAGCTCTTCGTCGCCGGGGAACTCCGGCTCGTTCTCCGGCGCGATGGTGTTCACGTAGTCCGTCGTCGGGACCATCGGCACACCGAGGTGCAGTTCCTTGGACCGCTTGAGCAGGCTCAGCATGATCTCGCGACCGCGCTGGTGTCCGTGGGTCTGGACCAGCCCGTCGAGGGACTCACGCCATTCGGCGGTCTCCTGCGGATCCTGGTCGTTCGCCCCGGCGCTGTACGGGTCCTGGTCGTTCACCGTCACCCTTGACCTCGTTCGTTCTCGTGGTGGTGGACATGGTGGCTCCGGTGGTCGGGTCGCGACCGGCTGGGGCCCCGTCCACTCTAGGCCCCAGGACCGACGCTGATGCTGATGGTGACGTGCAGGTGGACGGGTGCTTGCATTCGCGTGTCGTCGGCGTAGCATGGCCGATCGTGCACACGCGATCCGCGGCGCACGGACCCGACGGGCACACCCCACGCCCGAGGAAGAAGCACACGTAGCGATGGCACTGGAGATCGGCTCACTCGCGCCGGACTTCGAGCTCCCGAACCAGTTCGGTGAGCACGTCCGACTCAGCGACTTCCGTGGCAACCGCCCGGTCGCACTCGTCTTCTTCCCGCTGGCGTTCTCGTCCGGGTGCACGAACGAGCTCTGCACCCTGCAGGACAACATCACGATGTTCCAGGACCAGCGCATCGAGCTGCTCGGCATCTCGGTCGACTCGAAGGCGACGCTCCGCTCGTTCGCCGAGACGAACGGCTACGACTTCGAGCTGCTCGCCGACTTCTGGCCGCACGGCGCGGTCTCGAAGGAGTACGGCGTGTTCCTCGAGAACAAGGGCTTCGCCACCCGCGCGACCTTCGTCATCGACGTGCAGGGCCGCATCAAGGCCTCGATCATCACCGAGCCCGGCCTGCAGCGCGACGTCGCCGAGTACAAGGCGGCCCTCGACCGGCTCGCCGCCTGCTCGGCACCCGTCCCCGTCGGCTAGCGTTCCGAATCCCTCCTGACGGACGCGTCCGCGTCGACGGTCGGACAGGAGGCCCGGTGCACGCCATCGACACCGACCCGCGTGGTCGCGGGGTCGCCGCTGATGCGTACGCCCCGTACCCGGTGCGCGTCACGCCCGGCGTCTGGGGGCTGACCCGCACGGTCGTGGAGGCCCC
The DNA here is from genome assembly GCF_003234485.1 of Curtobacterium sp. MCLR17_034. Classification (NCBI taxonomy): domain Bacteria; kingdom Bacillati; phylum Actinomycetota; class Actinomycetes; order Micrococcales; family Microbacteriaceae; genus Curtobacterium; species Curtobacterium sp. MCLR17_034. The sequence goes on from NZ_QKTH01000007.1 coordinate 27,143, forward strand.
GACCGGGCCCGTCGTGGTGCACCACCGCGCCGGCCCGGACCCGCTCCTGCTGCTGCACGGCGTCGCGGGCTCCTGGTCGACGTGGACACCGTTGCTGCGTGCCGCGGACGGGATCGGGGACCGCGGGCTGGTCCTCGTCGACCTGCCCGGCTGGGGGTCCTCGCCGGCTCCGGACGGTCCGCTCGGGCTCGACGCCGTCACGGCTGCCGTCTCGGCGGTCCTCGGTGCGCTGGCCCTCGGCGCGGTCGACGTGGTCGGGCACTCCATGGGCGCGTTCGTCGGGTTGCACCTGGCCGTGGTGGCGCCCGAGCGGGTTCGGTCGCTCGCCCTGGTGTCCGGCACCACGGTCGCGACCGCCGGTGCGGCTCGGCACCCGGTGCGGGCGCTCGGCACCCTGCCGGCGTTCACCCTGCTGCGTGCGGGCCTCACGGTGACCGGGGTCGCCGCTCGTCCGCTGCTCCGGGGGATCGCGCGGATCGGCCTGTTGCCGCTCGTCGCGGCGCCGGTGTTCACGCACGTGCGACGTCTGGACCCGAGCGTGCTCGAGGCCTTCGTCGAGGAGCTCCGGCCGGAGCAGTTCACCGAGGCGGCACGGTCGGCGGCTGCGTACGACGTCGACCGGTGGCGTGGGATCACCTGCCCGGTGACGGCGATCGCCGGGCGCGACGACGTGTTCGCCCGCGTCTCGGACCTCGAGGCGCTGCGGGCGTTCGTGCCGCAGGTCCGGACGGTCCTGCTCCACGACTGCGGGCACTTCGCCCACGTCGAGCGTCCCGACGCCGTCGCGCGGGAGCTCGGCCTGCGCTGAGCCGACGTGGATGCGTGTGCATGCGGCGACACCACACGAGTCGTTCGACACGTGCATCGTCGGAACATGCACCCGCATCGGATGCGTGTGCATGTGGCGACCCCACACGAGTCGTTCGACGCGTGGATCGTCGGAACATGCACCTGCACGGTCTGCCCGCCGGTCGGGGCGCGTCAGGTGTGGACGGGGAACGTCGCTGCGACGCGGGAGCGCACCTCGGCGACCACGGCCTCGCGCATCGTCGGGGAGAACAACGCGTGGTCGCCGTCCTCGACGCGGACGACGGACACCGAGCCGCGACGGTCGTCACCGGGCCAGCGCCGGACGGCCTTCTGCCCACCGAGCCGGTCGAACAGGGCGGCGTCCTCGGGGGCGACGATCACGACGACGTCGGTGCCGTGCTCGACGAGCGGGCGGACGTGGCCGACGACGCCGCCCATCCGGTCGCGGCGGGCGATGCGGTCGCGGACGGCCTTCGGCACGAAGCGGTTGTACCGCTCGCGTACCCACATCCGGGCGGGCGACGGGGCGTCGATCGCCCGGACCCCGTCCGCGTACGAGCCGGGCTCTGCCGGGACGCGACGGTAGTCGTTCGGGCTGATCTCGACGACCAGGCGCGGGGCCTCCTCGACGGCGCGGCCCGCGACCCAGGCGCCGGCGCACATGCCGACGAGCACGAGCCGGTCCGAGGGGGTGGCGAGTGCGGTGACGACGGCGGACTGGTCCTCCACCCACTCCTGGGCGAACAGGAAGCTCCGCTCGTCCTCGTGCACGCCGGTGCTCTCGCCGGTGGCACGACGGTCCACCCGGACGACCCGGGCGCCGTCGCGGGCGAGGGCGCGGGCGAGTTCGACCTGGTAGTCGGTGGCCCCCACACGGTGCTCGGCGCCGCCGCTGTGGAGCACGACGACGGGGGCGTCGTGGTGCTGGGCGGACGAGACGGTCTCGATCCCGAACAGCCCCTGATCGCCGAGGTGCACGATCCGCTCCGACACGCGGCCGTCGACGTCGAGGACCTCGTCGAGGACGGGCGTGCGGACGGGCACCGCCGTCTCGGGCGCCCAGGTGTCGAGCCAGGCCACGACGGTGTCGACGGCGGCTCCGGGGATGCGGGCGTGGATGCTCGTGCCGTCGAGGAGCTCGGCGCTGCCGGTGACCTCGGTCACGTCGACGTCACCGAGGGGCTTCGGCGGCCGGGCGCCCGGACGGACGAGCGCGACGGTGGGCCCGGTGCGCGGGGCGAAGGCAAGGTCCGCGAGTGCGGCGGCCTCGTCCGGCTCGACGTCGAACCCGATGAGGCTCTCGACGCCGTCGACCACGCGGTCGGGACCGATCGTGATGGTCGCGAGGGCGCGCTGCCGACGGAGCCACCCCTTGCCCGATGCCGGGGCGTCCCAGACGACGAGGCCGTCGGTGTCCGCGGCCGCGTTCGCCGCGACGAGGGCCGCCGAGGCCAGCCCGACGAAGGCGACGTGCTGCACCCCCGTCGTGCGGAGCACGGCGACGGCGTGGCGTGCGGACCGGACCTGCGCGTCGGGCGCGGTGTCGGGTGCGCCGTCACCACGTCCGGACGGGTCGTAGCGCACCGAGGCGATGCCACGGGCCTCCAGGCGGTCGGCCAGCAGACGGAGCGTGCGGTACGCGATGACGCCCTCCTGCCCGAGCGGCGGGCAGATCACGACGCCGGCGCGCGCGGCGGCGGGGAGCTGGACCGCTGCGCGGATCGCCGGCGATCCGGACCAGCCGTGCAGCGTGGTCACAGGGCGAGGGCGGCGCGGGCGGACGCCGGCCAGGCGTCGAGGTCCGTGCCGTGGGCGGCGAACAGGGCGATGGTGATGCGTTCCAGGCCGAACGCGATGCAGGCGCTGTGCGCGACCTGTCCGTCCTCGGTGCGGAGGCCGAACGAGGTGCCGAAGTGGTCCTCGTGCAGGTTCGCGGAGCTGATCGCGGTGGCGTCGTGGTCGGGGCCGTAGACCTTCGTCACGAACTCGAACTTGAGCGCCTGCTCGACCTGGTTGCGGGCGAGCATCTGCCCGACGCGGCCGAAGAAGGGGTCGTTGGCGGGGACGACGTCGATCTCGAGCCCGAACGACTCGAGCAGCGCGCGCATCACCGGGATGCTGCCGTCCCGGTGGGCCGCCGCGGACGCGGGGGTGCCGACGTGCACGAACTCGTGCATGTGGAAGGCCTGCAGACGCATCGGGTCGAGCGAGGGCTCGCGGCGGAAGGAGTCGCCGAGGACGTCGAAGAACCGGCCCTGCTGCGGCACGGTGTCGCCGATCAGGCCGTAGACCGGGTGGCAGACCGCGGGGGTGAGCATGAGGTCGGCCGGCTCGAGGAACCCCTCCCAGCGCTCACCGCGCTCGCGGGCGGCGAGCAGTGCGCGGTGGGTGCGGTCGTCGCCGGTGAACCCGGAGATCGACGCGGCGAGGTCCGGGAACGACGCGATGTAGTCGGTGCGCTCGAACGACGCGAGTGGCTCGACCGGCGGGAAGCGCAGGACCTCGGCGCCGAGGTGCTGCTGGCTGCGCACCGCTGCGGCGTCGACCGCGGCGTACACGCGCTCGAAGACCCCGGTGCGGCCGTAGAGGCCGGGCGTGCCGAGGTCGAGGAGGACGCCGTCGGTGAGCAGGCGGGCGCGGAGGGCTGCGCGGGCGGCGTCGAGCGCGGCTGCGTCGGCGGCGGTGTCCGCGGTGGTGGTGTCGGTGGTGTGCGTGGTGGTGTCCGTGATCGTCACAGGATCACTCCCGTCATGATGGCCAGGTCGGCGTCGTTCTTGAGGAGACGGTCGTTGCTCACCATGACGGCGGCCCCGTGGGCGTCTCGGAGGTGTCGGGCGATGCTCATCGGACCCGAGGCGGCGTAGCCCGCGATCCCGACGATGCGCAGCGCCTTCGTGACGATGTCGGTGACGCGCTCGGACGCACCGATCTTCAGGGCGTTCGCGGCCAGGGCGTACGCGCTCGAGGCCAGCACGTCCGGGTCGTCGGCGGCGGCGTCGAACCGTTCGGCGGCGTGTCGCACCGAATCGGCGAGGGCCTGCAGGTCGACCAGGAGCTCGGCGAGCCGGAGGGCACCGGGCGGGGTCGTCCCGACGGCGGCGCGGGCCTGCTTGCGGACGGCGCTGCGGGCACGTTCGGCGGACGAGACCGCGATGCCGAGCCAGACCGAGGCCCAGAGCACGTGCGACACCGGCAGGACGGTCTGGGCGGAGATCGCGGCGTAGTCGTCGCGGAACACCCGGTCGGTCGTCGTCTCGGTGTCGAGGATCCACCCGTTGCTGCACGTGCCGCGGAGCCCCATGGTGTCCCAGGTGGACGTCTGCGACAGGACCATCGTGTCGGTGCGGCAGATGAGCAGTCGCTGGTCCGACGCCGGGGCGTCGGGGTCGCGACGGGCGGTGACGAACACCGCGTCGGCCTCGGTGGCGTACGAGATCACCGGCGCGTCCTTGCGCAGGCGGATCCGGCCGTCGTCGGTCGGCTCGATGGAACACGTGGACCGCCGGGCGTCGCCTCCGACGCCGCGCTCGGTGGTGGCTGACGCGACGAGTGCCCCGCCCCGGACGGCCTCGATCGTCTCGAGCACGCCGGCACCGTCGCCGCCGTGCCGCCAGAGCGCCATGACCTGGCCCTGGTGCATCGCGAACACCATGCCGGTCGCGGCGCAGGCCCGGCCGAGTTCGGTCGCGATCGCGGAGAGCTCCGCCACGGAAGCACCCTCGCCACCGTGCTCGGTCGGCACCGCTGCCGCGAGCAGGCCGTACTCCCGCATCGCGGCGATGGCCTCGCGCGGGGGTCGGGCGTCGCGGTCGACCTCGTCGGCGAACTGTGCGGCGACCTCGGCCACCGCGCTCGCACGCTCGGCGAAGCGGTCGACGACCGACGGTGCCGGCAGGACCAGGGTCACGAGGCGAGCTCCGCCGCGGCGGTGATCGACTCGACGCTCGCGAAGGTGGACCGGTTCAGCACCGAGTCGGGGAACTCGACATCGAGGTCCGACTCCACCGCGAGCATCACGTTGACGGTGGCGTGCGAGGTCAGGCCGAGGGCGTAGAGGTCGGCGATCGACGCGACGTCCCACGCGTCGACCGTCAGCCTGCCGTGCTCGGCGAGGGCGCGACGGACGGCCCGGTCGGTGGCCGTGTCGGCGATCGTCGCGGTGCTGCTGGAGGGGTTCGGGTCCTGTTCCATGACTGCAACCGTAAAGAGGAACGGCCCTCGGGAAACCGCCGTGCGGGTGCGGGAAACCGCACCCCTGTCCGGAGCGCCGGGTCAGCGCTCCGAGAGGGCCACCGCCGTCGCCACCGCGAGCCCCCGTTCGTGTGCCAACGAGACCGCGATCGGGCCGCACCCGATCGACTCCGCCAGGGCCGCGGCCTCCCCGGACAGCTCGACCGTGGGGGCACCGCCGGCGTCGAGCACGACGGCGACGTCACGCAGCGGGATCGCCTGGTCCGGAGCCGGCCGCAGCAGCTTCACGACGGCCTCCTTGCCCGCGAACCGGGCAGCGAGGCGCTCCGGGTCATCGCCGGTGTCGGTGCGTTCCCGCAGGGTGAACACCCGGTCCAGGTACCGCTCGCCGTGCGCCGTCACGGCGTCGACGACGTCCTCGACCGCTGCGAGGTCGGTGCCGGTGCGGATGGTCATCACGAGGAGCAGGCTACGCACCGGTTGTCCACAGTGCATGCCCTGACCGGCATGGGGCACGCCGGGGGTTCGTATGATCGTCGCCAGGGACCACCGAGGGGGAACGATGGCATCAGCGTGGACGGGCATCATCGAGGACGCGCGGCACTACCCGTCGCCGCACAACTCGCAACCGATCGTCGTGCGCGTCGAGGACGACCGCACCGCGACCGTGTTCTACGACCTGCGACGGGGGTTGCCGGCGGAGTCGTTCGGCATCCCGTTCGGGCACGTCTGCGCCGGGGTGTTCCTGGCCGGGCTCGACGTGGTGGCACGAGCGCACGGGCACACCGTGCAGGAACGGCTCGACCACGCCGAGATGGACTTCGGTCGGCTCGACGCTGGTGCGGACGACCGCCTGCACCGGCTGGGCACGGTGACGTTGCGTCCGCACGTGGTCACCGCGGACGACCGGGAGGCCCTGTCCGGCTTCCTCGCACGGCGCACCTCACGCAGGCCCTACGACGCAACGCTCGTCGACGCCACCGCGATCGAGGCCGCGTCCGCCATCGCGTCGGCTGCCGGGCAGCGCTTCCGCACCACCGACGACCGGGCCACCGTCGACGAGATCGTGCGCGTCAACCAGGAGACCCTGTTCGACGACCTGCAGCACGACGCCGTGCACGACGAGATCCTGCACTGGCTGCGGTTCTCGAAGCGACAGGCAGCGGCCACCGGTGACGGGCTGTCCGCCGAGACGATGCTCATGCCCGGCCCGGTGCTCCGGTTCGCCATGGAACACCGCGGACTCTGGCAGGCCCCGGGCATCGGCGGGGTCTTCCGCAGGGTGTACCTGTCCACCATGCGGGGCGTCCGACAGCTCGCCTGGCTCGAGGGACCGTTCAGCACCCCGGCCGAGTACGTCGAGGCCGGACGGGTCTTCATGCGCATCTGGCTCGAGTTCTCCGCACGCGGCATCGCCATGCACCCCTTCGGGACCGTGATCACCAACCCGCGGTCACACGCCGCGTTCGTGGAACGCGCGGGCGTCGACGAGTCCGACGGGCGGATGGCCTGGATGCTGTTCCGCTTCGGACACAGCGACCCACCACCCCTGGCACACCGCCGACCCGCAGCAGCGATGACCGTCGGCGGTGCCCGGTGAAGCGCGCAGCGGTGTTCTCGGTGGTGTGGGTGGTCGAGACCTTCGTCGCACTGTTCATGCCCCGCGTCGGCACCCACAAGCTCCTGCTCACGCCGGGCATCGAGCCGCTCCGCTGGACCCTCGGACGCTGGCGCGCCTGGCGGACCGCGGAACGGGCTGCGAAGCGGGTCCCCGCGTACCGGGCGTTCCTGGCGGAGTCCGGACGCGCCTCCAGGCTCGACACCCGTGGCGGGATCGCCGCGGCGATCTCGGGACTGCCCGAGATGGACAAGGACTCCTACGTCAAGCGCTGGAGCATCCCCGAGCGCTGCATCGACGGACGCCTGCCCCGACGCGGCGTCGTCGTCGACGAGTCCAGCGGGTCGAGCGGCACCCCGACCAGCTGGGTGCGCGGCCCCGACGAACGCCAGGCCACCCGACAGCTGCTGCAGCTCGGGTTCTCCCGCACCGCCAAGGACCTGTCCAAGCAGCCCTTCGTGCTCAACGCCTTCTCGCTCGGCGCCTGGGCCACCGGGATGAACGTGACGGCCTCGCTCACCGAGTCCTCCATGATCAAGTCGATCGGCCCGGACCGCGACAAGATCGTGCAGACGATGCGCGAGTTCGGCACCGACTTCACCTACATCATCTGCAGCTACCCACCGTTCCTGAAGGCCCTGTTCGAGGATGACCGGCTCGACTGGAGCCAGTACACGATCGTCGCCGCGTTCGGGGGCGAGGGCATCAGCGAGAACATGCGCGCCCACATCGAGCAGTACGCCCAGGCCGTGCTCGGCTCCTACGGGGCGAGCGACCTCGAGATCAACCTCGGCATCGAGACGCCGTTCAGCGTGCAGCTGCGCCGGGCGATCGCCGCCTCACCGGAACTCTCCGCCGCCCTCACCAAGCAGGGCGAGTACGGGGTGCTGCCGATGGTGTTCCAGTTCAACCCGTTCGGTTACCTGATCGAGACGAACGACCTCGGCGAACTCGTCGTCACCATCGCCCGCTCCGAGAACATCAGCCCACGCATCCGCTACAACATCCACGACCGCGGACACGTGGTGCGGATGAAGGAACTCCGCTCCGTGCTGCGGGCGACGGGGCACGCGGCGCTCGCCGCCGAGGCCGAGCTCGACCTGCCGCTGCTGTTCCACTACGGCCGGTCCGACCTGTCCGTCGACTACAACGGCGCCGTCGTCGCACCCGACGTGGTGCGAGACGTCGTGTACGGCGACCCGGAGCTGCTCGAGGCCGTCGAGAACCACCGGCTGATCAGCTACGAGGACGACCGCGGTGACCGGCAGCTGCACATCGCGTTCCAGCTCGCCTCGGGTGCCGGCGGGTTCGACGCGGACGCCGCCCGGGGCGACGTGATCGCCGAGCTGCGGCGGTTGAACAAGGACTTCTCGAACGCGATCCGTACGGCGCCGCCGGGCACGCTGCCGACGGTCGCGTTCTACCCGTACCGGACGGGGCCGTTCCGCGAGGACGGCAAGAAGCTCAAGAACGAGTACGTGTGGCAGCTGCCGGCCGGGTCGGTCGCGCAGTGGGACCTCGACCTGTCGTGGGTCGCGGCGAAGGAGGCCTGAGCCGAGCCGGTTCCGGCGCTAGTCGTACTGCGGGGGCCAGTCGAAGGGGGCCGGCAGGTGCGGGACCTCGCCGACGGTCGTGACGACGAGGACGATCTGGCGCAGGTCCGTCAGCTCGATCGAGCGCGGGTTGCCGATCCGCCGGTGCCCGTCGACCCACACCGTCAGTTCGCCGCGCAGACCACCGACGTGCTCCGGACCGAGCGAGACGCCCCACTCGTCGAAGAACTGCCCGAGCGTGAACGTCTGCTCCGTCGGGGACTCGACGTGCACGATGCCCGACGTGTCGTGCGTGTGGATCTCCGCGGCGAACTTCCGCTCGTCGGAGTGCCCGATGTTCGCCGGGACGGTCACCGGCTCGTCGCCGTCCAGGATCGTCAGGTGCGTGTGCACGTGCTCGGCCAGCCGTTCGCCCCAGACGTTCCGGAGCCCGGCGGATTCGGCGCGGGCCGTCAGGTCGGACGGCCGTGGCCAGGGCGGAGCGTCGCGGGCGGTGGCCGGTCCGGATGCGGCGCACCCGGACAGCAGCAGGAGTGCGGCCACCGCGACCGCGACGCTCCGGCGTCTCACCAGCGGTCGTGGACGCTCGCGCAGAACCACGTGTCGTACAGGTCGTGCACGGTGGCGTCCAGCCCCTCGATCGGCGGCAGGTCGCCGGCGGCGGCGTTCGAGCGCGCCTGCTCCGGGTTGCGCGCGCCGGGGATCGCCGCGGTGACGCCGTCCTGCGCGATGACCCACGCGAGCGCCGCCTGCGGGACCGAGACGGCGTCCGGCAGGGAGGCCGCGAAGGTCTGCGCGGCGCGCACGCCGTCGTCGTAGTCGACGCCGCTGAAGGTCTCGCCCTGGTCGAAGGCCTCGCCGTTGCGGTTGTAGTTGCGGTGGTCGCCCTCGGCGAACGACGTGTCGGTCGTGTACTTGCCGGAGAGCAGCCCCGAGGCCAACGGGACGCGCGCCAGGATGCCGACCCCTGCCTCCAGGGCGGCCGGCAGCACGCGGTCGAGCGGCTTGAGGCGGAACGCGTTGAGGATGATCTGGACGCTCGCGACGCCGGGCCGGGCGATCGCGGTGAGGGCTTGGTCGGCGGTCTCGACGCTGACGCCGTAGGCGGCGACCGAGCCGTCGGCGACGAGCGCGTCGAGGGCGTCGTAGACGGCGTCGTCCTCGTAGACCGGGGTCGGCGGGCAGTGCAGCTGCACGAGGTCGAGGGTGTCCTGCCCGAGGTTCTTCCGCGAGCGGTCCACCCACTCGCGGAAGTTCGCGGCGACGTAGTTCTCGGGGACCTGGTCGGCGCGACGGCCCATCTTCGTGGTGATCGTCAGCGGCACGTCGGGGTTCGCGGCACGCCACGCGCCGATGAGCTGCTCGCTCCGGCCGTCGCCGTAGACGTCGGCGGTGTCGAACAGGGTGACGCCCGACTCGACGGAGGCGTCCATGACGGCGTTCGCGTCGGCTTCGGAGACGGGACCCCAGTCACCGCCGAACTGCCAGGTGCCGAGACCGATGGGGGAGACGGAGCGGCCGGTGCGGCCGAGGGTGCGACTCTGCATGGGTCCGAGCGTAGTCAGACGTGCGCGGGCGGGGTTCAGCCGATCGTCGAGACGCCGCGGCGCAGGAGCGCTCGCGCTGCCCGCGCGCGGGGGATGACCCAGACGGCTGCCCACAGGGCCATCGCGCTCCACAGCAGGATGAGCATCGTCGTGATGAGCGTGCCGTGCTGGTCGCGCATCGACCAGGTCATCGCGATCCACAGCACGCCGAGGACGACCTTGCCCCAGCCGGCGCCCTCACGGTCGGCCTGGGCCTGCACGAGCGGGATCCACTGGTCCGCCGGCACACCCGCGGGCACCTGACCGTCGGCGATCCACTCGCGGACGACGATCGACCGTTCGTAGCCGCCCTCGGCACGCCAGGCGCGGCGCTGCAGGACGACGGCGATCGCGGCACCAGCCACGGCGGTCGGGATACCGGCCGAGACCAGGACGGTGGTGGTCGCCTCGGTCCACGAGGACAGGACCAGCATGACCAGGACGACGGCGAAGGCCGCGCCCGTCACACCGGCGCCGAGCAGGCGGAGCCGCCCGGCTTCGTCGAGGACACCGACTCCGACACCGTTCACGGGGGAGAGCGTACCTGCGGTGATCGGGGGCCGGGGGCGTTCGTCAGCCCAGTGCCAGCAACCAGCACATGCCGGCGGCGGCGAAGGCCATCGCCCAGCTCACCAGGCTGCCGATGAGGAAGTACTCGGCCTGGTACCCGGTCGTCTCGCGGCGGATCTCGGGGAACCGGACGATCCCCTTCGCGGCGATCAGTGCGGCGACTACGGGGAAGGCGCCGGCCAACGAGAACCCGGCCAAGAGCAGGCGCTCGATCGGACCGATCATGCGGCCGCCCTTGAGGGTGACCGTGCGGTCTCCGGGTTGGTCGTCGTCTTCGTCCGACGCCCTGCCGGTGCGTCGTCGGCCGAAGCGTTTCGGTCGGCCGGCTGCTGCTGCCGCCGCTGTGCGCTGGGCGTCCGGGGAGAGTTCTGCTGGCAGTGCCTGGGCGACGACCACGTTGGCCGAATCGACCAGGAACAGCGCCGATCCGATCCCGGCGACGATCGCGGCGAGCGGCACCGCGCCGACGAAGGACGGGCCGATGTCCCGGTGCCAGTCCACCACGAAGCCCGAGGGGTCGGCAGCCGGCGCCCAGAGCAGCAGCACGGCGACGGCGACCGCGAGCAGGACGGCCGGCCAGGACCCGGAGCGTCGGAGCCAGGGGAGTGCCCGATCGCGACCGCCTGGCGCGCCACCGGACCGCACCGGGATCGTCGTCGCGACCCACAGGGCTGCGAGGACGACCGTGACCAGCACCGACCAGACGGCGAGGCCGAGGCCGAGCACCGCCACGGCCGTCACGGCGGCCCAGAGCAGGACGATCACCGTGGCGGTCAGCCCGCGCCGTGGAGCCGCATCGGTCCCGGTCCGTGCGCGGACGACGTCGGCGAGCCCGACGAGGGTCAGGAGGACTCCGGCGAGCATCAGCGGCCCCCGTCCCCGAGGACACGCAGGCCCTCGACCAGGGCGGCGACGCCCGACTTCTGCACGGACTGGGACACCGCCGACGGGGTGATCCCCTCGTCCGCGGCGATCTGCGCCTGCGTGCGGCCCTGCACCAGTCCGAGTGCGATCCGGCGGGCGCGGGGTGCGAGCCGCGAGACGACGTGGTCGCGGCTGAGGAAGTAGGCGTTCACGAGTCGCTCCGTCGTTCCGTGGCGGTCGTCGGCGTCGTGGTACCAGGACCGCAGGAACGCGGTCCGGCCGTCCTCGCGCCGGTGGGTCTCGTTGATGGCGTCCCGAGCCGACCACCAGCCCGGGCCGTCCTGCAGCGGGCCGGCGCCGCCGGTGCCGATCGTCCGGACCTGCCCGCGGCCGATGCCGAGGCGGATCTGCACGGTCGGGGGGAGTGCGAGGGTCGCGGCCGTGGTCGCCAGCAGCGCGTCGGTGAGCGTGGCGTAGATGACCTGGAACTCGTCGCCGACGGTGGCGCGGAGGGGGTCGAGTGCACTGACGTCCGGGGTACTGTCGAAGGCGTGCTCGACGTTCTGCTGGGCTGCGGAGCGGTCCTCGAGCGTGCGGGAGTCGACCAGGTCGACGATCACGGCGATCACGGGCTCGGGCTGCATGGGTTAAGCGTAGAGCTTCATATCGTCGAAAGTAAGCCTGGGGCTAAACTTCATCGACTGCCGTGACGCTCTAGGATCGTCGTGAGGGCCTTTAGCTCAGCTGGTAGAGCGCCACGTTTACACCGTGGATGTCGTCGGTTCGATCCCGGCAGGGCCCACCGAGAAGACTCGGATTCAGTGCGTGGCCGGTCCTCCACCGGGACCGGCCAACGACCCGTCAGTCGCCGAGGGGCCACAGCCATTCGGCTTCGAGGTGGCCTTCGACGAGGTCCGCGAGCTTGCCGAAGTAGTTGCGCCTACGACGTCTCGCCCACGGCGGCTGTCTACTGCGGCACGAAGGTCGCAGCACGGGCGATCACCGAGGGGCTTCACCAGGAGTCACCGCGCGGGATCCGTGTCACCACCGTGTCACCACCGTGTCACCAGGAGTCACGGAGTCCGAGCTCGCCGAAACGATCACCGACGCCTCCGCCGCCGCCGCGATGGTCGTCTACCGTGCCGAGTCGATCTCCGCCGACGCGATCGCCCGCGCCGTCTCCTACGCGGTGGCCGAGCGACCCGACGTCGACGTGAACGAGATCGTCGTGCGGCCTGCGGCCCAGCGTTGAGTTGCTCCGCAGTGTCGCAGCGAGCCGCCGGGCGAGGCGTGGCGGGTGGCCGTCACCCCGGAGGGGCTACGACGCAGGTCACGAGTGCAACAGCGCTCAGGGCGATGAGGGCGATCGCTCACCGGCGTGAGGCTGTTCGACGTGTCATCGGGTCACGGTAGCGGTCCTCGGCGATCACTCCGGCGTCCGGTAGCGTCAGCGCCATGACCGAGATGCAGCGACGCAGTCTGCTGGAACGGCTGATCGGCAAGCCCCTGCCGTGGCTCGCCTGGGTGTGGGCGGTCATCGCGCTGGTCTGGCTCGTCCTGGCCGTCGTCGAACCGTCCCGGTTCCACACGCAGATGGCGGTCCTCTGGATCATCCTCGCCGCCGTGCAGATCGGCTCGGTGTCCTACGCCCGCGCGCAGGCGCGGAAGCGTGCTCGGAACGCAGGCGACGACTCGTAGCCGGCCCGACGCCGGCGCCCAGAGCACGCCCGCGCCCGGAGCGCGCCCGCGCCCGCCCAGTGCATGAGCGTGCGCAGAGCTCGGCGAGAGGCCTGTGTGCTGCGTGAGAGCATGCGGTCGTGACAGACGAACCCCTGCTCGAGATCCGGTCGGCGTCCGAGACGGACGCGGCGTCCGTCGCTGCGGTCGTCGTCCGTGCGTACGCCAACGAACAGGGTTGGGTGAGCGACGCCGAGCTGGTGACCGGGGAGCGGACGACCCCGGACCAGGTGCGTGCGATGATCCGTGCCCCGCGGTCGGTGGTGCTCGTCGCGGTCCACGACGCCACCATCGTCGCGACGTGTCACCTGCGGGCCTCCGACCGGGCGACGGCGCACCTCGGCATGCTCGCTGTGGACCCGGCGTGGCAGTCCCGAGGCATCTCCCGGCGGCTCCGGACCGCGGCGATCGCGTTCGCCGAGGAAGCCATGGCATGCGAGTCCGTCGAGCTCGAGGTGCTCAGCGTGCACGAGGGACTGCGACGCGTGTACGAGCGGAGCGGGTTCATCGCGACGGGGGAGACCCGACCGTTCCCGGCACACGTCGCTCGCGTCGCGGGGCTGCACTTCGTCGTGCTCCGGAGATCGCTCGGCGCGTCTGGACAGAACCCGGACGTGTGACCCGAGCGGCGCGCCGCCGCCGGGACCCGTAGGCTCCAGGCGGACCCACCGGTGCACGGGGCGCACGGCGGGATCCGAGGGGGAACCACATGTCCATCACATCCAGGATCACCACCGCGGGGACGGCGACCGTGATCGTCGTGCTCGCGCTCTCCGGCTGCGCCGGGACCGGCACCACCGCACCGGGGACGGAGCGGGCGGCAACGCAGTCGTCGACACCGACACAAGCGCCGACCCAGGCACCGACGGAGACGCCGACCGCGCCGGCCACCGTCGACTCGGCAACGAAGGACCTCACGTTCGAGGACGGCGACGCGCTCTCGGCGAGCACGCTGCCCGCGTTCGGGCTCCAGGTCTCGGCACTCGACGGCTGGGAGCAGACCGGCGAGGACCCGACCACCGGGTCGCGTGAGTACACGAACGCCGACGGCTCCGTGGCGACGATCACGCAGCAGCGGCTCACCGACCTCGACCCGACGATCGGGGACCGTGCCGCCACCGAGCAGCTGTTCACCGCGGCGGGGCTCCCGGCCGACCGGCTCGAGGAGCAGCTCCTGCCGACGATCACCGGCGGCACCGCGCAGTTCCTGTCGATCGCCGGGCACAACACGGACGGGTCCTGGTCGGCGACGGTCGCACGCGCCTTCGCGAAGCCGGGAGCGGCGCTCATCGTGAAGGTCCGGACGACCTCGCAGGATGCGCTCCGTCCCGACCTGCACGACATCCTGGTCAACGCGCAGGTGGTCGTCGCCTAGCGAGTCGAGCTGGTGCGTCGGGGGCGCCGCGACGGGCGCCCCCGACGGGTCCCTATGCTGAGTCCTCGTGCGCCGCTCCGTCCGTCTCCTGACCGTCATCGTGATCGTCGCCCTGTTCGCCGTCGGGGTCCTTGCGGCAGTGGTGTTCATCCAGCGTGTGCTGGCGGATCCGGCAAGCGACGTCGCGTGGGTCGGCACCGTCCGGGCGATGGGGTTCATCGTCATCGGGGTCATGCTGACACTGCTCGGACGGCGAGGGCTGCCCGCGGCCGTCGACGCGGTCAACTTGCTCGCCGACGCCGGTCCGGTGCGGCCGCTCACGGTCGTGGTGTGGGTCGTCCTCGGCGCCACCATCTACTCGATCCTGCGCGGCTGGACGGTGATCGTCCCCGTCGCGGCCGTCATCGGTGCGATCGTGGTGGCGTTGCCGTTCGTCGAACGCTTCCTGGACGCGGCGCTGGCCCGACAGGCTGCGCGAGCCGACGCCGACGCCGACGCCGACGCCGACGCCGCGACACCGGTCGCGCCGGTGGCGCCCGCCGGGACCGCCGCCGACGCGTGAGACGGCAAGCGAGACGGCACGCGGGACGGACGTGAGACGGTCACGAGACGAAACGGGAGGCCCGGTGCCAGCTGGCACCGGGCCTCCCGCTTCGTCGTCGACGCGGCCTGACCGCCCCTGCCGACCCACGCGGGTCGGCCCGCGTCAGCGCTCGGCGCGTCCGGCGAAGCGGTACCGGAACCCGGGCACACCGTCCGCGGTGACGACCACGTCGTAGTACCCCCACTCGTCGAGCGGCCAGTGCATCGTCTTGTGCCCGGAGCCGCGGACGTGCGCGGTCTCGCGGTGCTCGACGAAGTCGTTGGCCACGAGCACGAAGCGGAGCTCGCCCGTGCCGGTGTTCTCGAGCAGGAGCTGCAGCGTGCGCCGACCGCGGGGGTCCCGGACGACGGAGACGTGCGGCACGCCGCCGGTCGCCCGACCACCGACCGCGACGGTGCCGGCGAAGCGCCGGAGGAACCGGTCGGGTCCGTAGACGCTGACGTCGTAGGCGCCGGCGGTCGTCGTGGTGTCCCATGCCCAGTCGGCGGTGGCGCCCACGGGGACGGTCTTCGGGTGGGCGACGAACGGCAGCGCGGTGTTCGGGTAGACCAGGAAGTTGACGCCCTGGCGGCCGTCGTTCGCGAGGGTCACGGTGACCCGACCGGTGCTCCGGTCGACGGTCGCGTCGGCGTGCTGCCGGTAGGGCAGGCTCCGGCGGCGGACGGTGCCGGGTTCCTGGACGGGCAGGGTCTGCGCACCGATCGCCGGTTCCTCGATCGGCGGCTTCGCCTGGTCGGCGTCGGCGGCCGCCACCAGCGCACGGGTCTGCTCGATGCCGGGGACGACGTCTGGACCGGGGATGCTCGGGTCCGGCGCGCTGAAGTCGAAGCAGCTCGTCAGGTCCCCGGAGACGGTCCGTCGCCAGTCGGAGATGTTCGGCTCGCGGACGCCCGTGACGTGTTCGAGGAACTGGATCACGGACGTGTGGTCCGCCACCTGCGAGTTGACCCACCCGCCCCGGCTCCACGGGGACACCACGGTCATCGGCACGCGCGCACCCATGCCGATGGGCAGGCCGTCGACGTACTCGTCCGGGGTGCCCGGCTCGGCGAACGGGGGGACGACGTGGTCGAAGTACCCGTCGTTCTCGTCGTAGTTGACGAGCAGGACGGTCGAGGCCCAGGTGTCCGGGTTGCTGAAGAGCGCCTGCACCACGGCGTTCGTGTAGTGGGCGCCGTAGTCCGGGCTGGCGGCCGGGTGCTCGCTCCAGCCGTAGGGGGCGACGACGTACGACACGGTCGGCAGGCTGTTGGTCGCGCAGTCCTGCCCGAACTGGCTGAGCAGGTGGGTGACGTCGAGGCCCTTGCCGGAGTTCGGCTTCCACCCGTCGTGCAGCCCGGCACGCGTGGCGAGCTCCTGCTGGGCGGGGTCGGAGGACGCGAGCGCACGGTGGTACTGCTCGAACAACCAGAGCGGGTTGTCGCCGTAGTCGCCGACGTAGGGGTCGGCGGAGCTGTCGCCGACCTCGTCGTTGGCGTAGGTCTTCCAGGTGACCCCGGCCGCCTGCAGGCGTTCGGCGTAGGTGGTCCAGGCGAACACCGGTTCGTAGTCCGCCGGGTTGTCGGTCGCCGGTCCGCCCTGGGCGCCGCGGGGGTCGATGGTGCCGGACCACTGGTACAGCCGGTTCGGCGTCGTGGGCCCGTTGAGCGAGCAGTGGTAGTCGTCGCAGACCGTGAACGCTCCGGCGAGTGCGCGCTGGTAGGGGATGTCCTCGCTCGTGAAGTAGCCCATCGTCTGGGCGCTCTTCGCGTCGACCCACCGGTTCCAGGCCCCGCCGTTCCAGGCGGTGTGCCCACCGCCCCAGGAGTGGTCGAGGCCGTCGGCGTTCTGCGCGTTGAACCGGGTGGTGTCGAGCCGGAACGGCAGCATGGCGCCGCCGTCGGTCCGGGCCGCCGCCGGCTGGTGGAAGACGTCGTGTCCGGTCGGCAGCTCGAGCGCCTGCTTGTCCGAGAACCCGCGGACCCCGGGCATCGTGCCGTAGTAGTGGTCGAACGACCGGTTCTCCTGCATGAGCACGACGACGTGCTCGACATCGGCGATCGTGCCGGTGGGGACGGCACGAGCGGTCGCGGCGCTGGCGCGGTCGGCCGCGCCCGGTCCGAACGCGGACCCTGCGGCGACGCCGGCCATGATCGCTGCTGCGCCGCCGACCAGGACCGTCCGGCGGCTCAGGCCGGGGCGGACCGCTGCGGTGTACGCCGCGTCCGGGGTCAGCGGTGGTGCGGCGTCCAGGCTGACGTCGGGTGCGCCGTGTTCGGGCTTCCTCGTGCTCATCGCGGGCCTTCCAGGTCGGTGGGAGTGCGGGCGCTGCGGGGGAGGAGCGCCCGTCAGCATGACAACGAGGTGCGCTGAACCGTGCCTTGCCCGGCCGTGGCGGCGGGGTGAACGCGTCCGGTGGAGTCGGGATCGACCTGTCCAGGTGTGCCGCGGCGCAGCCCTGTCGTTCCGGTGTCGATCCCGCGAAGACTCCGACGCACCTGGACAGCTCGTGCCGCGGCGGGGGAGGATCACCGGGTGCGACCACTGTTCCGGGACATCGCCGAGGACCTCGCCGACCGGGTGCTCCGCGGTGAGTTCGACGCCACGGGTGTCCTGCCGGCCGAGCACGACCTGGCGGCCGACTACGCCGTCGCGCGCGGCACCGTGCGGAACGCGCTCGAGCTGCTCCGCGACCGGCAGGTCCTGACGGCACGTGCGGGCTCCCGCTGGCGCGTCCGCACCACGACGCTCGGCCACGACGCCGGCGCGCTCGAGTCGTTCGGTCAGCTGGCCAGGGCCAGGGGACACGAGCCCGGCGGGCGGGTCGTGGCGGTCGAGGAACGGCCGGCCACCGTGCGCGAGCGGCGCCTGTTCCGCGCCGCGCACGACGAGCCCGTCCTGCACGTCGTGCGGGTGCGCTCCCTCGACGGTGTGGACGTCATGCTCGAGCGCACCGCCTACGCGCCGTGGGTCGCCGCCGTCATCCGGACGATCCCGGGCGGGCAGACGTCGGTGTCGGCGACCCTGCAGGACCGGTTCGGCATCCGGGTCGGTTCCGCCGTCACCACCGTGGACGCGCTGCTGGCAGACGACGCCGACGCCGCGCTCCTCGGGGTCCGGCCCGGCGCGGCCCTCCTGCAGGTGCGCCGGTCCAGCACCGCCGAGGACGGCCGCCCGCTCGAGGCCGGCGACGACCGGTACGTCGCCGGGACCGTGCCGCTCCGGATCCGGACGGCGTCCGCAACGGCACCGGCACCGCGGACCGGCACCGGGCACGACGACGCGGGATGAGACGGACGGGAGGCCAGGTGCCAGCTGGCACCGGGCCTCCCGTCCGTCTCCACTTGACCCCACGACGTGGGCCGGCAGTCGGGATCAGCGTCATCGTGTGCGGTCCGCGGCGGCGGCGGCGGCGACGGCCGCCGGCCGTGACGTCCCCGAGCGCAGGCCGGCACACACGCCCGCGTGGCCGACGTACTGCGTCCGCAGTAGTCGTGGCGCTCCCGCTGCAGTACCGCTCGCGCTCCGGATCGGCGCACGCTGAGGACCACAACACCCCGACGAGAGGACTCCATGGACATCGCAGTCGACATGACGAAGTGTCAGAGCTACGCGCAGTGCTGCTTCCTGGCGCCCGGCGTCTTCCGGTTCGAGGGCGAAGAGGCGTTGGTGTACAACCCGAACCCGAGCGAGGAGGAGCGTTCTCGCGTCCTGGAGTCCGCGGCGGCGTGTCCGGTGCAGGCGATCCGTGTCGGGGGAACGCGGCTCCCGGTCCGGCATGCCGACACCGGGGCGCGCGGTGCCGCGCCGTTGACGTCGAGCGACGCGGTCGTCATCGTCGGTGCGTCGCTCGCCGGCCTTCGTGCGGCAGAGACGGTGCGCGCAGCGGGGTTCACCGGCGAGCTCACGATCGTCGGGGACGAGCCGCACCGGCCCTACGACCGCCCGCCGCTGTCGAAACAGGTCCTCACCGGTGTCGTGGACACCACCACGACGACCCTCCCGCACGCGGCCGACCTGGGCGCCGACTGGCGTCTGGGCCACGCAGCGGTCTCGCTGGACACGTCCGGCCGGGAGGTCGTCCTCGACGGTGGGGAACGCGTCCGGTACACCCGGTTGCTGATCGCCACCGGACGTCGCTCCCGGCCTTGGCCGGTCGAGTCCGAGGCTGCCCTGGACGGTGTCTTCGTGCTGCGCACCGCAGACGACGCGGCACGGATCCGCACCCGGCTGGAGGACCGGCCTCGTCGTGTGCTGGTGATCGGCGGTGGGTTCACCGGCGGCGAGATCGCATCGTCGTGCAGCACGCTCGGCATCCCCGTGACCGTCGTGGATCGCGGGCCTGCTCCGATGGTGAAGGTCTTCGGAACCGCGATCGGACGGATGCTGGCCGATGTCCACCGTGAGCGCGGTGTGGACCTCCGGACCGGCACGGGCGTGGTGGCGTTGCTCGATGACGACACCGGACGGCTCTGCGGTGCTCGACTCACCGACGGTTCCACCGTCGACGTCGACCTGGCCGTCGTCGCGGTCGGGGCCGTTCCCAACAGTGAGTGGCTCGCCGGGTCCGGTGTCGCACAGGACGCCGGCGGGGTGCTGTGCGACGTCGCGCAGCGGGCGCTCGACACCGACGGGCAACCGATGGACGACGTCTTCGTCGCTGGCGACATCGCGCGGCACCCGAACCCGTCGGCGGGCCCCGGCCCCTGGACGAGCGAGCACTGGGGCGCCGCGGTCAGCCAGGCCGACGTCGCAGCGCGGAACCTCGTGCACGACAGCAACGTGCCGCACGAGAGCACCGCGGTCTTCTGGACGATGCAGTTCGGCAACGTCCTCAAGGCCGTCGGAGAGCCATCCGTCGCGGACTCCGCGCAGGTCTCCCAGGGGTCCCTCGACGAGCGATCCGGTGTCGTCACGTTCGGCCGGGACGGACGCCTGGTGGCCGCCGTCGCCGTCAACCAGGCGAAGTGGCTGCCGTACTACCGCGCGCAGATCGCCGCTGGCGCGTCCTTCCCGCTCGAGGACCCGACCGTCGACCCGTCACGGAACCCCGGAGTGGCCGCAGCACGCTAGCGGACGGCTCCCACCACCACCGATCAGAGCCAGACGACAGGAGCAGAACACGATGACGAACAACCCGCACACCGCGTCGACGACGTGGGACACGTTGCTCGAGCAGGACAACCGGCACGACCCCAACCCCCTCTACGCGCAGCTGCGCACCCACCCGGTGCAGCAGCTGGACAACGGCGCGTTCCTCGTCACCGGGTACGACGAGGTCGTGCAGCTCATGCACGACCCGCGGATCAGCTCCGACCCCATGGCGAAGCACCGCGCCGAGGGTGGCGATCCGGGTGAACCCGCGCTGACGTCGGCGTTCGTCATGACGGACCCGCCGGTGCACGACCGCCTGCGCCGACAGACGATGCGCCACTTCGGACCGCCGCACGCCGCCGACTACATCGACGGGCTCCGACAGGACATCGATGCCATCACGAACGAACTCATCGACGGGTTCGCCGGACGCACCGAGATCGACGTCGTGGAGTCGTTCGCGTACCCGCTCCCGGTCGCGATGATCTGCGACGTGCTCGGCGTGCCCCCGGAGGACGAGCCCCGCTTCCACGCGTGGAGTTCAGCCATCATCGCGCCGCCGGAGGCCACGGACGACGCCGACGCCGCGGTCAAGCGGCGCGAAGCGGACGATGCCAGCCGTGAGCTGGCTGCGTACCTCGGCGCACTCGCCGAGTCCCGGCGCGGCACACCGCAGGGCGATCTGCTCTCCGGACTCGTCAACGACGACGGCCCCGACGGGCGGATGTCACGGACGGAAGTCCTCAACACGTCCATCATGCTGCTCGTCGGCGGGCACGAGACCACCGTCAACATGATCGCCAACGGCACCCTGACCATGCTGCGCCACCCCGACACCATCGAGCTGATCCGCGACAACCCGCACACCATCGCGCAGGTGTTCGAGGAGCTCATCCGAGTCGAACCGCCGGCGCAGGTGACCCCGAAGTACATCGCCCTCGCCGACGTCACCATCGCAGGCGTCACCATCCCCGAGGGCGCACCCGTGTGGATCGCCTGGGCTGCAGCGAACCGCGACCCCCGGCACTTCCCCGAGCCGGATCGGTTCGACCCGCACCGCGCGGGCAACGACCACCTGAGCTTCGGCGCCGGGATCCACGCGTGCTTCGGCGCCCCACTGGCCCGGTTGGAGACCCAGATCGCCCTCGCCACCCTGTTCCGGCGGCTCGTCAACCCGAGGCTGGTGCTCGACCCGCCGCCGTACCGCCGCAACGCGCTCCTCCGGGGTCCGAGTGAGCTCCGTGTCACCTTCGACGGAGTCCGACCCGCCGCCTGACCGAAGCCGTGTCGGCGTCGCGGAGCCCGGGCACTAGGGTCGCTGCATGACCACACCCGCGGGGGCGAGTTCGGGCAACGGCTAGTGGCGCGGGCAGATCGGGGCGACGGCACTGTTCGGCGTCGGCATGGTGGTGTGCAGCGTGGTGCTCTTCCGGGTGGACCCCGACGAGCCGGGGCGGGCGGTCTTGCTCGCGTTCGGGGGCCTGCTCTTCCTCACGACGCTCGGTTGGGCGGTCGACGCCGCGACCCGCTCGGACCCCAGACAGCGCGCGCTCTTCGCGTGGGCCATCGCCCAGCACGAGGCCGCGGGGCACGGCAACGACGCCCTCGCGCTGGCCGATGCCGCCCGTGCCCGCGACGGTGCACTCGACGCCGAACGGATCCGCGCGCTGCAGGCGCTCCGCCCCGACAACCCGTACCCGGGCGGCCCGCTCGACGACGACTCGGACGTCGGGACCGCCGAGACCGCAGGGGCGAACCGACTCGGGGTCGCGCTCCTTGCGCTGTTCCTCGCGTTGACCGGGTTGTACAGCAGCTGCTGGCCGTCGGTGTTCGTGCTCGGGTGGCCGTTCCAGTTCGTCGCGTCGATCCTCGCGGTTGTCGCGATCGCGCGGCCCGGTCGCGGACGCCGGCTCGGCGTCGTCGCGGCGATCGTCTCGGTGCTCGGCACCCTCGTGACGGTCGGCATGCTCGTGTGGCGCGTGGTCGAGGCGAACGGCAGCTAGCTGCCCGCGGTCGCGCGTGCGGCCCGCGACGTGGGCGGGTGACGGACTGGAGGCTCGGTGCCGGCTGGCACCGGGCCTCCAGTCCGTCACGTGGCACCCCAGGACGCGGGCCGGCGTGCGCGGGCCGGCCACCTGTTTCGGTGGGCGCGCGGCGCGGCATGTGGGAACAGACTCGCAACGTCGACGAAACACCCGCCCTGTGGGGTGGATGCATGGACGTCACCACCACGGATCGTGCTCCCGCTCGCTGGTACCACTCGCTGTTCGTGCAGATCGCGATCGGGGTGGCCCTCGGCATCGCCGTCGGGGTCTGCTTCCCCGCGGCCGCGCCGGTGCTCAACGTGGTGGGGCAGGGGTTCATCCGGCTGATCGAGATGGTCATCGCGCCGCTCGTGTTCATCGTCGTGGTGACGGGCATCGTGCACGTCGGTGACCTGCGCTCCGTGGGACGGATCGCCGGCAAGGCGATGATCTACTTCCTGCTCGCGTCGTCGTGCGCGCTCGTGTTCGGCCTGCTGGTCGGCAACCTCGTGCGCCCCGGGGCCGGCCTGCGGATCGACCCGTCGTCGCTCGACGCCTCGGCCGTTGCGGCGAAGACCGCGGGCGGCACGGCTCCGGACGCGGGGACGTTCATCCTCGACCTCATCCCGTCGAGCGTCGTGAACGCGTTCGCAACGAACGACATCCTGCAGGTGCTCGTCTTCGCGGTGTTCGTCGGCGCGGCGATCGCCGCGATCGGCAGTGACCGTGCGCGGCCGCTCGTGCGGGGCCTCGACCTGTGCCTCGAGGTCGTCTACCGGATCCTGGGCTGGGTGATGCGTCTGTCGCCGCTCGGTGCGTTCGGGGCGATGGCGTACGTGGTCGGGCAGTACGGCATCGACACCCTGGGATCGTACGGGCTCCTGATCGCCGCCTGCTACGGCGCAGCGGCCGTGTTCATCGTGGCGCTGCTCGTCGGCGGGCGGCTGCTGTCCGGGGTGCCGATCTGGCGGTTCGTCTGGCACACCCGCGCGGAGTTCGGGCTGGCCCTGGGTACCGCGTCGACCGAGGCCGTGCTGCCGCGGATGATCACCCGGCTCACCGAGGTCGGCGTCTCACGGAGCGTCGCCGGGCTCGTCGTGCCGACGGGGTACTCGTTCAACCTGGACGGGGCGGCGATCTACCTGTCGATCTCGCTGCTGTTCCTGACCCAGGCGTTCGGGGTGCCGCTGACGCTCGAGCAGCAGCTGGCCGCACTCGGGGTGCTGCTGCTGACGTCGAAGGGCATGGCCGGGGTGCCGGGATCGTCGTTCCTGGCGCTGTCCGCGACGGCGACGAGCCTCGGACTCTTCCCCGTCGCGGGCGTCGCGCTGCTGCTCGGTGCCGACCGGATCATGGACGCGATGCGGGTGAGCGTCAACCTGCTCGGCAACTGCGTCGCGACGCTCGTGGTGGCGCGGTGGCAGGGCGAGCTCGACCGTGAGCGGGTGGACGCGGTGCTGCGGCCTGGTCGAGGGACGCGGCCGTCGTCAGAAGTGGAGTCTGCTGCGGGTGCGGCCGCGGTGTCGGCGCCGGTTCGGTGAGAGCTCTCGGCGCGGTCAGCGTTCGAGGACGGCGCGCTGCTGGTCGTACTGCTGGCGGGTCCGGTGGCCGCCCATCTTGCGGACGACGGCGCCCGAGGGGTCGCGGGTGATGCGCCACCAGATCGCGGTGCAGAGCGCGTCGACCGGGACGATCGCACCGAGTCCGACCAGGAGCTGCCGACCGAGGTCCGTGCGCCACGGCAGCCCCGAGACCTCGAGCACGGTCACGACGAGCAGGCACACCACGATGGTGATCGGGCTGAGCCAGAGCCTCCGCACGGTGCGTTGACGTGCCACGTCGATGTCCGCCAGCTGCGCCAACGGCAGCGTCGAACCGACGTGCTCGCGCGGCTCGCCACCGACGATGACGGCGGCAGGGCCGGGGGTGGGCGCTGTGTCGTCCGCGTCCGTGGCGGGTCGCCACACCACGTCGTCCAGGTGCTCCACGTCGTCGTCGATGCGGAACCAGCCGCCTTCGAAGCCGTCGGCAGCGGCGTCGGGATCGGCGCGAGGCGTGGTCGTGGTCACGTCGGTCATCTTGGCAGCAACCAGGGCTGCTCCGGCACGACCGATTCGGGGGTGGGCGGAGGCGTCGCTCGGGCCCCGATCGCGTTCTGCTGACAGGATGGTCCGGACACCACGGGGGCGGGGGCCGGCATGGGCACGGAACAGCAGGACTGGCGAGACCAGCGGACGGGCCCGACGACGGGGCGGGGCAACGCGATCGCCATCGCGCTCGTGCTGCCGGTGCTGCTCGTCGTGAGCTGGGCGGTCCAGATCGGGGCGTACCTGGCGCGCGACTTCGGGTCGATGGACGACCGGCTCGGCGCCGGGGGCGTGTTGGCACGGCTGGTCATCGGCGCCGTGCTCGCCGTGGGGATCCCCGTGGTCGTGCTCGTCGTGCAGGTCCGGGCTCGTCGGCGCGAACCGCGGCACTCGCTGGTCGCCGTGGTCGCGGCGATCGTCGTGCTGGTCATCGCCGTGCCGTGGAACGGCCTGGTCCTGACGTCGCAGGTGCGGAGCGTGGCCGCCGACGCTCGGCGGTGGGCGCAGCCGGCGACCGCCGCCGAGCGGCACTTCGCCGACGGCGAAGCCCGGGCCACACTCGAGCGGGTCGGGGACCGCACGGTGCGGATCCTCGGCGGCGACCGGAAGTCCGCCTACCGTGATGGTCAGCGATCCGGTGGTGCGTACAGCGAGGAGTGCCGGCTGTCGAACGCGCACCAGGGGGTACGGTGGCGGTACTGGTACCACCCGGGGGAGTACACCGACGAGCACGGCAAGGAACTCCTGCCCGAGGACCACACGCTGATCGAGGGCGCCAACCGCGACGTGGACCGCGTCCGTGCGTACTGGGAGTCCGAGGGCATCGACGCACGGTCCGAGGCGGACATGGTCCCCGACCAGATCTCGCCGGCCGCAGACTGGCTCGAGAGCACCTCGTCGTACACGCGGCCCGGTCCGGATGTCGACTTCAGCACGATCTGCCTGGTGCGCTGAAGGTACGCCCCGTGGTGGGGCCTCCGGGCAGATGCGTCGTGGGGCCCCTTGCCCTGCCCTCGTCGGGGTATGCGTCCATCGCCTCGACCCAGCTGCCGTGCCCGGGCTCATCCGCTCTCCGTGGACGATCCCGCGCGGGGCACCGTCGCCGGAACCTCTTCCAGACCAAGTGTCTGGACACTGTTCACGCGGACGGATTCGGGGGGGGGGGCAGCTCTCGGAGTGCCCGGTAGCCGATCGGCAACCGGACGCTGCTCCCCAGCGCAATCAACCGACGATGCTGAGGCCGTTGTCCTGGAGTGTGCGGTCATGGCAGGTGACGTCAGTTGCGGTCTCAGCGGCGGATCCGCTGAGCTTCACGCTGCTGGTTGCACCGTTCGACGCGTCGGTGCCGTTCAGCGTGATGACGGTGCGCTGCACGGTGACGGTTTCACCAGCGGACATCGCTCCGGCGGGCTTGCTGCTCTTGAGGCCGACCAGCTGCCCGGCGCCGTCAATGTCAACGCAGCCGACACCGTTGCCGTTCTGCCCGGTGAGGTCGAACTGGTACTGCTGGCCCTGCGGGTTCTGCACCGGCTCGAGAGCGCAGTTAATCCACCGGTACAGGTTCGCCTCGCGGCTGCCAGCGACGAGCATCACCACTTCACCCTTCCCGTTGACGTCTCCCACGAGCGCAGTCGGCTCGGCGCCACCGGAGAAGCCCGTCGGCTTGACGGACGCGGTCCGACCAGATGCGGTCGTGATCCCGAATTCTCCGGCCTGGCTCACCCACTGCTGGTCAGCCTTCCCGTCACCATCGACGTCGATCGTGGTCGCAGTCTTCGCCCCCGCCGGCGCGCCGCTCCCCGAAGCGCTGCATGCCTCACCCGCCGCGACCGCAGGCGGAGTCGACGGCGCTGCCGCCGACGAAGTTGGCGTCGGCGCAGCCGAAGGCGTCGTGGTCGGTGTCGATGCCGTCGCGGCAGCAGAAGCCGTGTCCTCGCCTCCAGCATCGTCACTTGAGCAGCCCGCAAGAGCTCCAAGCACGAGCGCGGCCGGCGCGATGACTGCCACCAACCGGCCAGCATTCCTCATTGAAGTCATTCGCGCACTCTCTCCCCTGCTGCTCTGTGAACCAAATCACCGCTCCTCCGGATCTGACGACGCCGCCCTGCTGGCAGCCGTCGAGTGCTCGGTATAACGTCGCGCGCATGATCGAGACAACGCGACGCAGCCTTCTCGAACGACTCGTTGGGAGGCCTCTCCCGTGGCTTGTCTGGGCGTGGGTTGTCCTAGCCGCTATCTGGATCGTCCTCGCCTTCGCCGAACCGTCCGGACTTCACACGTTCCTAGCGATCGCTTGGACGATCCTTGCTGCCGTCCAGCTCGGCACGGCCTACTACCGCCGGCGGCAGGAACGTCGGCGAGCTCACGGAGGTCCGAACACTCAGTAGGAGCGTCACGGGCCTTCTCGACAGCACTCAGTCACGTAGAGACCCGCGGCGCCAGCTCACCGATCGGTGCATGGGCTGCGAGGAACGAGACGTTTGGTCAAACGGATACCACTGCCACTCCCTTCCAAGCAGGCGCTTACTCCGTCCGATAGCCGATCGTCTACCGGGCGGCTAATGCTCGTTGGTAGAAGATGAGCGAGTCACGGCGCCCCGTCTCCGTGAAGCCGTTCCGCACGAGAACACGCTGTGATGCATCGTTGTCTTGGGCCGTGTCTGCGGTCGCGACGGTGGCGCCGCAGTCGCGGGCGCGTTCGAGGGCCAGCTTCACCGCCTCGGTCGCTAGCCCTTTGCCGCGGGCCGCCGGCACCAGGCCGTAGCCGAATTCGATTACCCCCTGCTCGTCGGGCGGGCCGAAAAAGCCAAAGCCGCCTACTGCGAGACCATCCGAGGTACGGCGAATCATGTACATCGTGAAGTCCGGGTCAGGCTTTGGCGCGTCAGCGAGTGATCGGAGTGGGTCGAGCTCGTCGGGGTAGGGGTACTCCGGATGCCAGTCATCTCCGGGACGCTCGTCCCGAGCGACGATGCGCCGTGCAAGCTCTGGCGAGATCGGCTCGAGGACCACATGAACGTTCCGAAGGATCATGAACCGATCCTCGCAGGGCAACGCCAGAGGATGCAGCGCTTGTGCCCGGTAGCGGATCCGCTACCGGGACTGCCCGCAGGGTGAGGACTGCGACGATGGTCCGGTGACTGAAACTCCCGAACCCTCGCTCGTTCCCGAATTACTCGTGGCCGACCTGGATCAGAGCATCGAGTTCTGGTGCAACGTGTGCGGCTTCGACGTCGCCTACTCGCGCCGTGAGGAACGCTTCGCGTACATCACGCTCGGTTCCGCGCACCTGATGCTCGAACAAGCAGGCGTGGGTCGCAACTGGATCACCGGGCCTCTTGAGCGCCCGCTCGGCCGCGGGGTGAATCTCCAGATCACGGTGCCGGACTCTGAGGCGTTGGCACAGGTCCTCCTACGGGCTGGCGTTCAGCTCTACGTGCAACCCGAGACGAAGTGGTACGGCGTCGGCGAGGAAGAGGCCGGTGTGCATCAATTCCTCGTCCAGGACCCTGACGGATACCTCGCGCGGTTCCAATCGTCACTGGGGCGACGAGCAACCGCCCGTTAGACGATCGGCTACCGCACTCCGTAGCGCTCATTGAGGTTCGTCCTGGTGAATCGCGGCTGTCCGCTTCCTGCTCGTCAAGGCCATGCACAGGAGCATCACTTGGTTGCCGGCGCAACATGAGAGTGACCCGAACAGCATGCTGTGCGGGTCACTCTCGACGACTTGGGCGGTAGATCAGCGGGCGCGTCGCCGTTGCAGGACGATCGCTACCACGGTGGCAACGATGAGCGCTAGCTGTTGCGGCCAGCCTGATGATGGCCGGCCCGGCGCACGCGGCAACGGAGTCAACAACTGCCGCGATGGATTCCGAAAAGGAATCTGTCTCTCACATGGGTGGCACGTTGGACCCTGAAACCTATTCGGGCGCGCTCCTTGTGGCAACACCGGAAGGCGACGAGGTGCCCGTGATGGTGAAGAGCGGCGAGGCGCCCGAGGCTATCGCTCGAATCCGGACTCAGGCAGTGGACGGAACGCTCGCAACATCTCGAGAGATGTCGGCGGCTGCCGTTTCGTGCGGCGTGTTCGTGAATGCAATAGCTTCGCCCTTCGGCTACGCCGTTTCGCCGCAGGGATGCGCAGTTGCTGGCTACCGCGGCTACCAGCGCGAATATCGCTGGAACAACACGTCCGACGTGGAGCTCTGCGCTCAGGGGAAGGGCTTCGTGAACAACGGCACCACGGAGGTGTACCAGTCGACTGGCTGCACCTCAGGGGCTTACTCCGTCTCGTGGGGCAACTCTCTCGCCTACACCCAGATGAAGGGCATGTCGCTCAGCGGCGTCACCGGGGCTGCCTACCAGTTCCGGGCCTAGCCTCGTCGGAGGCGCCGCGGAACAAGCGGAGGGCGCGGATGACATCCGCGCCCTCCGTACTCATCTCAGCTGATCCAGTTCCTATGATCGCCGCCGAGCGGGCAACCGAGCTTCGAAGACGAGGCTAATGCCGAGGCAGACAAAAGCGATCGGAAGGAGCGTTTGCAAAATGAATGCAGTAACCAGCGGACCATTCGCGAACAAGTACTGCGCGGCGAAGGAGACCGTGAACAAGATCACCACGCCGATCAGGAACCATCGCACTGTCCCGTTGTACTGACGCTGAGGGAAAACCAGAGCTACGTAGATCCCTGCCAAAAACACAATACATTGGAGAACGACCAATGCAGTAAAGGATTGAAAAGGCGCGGCCAAGAGCAGAAGTGCCACCAATCGCTCAATGCCAACGATTGCTAATGCGATCGACCACGACACGCCATGCGGGCGACCGCGGCGAACGCTGCTCCAAGCAAATGCTATGAATCCGAGAGCGACTGCGCAGGCCGCGGTCAGTGGCAACCCGCTCCCCCAAGAAAGCTTCGACGCCCCGAAGGTCGTCGGCTGTGTCAATGCGAATAGGAAGAGTGCACCGCCTAGTAAAAGGATTAGGCCACTCAACATGATCGGTGTGCGTAGACGCGTTCCGGTGTGTTCTTGCATCTCGACTCCTCTGCTCATTTGCAAGATTTCTTGTGCTTCGGGTCTGCAAACCACGGTAGACGAGTCTGCGATGACGCGCGGACTGCAAGCAACCAACGGCAGGCTCACCGACTTAGTTAGGTCGAGCACGGAGTAGACGGGACCGGAACTTCTGCCGACAAGTGGCCCCGACTACGCGTCGAAAATGAGCTGTCTCGGCCGTGCACGGAGAAGCTCGTCGTCGGCAGTGACGGTACGACGCTCATCGACCGCTTGCTTCATCAGGCGGCGCTCGTTCAACCAGCGGCCCGAGGTGCCTTCCGTCCGCTCCACCATCGTCAACCGCATGAGATCGAGCTCGTCCCGGATCGCCGGATCAGAGCGGGCCCACGTCATGGATCATCCCGAGCTCATCACCTTCGCTGACCGTCGAATCCTGACCGGCGTACTCGAGAACCTCACTGCAGCTTTCCTCGGCGCGGTCGACCATCTTCGTGAGGTGTCTCAATAGCCGATCCTGTACCGGACGGCTCACCGCATCGCCTGGACCGCTACGGGATGAGAACGATTCGGCCGAAGACGTCGCCGTCATCCATTCGTTGGTGCGCAGTCGCTGCTTCCCCGAGCGGCATGACAGCGTCGATGACTGGGTGCAGGTCCCCGCGCACGGCCGCCTCGAAGCTGGCGAACCGCGCCATGTCACGCTCGCCAGGGTCGATCGAGGCGAGGCTGAACGTCGCGACGGACCGTGACTTCTGGAACGACTGCATCAGCCTCATCCCGAAGTCCGCGGGCGGGAACCCGGACACGGCGCCGACGAGCACCATACGGCCGTTGGGTGCGAGACGGTCAATGAAGTCGGGGACGGCAGGCCCCCCTGCGATGTCCACGATCACGTCGAACTCGGTCGGCGCGGCTGCGTCACCGTGGCCTGCTCGGTCGAGGACGTGGGTTGCGCCGAACTGCTGAAGTCGGCGGCCGCGGTCCGGTGATGAGGTCGTGACGGCGACAGTCGCAGCGCCGAGCTGGATGGTGAGCTCGATAGCTGCAATCCCGATACTGCCCGCAGCTCCGCGCACGAGAACCCGGTCCCCGCGCCCTGCGTGGGCGTGCGCGAGCGCGAAGTGCGCAACCGTTGCTGCACTGCCCAATGCGACCGCGTCGGTCGAGGGGATTCCGTCGGGAAGAGCAACGGCGTCACCGATGTGGGCGACGGCGAGCTCGGCATAGCCGCCGGAGGTGCCAGTGAAGGCCCAGACCCGCTGCCCGATGCGGCTCTGGTCGACGTCCGCACCAACCTCGACGATGGTCCCCGCGACCTCGCTTCCGAGGATCATCCCCGACGGGTACCCGCCGCCGAGCGTGCCGCGGCGGATCACTGCGTCGACACCCCCGATCCCCATCGCGTCCGTGCGGATGACGACCTGGTCGGCTTCCGGCTTCGGAGCAGGCAGATCGACCAGCTCCATTCCGCTGGGTGCACCGAACTCCCGTACCGTCATTGCGCGCATCGGTTCTCCTGACCGTCATAGGTGGGCGTACCGTCAGGACGGTAGTGGACGCCTGCGTCCACTACCGCTAAGTGAGACGAACGGAGTGCCCGATGGTTCAGAAGTTGCGCGCCGACGCCCAGGACAACCGCGACCGCATCCGCGCAGCAGCCCGGCAACTCTTCGCCGATCACGGAACAGACGTCGGTATGCGGGAGATCGCTCGTCGGGCGGGCGTGGGACCGGCAACTCTGTACCGACGGTTCCCGACTCGACAAGGGCTCGTCGACGACGTGTTCGCTGACGAGCTGGCAGCCTGCCGGACCATCGTGGAGCACGGTCAGGAGGACCCCGACCCGTGGCAGGGGCTTCGCTTCGTCATCACGGAACTGATCGTCCGCAACGCCGGCAACCATGCATTCGTCGATGCGATCGCTACGACGTCCGAGGGTACCGGAGCAGTCACGGAGCATCGTCGGCAACTCGTCGCGATGCTCCACGATCTCACACAGCACGCCAAGAGCCGACGGCGGCTTCGCGCGGACTTCACGACCGACGACGTGATCCTGGCATTGGTCGCAGCCCGAGGACTCAGCGTGATGGACGGGTCGAGGCGTGGGATCGCCGCACGCCGTCTCGCAGCGCTCATCCTCGACGCCCTCCAACCGGAGCCATGACCCTCGACCGCGTCCCGCAAGCCGATCCTCTACCGGCCGCGCTTCGCCTTCCGAAGCGCGAAGCGCCACAACCAGGCGCCAGCGCCGAGCCAGAAGAGGCCGAGCACGGTGTTCAAGATCACCAAGAGCACGTCGAGGTCGGGCCGAGTGAGGCGAATGATCGACGTCGCGACGAACACCAGACCGAAGGCGAGCGCGATCGAACCCAGAATCTTTGCGCTCAAGACGTCCATTGCGCCAACCTAGCTCGCGCCGGCGTCCGTTGGGCGATGGGCTACCGGGCGCCGCGGCCGGACGGCAGCGGGATCTAGAGTGCGAACTGTGCTCGATCCATACGATCCGTCGTGGCCCGACCAGTTCAAGGCTGCCGCTGAGGAGATCCAGACGCTGGGCAACAGCGCCTGGATCGTCGAGCACATCGGGTCGACGTCGGTCCCTGGTCTGGCCGCGAAGCCAATCATCGATCTTGCAGTCCGAGTCCGCGACGGCGCGGACTTCGATGCCCACCGCCCACGCTTGGAAGCGGGCGGATGGCAACTCGGAAGCGCCGTGCGTTCCCATCGCGTGATGGTCTTCGAGCGCGACGGGCGACGACTTCGTATCGCGCACTTCTTTAGGGCAGACGACTGGGACAACAACAACCAGCGCATCTTGCGGGATTGGCTCCTCACCCACCCGAAGGACAAGTCGCTTTACGAGGCGGCGAAGGTTGCTGCCGAAGACGGAGCGCAGCAGCGCGGAGCGTCGTACAACGCAGCCAAGACGGCGGTCATCCAGTCAATCGTTGATCGCGCCCGAGCTGACCGAGGTCTTCCCTCCGTGCCGGTCTACGACAAGTAACAGTGTGTCTGGCGGGCGGCAGGACGTGCCCGTAAGCCGGTCGACCATCGGCCATCGCGCTCACTCCTCGTCGGCGAGCTCCGCTCGAAGGGCTCGCCTCCCTGCGATCCGCTGAAAAAGTTTCCGCAAGAAGACGAGCTCGATCGCCACCATCACCGCCAGGCCGAACAGTGCGAAAGTGATGCGCGCTGAACTGAAGCCGCCGCTAAGCACGATCACCGGCAAGCCGACCAGCAACGCGGCCCCCGCAATGACGTTCCACCATGATCCGAGGAGCCCCGCGGGAGTGCGGTTCGTGAGTTCCGGGCGGTCTGTCGGATCGGTGCGATCCCACCAGGACGTCATGCGGGCACACTACCCCGCCATCCACGAGTAACCAGAAGCCCGACCGCCGGTAGAAGACCAAGCGGATACTCCTCCAGGGGCTTCCCCGCAAGTGCCCGATAGCCGGTGGTTCACCGCTACACGACAGTTGTCGCCTTCGACAGCCTCCGTTGCCTACTGCCGCCTGACCGGGGGTATTGCCGTATGCCTGTCCCGCAAAAATGCCCGGTGAAGGGGCGCCAAACGCTTCACAGCGGCGACGTCGCTGGCAGCGACGGCGTCAGGGCTGGGAGAGGGGACCGGGCTCATCGCAAAGGCGTTGTAGTAGTTGCTCATGGGCTCCACGTTCTGCCCTCACGACGTGTGAGGGTCAAATCGGGGACTCTCGGACCAATTTGTTGGCTCGGTGCAACGAGCGGGCCGAGCGAAAGGGAGTGCATCCTTCCGAAGGACGGGCGAGACGCCGTCCTCACACGTGCCTGGTGCGCTGACCATCGGGCCTGATCGGCGCTCGTCACCGCGGTGCGCGCTCACCCACCGACCAGGCGCTCGACGGCGGCCAGGACGACGGCCGGGGGTTCGCCTGTCACGATCTCGGTCCTGACCCGATCCGCTGCGACGCGGAACGCCGGCTCGGTCAGGAGTCGCGACGCGGTGGTGCGGATGTCCTCCGCGGTCGCCGTCGCGGCGTCGAGGACGAGTCCGGCGCCCAGAGTCTCGACGCAGCCGCCGTTCGGCAGCTGGTCCGCACCGAGCGGCAGGACCAGCAGGGGCACCCCGTGCGCGAGCGCCCCGGTCACCGATCCGGACCCGCCGTGGTTCACCACGAGGTCCACGAGCCCGAGCACCGAGTCCTGCGGGACGTACTGCTCGACCCGGATCGCCGCCGGCCCGGCCGGCACCGGGAAGGTCGTCGGGTCGACCCAGGGTCCGGTGGTCACGAGGATCCGCGCCGGCAGGGCCGCGAGCGCGTCGATGAGCCGAGCGAACAGGTCGCCGGACTTCGTGTTGAACTCGGTGCCGAGCGTGACGTAGACGCGCGGTCCGTCGTCGGCGGCGAACCACGCCGCGGCATCCGACGGTGGTGACGACCAGGTGTCCGGTCGCATCCGGATCACCGGGCCATGCAGCTCGTGCCCGGATCGCATCGACGCCGGGAACGGGATGACGGTGAGCGAGCCGCCGAGCATGTGTTGCTGCGGGTCGGGCCCGAGTCCCGCGCGTCGGCGGAGCGCCTCGAGCGGCTCTCGCACCGCGTCGCGCCAGGTCCCGCCGGCCGAGGCGAAGGCCAGGACCACCACGCACGGCACCCCGGCTCGTTCGGCGGCGGTCATCGCGCCGAAGTCGAACTCCCCGCAGACCACGAGGTCAGCCGTCCACCGAGTGACCAGTCGTCCGACGTCGACGACGGCCCCGGCGGCCGCGTCCCCCAGGAACACCTGGGGGACGCGCGTGAGCACCGTGCTCGGGTCGATCGGGGTCAGGGTGCCGGTGCCCGGCCTGCTCGCCGGCAGTTCCACGTCCCGCGGCTGCCGGTGCGAGAACCCGGTCTGTTCGAGGACCGCCTCGCGTGCGCCGCTCAGTGCGGTCCGGTGTCCGGCAGCGCTGGCCGCGCGGGCGAGCGGCAGCATCGGCGCGAGGTGTCCCCGCCCCCGTGGGAACGAGAACACGATGCGCAGGGGTTCCGGAGCCCCGGAGCCGGGCCGGCCGTTCGCAGCAGACACCACAGGGCTCCGATCGTCGCGCGGGCTCCCCGCCCGCTTCATCAGACAACCGTATGACGAACGACGGTCGCGCTCCATGAACCCTTGGTCAGCCTCGCGGGGCGCTCACACGCCGACCGTCATCACTTGCCCGCGGCCTCGTTGTACGACTCGATCTGCTTGCCGGCCTGCTGCTCCGCATCCGTCATGGTCGACTCGACGTCGGCACCCTCGACGATCCGGTTGAAGGCGCCGATGACGGTGGCGCGCACCGTCGGGAACGCGCCGGTGATGCAGCCGGCAGCGGCGACGCTCGTGGGGTCGTCGGCGAGCTGCTGGTACATCGTGGCGATGTTCGGGTCGGACAGGGAGCGCTTGCCCACGGTGGTGTCCTGGGCGTCGGTGTTCATCGCGACGTAGCCGGTCGCCTTCGCCCACTCGGCCTGCACGTCCGGCGTCTGGAGCCACTTGGCGAACGTGTACGACGCCTGCTGCTCGGCGGACGAGTGGCCCTTGCCGGAGATCCACAGCGCGTTGCCGCCGATGACCTGCCCGGCGTCGTCGGAGGCCGACGTGGTGGGGAACCGGGCGACGACGGACTTCGAGCCGTCCGGGTCGACCGTCGTGTACGCGCCGGACGAGGTCAGCAGCATGCCCACCTTGTTGCTCGAGAACGCCGAGTTCTGCACGGTCGAGTCGGTGCCGGGGTTCAGGGCGGCGCCGTCCTGGTAGAGCTTCTGCAGCGTGGTCATGAACTGCACCTGCGTGTCCGAGGTGAGCGAGACACCGGTCACCGGCTTGCCGTTCCGCCCGTTGTCCGGGGTGCAGAAGGGCTGGCCGCCCGAGGCGCTGAGCTCCTCGAGCATCCACGAGTCGCCCATGTTCATGCTCATGCCGTAGCCACCGGTCGCGGCGTGGATCTTCTCGGCCCAGGTCGCGACCTGCGCCAGCGTCTTCGGCGGCTTCGTCGCGTCGAGGCCGGCCTTCGCGACGAGTGCCTTGTTCAGGTAGAGCACGGGCATCGAGACCGAGAACGGCATCGCCGCGAGTGACGTGCCGTCGCTGTAGTACGTGGCGGCGGCCGGGGCGATCGTGTCGGTGCCCGACGTCGATCCACTGATCTTCGCGGGGGACACCGTCTGGCCGGAGTCGATCATGAAGCCGGTCGACACGTCGTTCATCATGAGCAGGTCCGGCGTCGAGCCGGACTGCACCGCCGCCGTGTACTTCGTCTGGACGGCCGCGTAGTCGCCCTGGAACGACGACTTCACGGTGATGTGCTGGTCGTTCTCCTTGTTGAAACGGGCGACGAGCGCGTCGAGTTCGGTCGCGGGCGGCCCGGACATGGCGTGCCAGAAGTCGATGGTGACGGGGCCGGAGCTGTCCGACGCGGAGCTCGACGTGGAGCACCCGGTCAGGGCGAGGACCGCGACGGCCCCGGTGGCGAGTGCGGTGAGGGCGGTGGAACGACGTGCGGGCATGGTGCGTCCTTCGGGTGTGGGGCGGGCGGGGGTCGGGGAGGGGAGCGAACGAGTCGTCACTTGAGCGCCCCGGCGGTGAGACCACCGGCGAGGAACCGCTGGGCGACGAGGACGAGGACCAGGACGGGGAGGGTCACCATGGCGGCGCCGGCGAGGACCACGCCGATGTCGGCGGCCTCGGCGTCGGACAGCTGGGCGATGCCGACCTGCACGGTGCGGTGCTCCGGCGAGTTGGTGACGAGGAGCGGCCAGAAGAACCCGTTCCAGGCGGCCGTCGCGCTCACCAGGGTGACCGAGACGAGCGTCGGGCGGGTGAGCGGCAGGAGCATGGACCGGATGAACCGGAAGTGTCCGGCGCCGTCGAGCACCGCCGCTTCGCGCAGCTCGTCCGGGAAGCTCAGGAACGCCTGGCGGAACAGGAAGATCGTCAGCGCCGAGGCCACGAACGGCAGGAAGACGACCAGGAGCGTGTCGATGAGGTGCCACGACGAGACGGTCAGGTAGTTCGCGATCAGCGTCGTCTCGCCGGGGATCATCATGCTGGCGAGCAGGACGAGGAACAGGGCACGGGTGCCCCGGAGCCGACAGAACACCAGTGCGTAGGCGGTGATGATGCCGATGACGACCTGCAGCACCGTCTGGGCGAGGGTGACCACGACGCTGTTCAGGAACTGCTGCCCGAGCGGGACGACCTGCGTGGCCCGGACGATGTTGTCGAGCGTCAGGTGGATCGGCACGAGACCGGCGAGGCCCTGGTCCAGGTACCGGGTCGGGGTGAGCGCGCCCTCGAACACGTAGTAGAGCGGGAAGCAGACGACGACGACCGCGATGACGAGCCAGGCGGAGACGAAGACGCTCCGGAGCCGGCGCGCGGTGACCGGGCGCATCAGTAGTTCACCCGCTTCTCGAGCACGCCGAACTGCACCACCGACAGCCCGAGGACCAGCAGGAACAGCACGACCCCGAGCGCGGCGGCGAGGCCGAAGTTCGCGCTGCCGGACCCGAACGCCTGCTGGTAGATCGCGTAGACGAGGGTCTTCGACGAGTCGGCCGGACCGCCGCCGGTGAGGATCTGGATCTGCCCGAAGGTCGTGAGTGCCTCGACGGTTCCGGTCACGACGACGAAGAAGAGCGTCGGCGTGACGAGCGGCAGCGAGATCGACCAGAGTGTCCGCACGGGCCCCGCGCCGTCCAGGTGCGCCGCCTCGATGACGTCCTGGTCGATGGCGCCGAACGCCCCGAGCAGGAGCAGCACGGTGAACCCGAGCGACCCCCAGATCGTCACGACGATGACGCTCGCCAGGGCCCACTGGGTGCTCGTCAGGAACGGCACGGGCGCGCCGCCGAACTGGGTGATCACCGTGTTCAGCAGCCCGTTGCCGGGTGCGAGCATCGCCGCGAACGCGACGGACCCCGCTGACACGGACACGACCATGGGTGCCGTCAGGAGTGCGCGGAAGACCGGCAGGCCGCGGAGCTTCACGGTCAGGGGGATCACGACGAGCAGACCGAACACGATGCGGCCGACGACCACGCCGACGCAGAAGACTGCGGTGGTCAGCATCGTTCGTCCGAACGCGGGGTCCGTGAACGTGCGGACGTAGTTCTGCAGCCCCACCGAGCCCGCCGGCTGACCGAAGATGTCGGTGCCCTGGGTGCTGAGGACGAGTACGCGGCCGAGCGGGTAGAAGACGAAGACCGCGAACGCGAGCAGCGCCGGTGCGAGGAGCACCAGACCGAGCCGGCGGTCCGAGCGCAACGAGGACCGCGTCGTCCGGGTTGCCCGGGGTGGACGCGGCGCTTGCGGCAACCGCGGCGACCCTGCGGTACGCGGGGGACCGGCGACCAGGCCGGACCTGACGGGGACCGTCATGGGGCGGACTCCTCCGAGTAGGGAACGTTCCCTAACCGGGAACGACTCCACTGTGCGGCGGGGGTCGGAGACCGGTCAAGGCACGTCGACCACCCGCCGTCACCCGTTCACGCCGCGTTCAACCCCTCCGCCGATCGGGTGCCGACGTTCACCGCCGCACGCCGCGCGTTCACCTCGGGTTCGGCCCGTCGACCGGCGTGGTTCGCCGTCCAGGGGCCGCGACGTCGTAGAACCGGGGACCATGCGAACCGTTCCTGCTCCCCAGACACTCCGGGCGATCGCCGAGGAGGCCGCGCGCACCGTCGCGCCCGACCTGCTCGCCGTGTTCCGCGCCCCGATGACGATCAGCACGAAGCGCGATGCGCACGACGTGGTGACCCTCCACGACCGCGCCGCGGAAGAGGCGATCACGGCGGTGCTCACCGCGGCTGTGCCGGGCTCCGTCGTGCTCGGCGAAGAAGGCGGCACCACCGGCGACACCGGTACCGCCGGCGACACCGGCAGCACCGATGGCCCCGTGGTGCGGTGGATCGTGGACCCGATCGACGGCACCGCGAACTTCGCCCGCGGACTCGCGTACTGGTGCATCTCGATCGCGGCCGAGGTCGACGGCGAGGTCGTCGCCGGGGTGGTCTTCGACCCGGTCGCCGACCACGTGTTCGCGGCGGACGACGACGGCGCCTGGCTCGACGGCGCCCCGATGCACTCGTCGTCGGGGCCGGACGACGCCGCGACGGTCCTGACGAGCTTCCCGGTGCAGCAGGACCTCGACCTGCTCGGCGAGGCCGCGGCGTTCGACCTGCTCCGGGACCTGACGCTCCGGTACCGCCACCACCACAGCCTCGGCAGCGGCGCCCTCAACCTGGTGCACGTCGCCGCCGGGTGGTCGGACGTGACGATGGGCTTCGCCACGCACCCGTGGGACGTCGCCGCCGGGGCACTGGTGCTCGAGCGCGCCGGCGGGTGGTTCCGGGGCTTCCGTCGGGGCGAAGCCGTCGACCGCGCCCACCTGGCCGACGACTACGTCGCCGCCGGCGCCGGGGGATCGCACGCCGAGCTGGTGCGCCGGGTGCAGGAGCTGTCGGCCACGACCGCCGCCGACTGAGCCGCCGACCGAGCTGCCAGCCGGCCCGCCGACTGAGCCGCAGACCGGCCCGCCGACCGATTCGACGTGGGCGCCGCGAGCGGTCAGCCGAGCGGGTGCCCGGCGACCGCCCTCGCGGTGGACCCACGCGGCAGCAGGTGCGTCGGGAGCACCTCGTGCCGGTCGCCGCGGCGACCCCGGAGCCGCTCGACCACGAGCTCGACCGCCCGCGCGCCCATCCGGACGCGCGGCTGGTCGACACTCGTCAGGTCGAGTCGTTCGCCGAGAC
Organism: Curtobacterium sp. MCLR17_034; assembly: GCF_003234485.1. Classification (NCBI taxonomy): domain Bacteria; kingdom Bacillati; phylum Actinomycetota; class Actinomycetes; order Micrococcales; family Microbacteriaceae; genus Curtobacterium; species Curtobacterium sp. MCLR17_034. The sequence goes on from NZ_QKTH01000007.1 coordinate 66,015, forward strand.
CGGTGCCGTCGAACCCGGTCACCGCTGCCATCCGGGGGAGCGCGAGCCCCGCGCCGTCGGCGATCGCCACGAGCCGCGCCGCGGTCGCGTCGTTCGTCGCGACGAACGCCGTCACCCCGTCACCCAGGTGCCGGGCGATCCGCGCCGGGTCCGCCGCCAGGGCCTCGACGTCGTCGACGCGGTGGTCGCCCGGTGCGCCGAGCTGTGCGGTGACCGCGGCGTGCGCGACGGCACGACGCGTCGTCGAGGGGTGGTCGGACTCCGCCACGAAGCACGTGCGCCGGTGCCCGAGTGCGGCGAGGTGGAGCACCAGCGCGCGCATGCCCGCCTCCTCGTCGGCGCGCACGGTGTCGAGTCCGAGACCGGCGAGCGCCGACCCGCTCGACCCGAGGACCGCGACCGGCAGGTCGCGCGCGGCCGCAGCCAGCCGTGCCGGGGCGAGCCGACTGCTCAGGACCGCGACCCCGAGGACACCGTCGGCCGATCCGCGGGAGGCGTGCAGGGCCTCCAGGCCGTCGGCCAACCGGGCAGGGTCACGGAACCCGTCCACGACCCAGAGCGCGAACCCCAGGGTCTGCGCGGTCGCCCGTGCGCTCCGGAGCGCTTCGTCGTGGAACGGGTTCGCGGCTTCGGTGACGACCACCCCGAGTACGAGCGGCGCGCCTTGCGCGCGTCGCCTGGCGAGCGAACCGACCGGGAGGCCCAGCTCGTCCGCCGTCCGCACCGCGAGTTCCCGACGTGGCCGGGACACACCGTCGTCGCCCCGCAGGGCGAGTGACACGAGCGATCGCGAGATGGCGCATCGCTCGGCGACGTCGCGGAGGGTCGCGGCCACGGTCAGGCGAGCTTCCAGGTGTGGACGTGCTCCCACGTCATCGTCTGCCACCAGCGACCGGACCAGTCCGGGCTCGCGGTGCGGTAGAGCACGACGGTGTCGCCGCGGAACCCGGTCGGCACGTCGACGTCGAGCTCGCGGATGAACGCGCCGACCTCGTCGTGCAGGTCCGGCCGGCCGTACAGGTCGTGCGAGGCGAGCGAGAGGTGCGCGCGGTACTGCTCCGGGTCGTAGTCGTTCGCCAGCGGGACCTGCATCGGCTGCCGGAACGGTGCGACCACGGCCTCGATGTCGGCGGCGAGCCGGACGAGGTCGTCGTTGTGCGAGCCGTCCGGTCGGGTCGCGACGTCGTAGACGAACCCTATGCCCTGTTCTCGGACGCCGGCGTTGTGGACGTCGAACGCCGGTCGGCCGTCGAGCAGTGCCGTGACGGCCGCGACGACCTGGTCCTCGTGGCTGCCGAACGGTTGGCTGCCGACGAGTGTGGCGTGCGGCGGGAAGGCACCGGCCGACAGCAGGCCGTACTGCGCCCGGAGCTGGTCGGTGATGACCGTGACGGCCCGGCAGGTGCGGGCGTCCGGGCGCAGGTAGATGCCGTGGCGGTACGGGTCGCTCGGGTCGCGCGGCAGCTTGGCGGTGACGTTCTGGGGCATGGGTCCGTCCGTGGTCGGTCGATGGGGAACGTTCCCGATGGTCGGGAACGTTCCCCATGATCGACCGGACGGGCTCGGATCTCACCCGTCGGTCCGTGACGGAACGGTGAACGATGGGTGTCGGCGGCACGGGGTCGGCCGTTCTCGTCGCTCCGTGCCGCTCGGCGCTCAGACCCGGGCGGCGGTCCGGCCCGGTAGCAGGCTGCCGTCGACCGCGTTGTGGGTGACGCCCGTCGAGCGGCCGTCGATCTGGTCGACCACGTCGTCGACGGACAGACGACCGATCAGACTGAGCGGCTGTCGCCACGAGGTGATGCCGAGCAGCTCGGTGGCGAGTGGGGCGACCCCGTCGTAGCCCGTGACCGACAGGTCGTCCGGTGCGCGGAGGCCGCGGCGGCGCATCGACTCGAGCACGCCGACGGCCCAGCGGTCGCTCGGTGCCATGATCGCCGTGACACCGCCGGCCCGCAGGACCTGCTCGACGAACGAGTCGAGGTCCTCGGGGTCTGCTCCGTGATCCTCGGAGCGGATACGGAGCACGTCGGCGCCGCGCGCACGGAGTCGACGCACCATCGCGTCGGTGCGTGCCGACTGCGTCAGTGACCCGGACGGTGTGACCGTCAGCACGGCGACGCGACGGTGTCCGAGGTCGGCGACGTGGTCGGCGAGCCCGCGTCCGCCGCCGCGTTCGTCGCAGTACGCGCTGCTCACCGCGTCGTTCGTCTCGGGGCGCCCGGAGACCACCGTCGGGATGCGTCGGGCGAACGGCAGCACGTCGGCGATCGGCAGGGCGCCGCTGCAGACGATGAGCCCCTCGACGCGCAGGGAGACCAGGGTCTCGAGCGCCCGGCGTTCTTCGCTGACCGGGAACGACCCCGCACCCGTGGCGGTGACGACGCGGTACCCGCGCGCCGCGGCCTGCAGCTGGAACGCGGTCAGCAGGTGTCCGTAGAAGGGGGTGGAGGCGTCGCGGACGAACACCCCGAGCGTGTGCGTGCGGTGTGCCGACATGCCGCGGGCATTCGCGTTCGCGACGTAGCCGAGGTCGAGCGCCGCCCGCTTGACCCGCTCGGTCGTCGACGGAGCCACGCCGTACGCGCCGGCGAGGGCGCGGGAGACGACCGACTTCGACACACCGGCCAGGGCGGCGACGTCGTGGATGGTCGGGACGGCGGGGTGTCCGGTCACTGCGGGCGCCGTTGTCTGGAGGACTGCACGACTGTCACGGTAGCCGGAGGGACGCCCGGACCGGGCGGCGGTGGTGGTGAACAGTTGGTCACGCCGACCGCCCGGCGCGGCTGGCGGGCGGTCGGCGTGGGTCCCGGGCTAGCGCTTCGTCGCCGGGCGACGGACCGTCAGCCGGTACCCCTTGGTCGTGGTGCCGTCCTGGGCGGTGACCGTGATGCGTGCCGTCCGGCCGGACACGTGCACTGTGGCGACCGCGTTCGGGTTCGTCGTGTGCACGTGGACGTCGGCGACGCGCAGCGTCCGGACCGGAGCGGTCACGGTCGCACCGTGCGACGAGGCAGCGGCGGGCAGGTGGACACGCACGCCGGCGACCGTGATCGAGGACACGGTGGGGTCGTTCGACACCAGGAAACGCTCGCGCAGGGCGGCAGCCTCGTGCTTGGTCACGCCGATCGTGTCGGTCAGGTAGGAGCCCATGCCGCCGTACTCGGTCGCGATGTCCTGCTCGAAGGTGCCCTGCAGCAGCTGCGGGGTCGCCCAGGTCACCCCGAGCTGCGTGTTCGAGAGCAGGTAGTCGTGCAGGATGTCCGCGCTGTCGACGCCGAGGACCCGGTCGAGCAGGTCCACGACGGTGCCGGTGCGGTCCATGCCGTGCGAGCAGTGGATCAGGACCGTGCCGCTGGTGTGCGTGGCGAGGATCCGGAGCACCCGGCGGTACGCGGTGATCATCGACCCCGGTGTCGCCTGGTCGACCCGGCCCTTGTCGACCAGGTCGTGGTACATCGCGGTGTCGTCGCTGTAGTCGCCGTCCGCGCCGAACATGGAGATGTCGACGTGGCGCGCACCCGGGATCGCGACGTCCGGCTTCGCGGCGATCTGTGACGGGGTGCGCAGGTCGACGACGAGGTCGACGTGGTACTCGTCGGCCAGGGACGTGGCCCCGGCCACGGTGATCTTGTCGAGTGACTCGGAGCGGATCAGGCGCGGGGCGTTCACGGTCTGACCAGACCGGCCGTGGACCGCGGCGAGCTCACGGCCGTTGACCAGCCCGGGGACGTCGGTGATCGGGTGGTCGGCGGCGGTGAAGGCCGGCTGCAGGGTGTCGTCGGCGTGGGCTGCCGTGACGGAGAACGCGGCGGAGGCGACGACGGCCAAGCCGGCGAGGGCGGTCGCTGCGACGCGGGTGGTGCGCGGCGAACGGGTGAGTGGGGAGTGGGTGAGTGGGGAGCGGCGGAGCGGGGACACGGGGCAACCTCGATCTGATCAGGACCCGGGGGGTCGTGGGGAGCCGGACGTGGTGGCGTCCGGCTCCCCGCAGGATCGCGGCGCGGGTCGTCGGCGGTGTGGCGGCGAGGTGGCCGGGGCGTGTCCGGGTCATGAGGCAGCGCTCAGTCGCCCACCCAGCGGCCAGCGGCTCAGGACGCCGGGGCCAGCCGGTACCGGAAGAGCTCGGTGAGGACCTGCTGGGCGGGCGTGTAGAGCAGCACCGTCGAACCCGTCGTGCTCGTCGTGCCCGTTGCAGCCCTCGTCGAACTGCCCGAGACGATCCCGTACAACCGGTTCGTGGCGCTGATCACCGGTCCGCCGGCGTCGCCCGGCTCGATGCCGGCTCCGGCGCCGCCGCGCGCGGCGGCGAGGTGCTGCACGCCGGGACGGCTCCCTGCCGGCACGCGTGTGGCCGTCCAGGAGCAGTGCAGCCCGCTCGCCGCCCCGCTGGTGCAGAAGGGATTGGCATCTGGCTTGCCGATGCCGGTGACGGCGGCGCGTGCCAGGCCCCCGTCCACCCGGTTGAACACACGACCCGATGCCCGGGGCGTCCAGGTCGCGACCGATCGGTCGCACGACCCGGTCGCCGTCCGCGCCCGGGTGCACGCCAGGGGCGGGACGACGGCGAGTTCGAGGTCCGACTCCGCGGACTGCCAGACCACGTGGCCGACGGTCGCGCCGGCGAGCTGCACGGGTGCCTGCAGCGGCGCGCAGTGCTTCGCGAGCACCACCCACCGGGTCGCTCGCTGGTACTGCTTCAGCTGACTCCGGAACCCTTTGGCGGCCAGCACGGCACCGACCGTGCAGGTGCCGCCGGGGACCCCGACCTCGGTGCCGGCGATGATCGGCGCTGCGACCCGGTCGGGGTCGCTCGTGGTGGCCGAGGCCGACGGAGCCCAGGTGAGGGTGGCCCCGACGACGGCCGCCAGGGACACGGCGACGGCCAGGGTGCGGACGAGCGCCGGTTGCGCGTGGCGGGTCACGCGTCAGCCGAGCGTGCGGGTGCCGTTGACGCGTCCGATCACCGACAGGGTGTCCGGGTCACCGAGACGGGCGTGCCAGTGCAGCGTCGTGGTGCCGCGCGGCAGGTCCGGGAACGCGGCGGTGAAGCGGTAGTGGCCGCTGGCGCTGACGATGTCGTCCCCCGAAGTGACCTCGGCGATGTGCTTGTTGAACAGGCCGCGCGGCTTGCCCGGTGCGTCGTAGTAGACGATGACCAGGGCGCCGGGCTTCCCGGTCCCGGCGAAGGTGATGCCGGTGAAGCTCTTCCGGTCGGGCCCGCCGTGGGTCTTCGCGGTGAACGCCACGGCCGCAGCCCGGGTCGAGGTGTGTGTGGCGTGCGTCGTGTGGGAGATCGTGGCAGCTCCGGCCTGCGCGGGGACCAGGACGCCTGCGGCGAGCGCACCGCCGAGGGTGACGCACGTCGCGAGCACGGTCAGTCGGCGCACCGATGGGGAGCGGTGGGTGGACGGGGTCGAACGCATGGGGACTCCTCGGTTCGTGGGGGTACGGGCCGGGGTGGCCCGGTGTGCGTGAACGCTAACAATGCCCCAGACGATCGTCTAGCGAAATGCTGAAGCTGAGGAGATCAGAGGCATTGCGCCCGGCGTGACCGCTGACGACTTTGGTCAGACGTTCGTATGATGAACCAAGACCCGACCGAGGAGTGCGATGAACCAGCGGCAGCAGGCGAAGACCCGGACCCGCGAGCAGATCATCGAGGCTGCGGCGGCGGTGTTCGCGAGCCACGGCTACGCGGGGACCTCGTTCGCACGGGTCGCCGCCGCGATGGACCGCCCGAAGTCGGCGATCGGCTACCACGTGTTCTCGTCCAAGCACGAACTCGCCTTCGCGGTCATCGAGCGGCAGCAGGCTCGCTGGGCGGCGATCGACTCGCTGATCCGGCAGCCCGAGGGGCTCGAGCACCTGCTCGTCATGCTGACGTCCGCCTGTTCCGACGCCATACGGTGCCCGGTGGCTGCCGGGGCGATCCGCCTGAGTCACGAACTCCGCGGTGCGGGGGAAGTGATTCCACGGGTCTTCACGTGGGACGACTACGTCCGTCGGCACCTGTCGGCTTCGAGCGGTGGCACCGGACCGGCCACCGACCCCGAGTGGGCACGTGCGGCGGACCTCGTGCTGACGTCGACCTTCGGGGTGATGTGGGCCCGGACGAGCGCCCGGCTGACGCGGGACACCGAGGGGCAGCTCCGGGATCTGTGGGCGGCGCTGTTCACCGGGCTCGGTCTGCCGGGTGTGCACGCGCTGCTCGAGCAGGTGGAGCCCGTGCGCGTGGGCGGACATCCGGCCGAGGCCGAGGGCTGACCCCGGCGGGCGTGGCATCCCTGCCCTCCCGCCGGGGTGCCTGCCCTACTTCTTCTGCTCGGAGCCGTCCGGGTTCACGACGTACCAGACGCCCTTGTCGCCCTGACCCGTCACGTCACCGGCCTTCTTGTCCCCGATGAAGGTGTAGATCGGTCGGCCGTCGATCGTGATCTGCCGTCCACCGTCCACGCCCGTGATGGTGCCGACCTTGCCGGTGATGCCGGACACCTTGGGTGTCGCCGTCGTCGCCTCGATCGCGGGCCACGCGCTCGCGCAGCCTCCGGTGCAGGTGCTCTTCCCGGAGTCCTTGACGTCGGCGTCGAAGTAGTAGGCGGTCATGCCCTTGCCGTCGACGACGACCTTGCCGAGTGTCGTCGCGGCGACGGTCACGTCGACCGACGGTGACGAGTCGGTCGTCGCGGGAGCGTCGCCCTGCGCGGCCGGGGACGGCGAGGGTGAGGGTGCTGCGGATCCGGCCGTGGAGCAGCCGGCGAGGCCGAGGGTCAGGAGCAGCGCGGCCCCGAGTGCGATGGACGCGGGTCGGGATGACGGGGTGCGATGGGGTGTCGACACGGGGGCTCCTCGAGGTCAGGTCTCGCCGCTGACTGCTGGCCAGACGTTCGTCTAGCGAACGTAGCCGCAGGACGGGACGGGAGCCAGCACCCTGCGCGCCCTCTCATCGTGCCGGCCGTGGATCGGTGGTCAGCGCTCGGTGTGCTCGACGAGGTGAACGCCCTCGACGCGGCCGAGGACGGCCAGCGACGCGGGGTCGATCAGCCGGGCGCTCCAGGACGCCCGGTCGGCTCCACGGGGCAGCTCGGGCAGTGCCGCCGTGAAGGCGAACCGGCCGGTCGAGCCGACGGCGCTGCTGCCCGGCTCGATCTCCGCGACGCGCTCGTTCCCGGAGTCGTCCCCGGGGCTGCCGTAGTGGACGACGACGACGGCACCGGGGGTGCCCAGTCCGGCGAACCGCACCCTGACGACTCCGCTGGTGCCGACCGTCCGTGGTGGGCGGATCGCGAACCGGTGCGCGCCACTCGTCACGGGCGGTACCCCGAGCGCGGGGCCGAGTGCGCCGGATGCGCCGAGACCGATCGTCTCGGGACCCGGCGTGGTCGGCAATGGCGCGGGCAGGGCGATGGCGACCGCGAGCGCGGCGATCCCCACGGCGAGGACGATCGGAGACGCCCGGACCCGATCGGTGCTCCGCGGCATGGTCGGCCCCTTCGTGGACGGTGTGCGGCGGCTGCCGCCACCGCACACGCTACCGGTTCGCCAGACGATCGTCTGCGCTGGTCGAGGTGCCGACGCGGACACCGGTCCATGGGGAGCGGTACTGTTCCCCTTCGTGAGTGTTCGTCGCCGTGCTTCCCGTGTCGTCTCCATAGGGGTGGTCGCAGCCCTGGCAGCGTCGTTGACCGGGTGTGGCGAGGGAGCCGGCGTCGACAGCGACTACGCGAAGATCTGCCGCGACAACGCGACCGAGAAGCGGTTGCCGGACGACGACTGCAACAACCACGGCGGGCACGCCGGCTGGTACTTCCTGCCGCTCTTCGCCAACCGTGCCACGAGGGTCCCCGGCGTGGGGGACGCGGTCTCCGGCGGCACGAGCGCCCTGCCCGCCGGGAAGACCGCGAAGGCCGGCGTCTCGTCCCGTGGGAGCTCCGTCACCAAGGGCGGCTTCGGCGGAGCCGGCGGTCACGGTGGGTTCGGCGGCTGATGGAGCGCATCGAGTTCCCCGAGCGTCCGGACTGGCGGCGCCGGATCCAGCAGACCGGGTTGATTTACTCGCGGTCCGTCCGCGACGACGGCACGCCCGTCGAGTACTGGAACGACACCGCCGCGTACGTCTTCACGCTGCCGGAGGTCGAGGCGCTCGAGCGGCAGACCGAGGAACTGCACCGGATGTGCCTCGAAGCCGCCCGGTACCTCGCCACCGGCGCCCTCGGCACGCTGGGCCTGACGCGAGCCGGGTTCGACCTCGCCTCGTGGTCGCTCGAGCACGATGAGCCCGACCTGTACGCGCGGTTCGACCTGGCGTACGCCGGAGACGGTTCACCCGCCAAGATGCTCGAGTACAACGGGGACACCCCGACCGGGTTGATCGAGGCATCGGTCACGCAGTGGCACTGGATGCAGGACCGGCTCACCACCGGCGAACTGTCCGCCGAGACCGACCAGTGGAACGGCATCCACGAGGCGATGGTGGCGCGCTGGCGGACACTGCTGCACGAATCCCTGCGCGCCGAGGACGGTGGCCGACTGTTCGTGGCGCACTCCGACCTCGACACGGCGGGCGAGGACTGGGACACCGTGGCCTACATGCGCGACCTGGCGGGGGAGGCCGGGTGGGAGCACACCGGCATCGAGATGAAGGACATCGGCTGGCACCCGACGGCCCGCCAGTTCGTCGGCGACCAGGAGCCGGCCGGTTCGTCGCGGAGCGTGTTCACGCTGCCCGGGGACGAGCCGGGGACCCAGTACCCGGTGATCCGCAACCTCTTCAAGCTGTACCCGTGGGAGGACCTCGTCTCCGGGGACGACCGGGCGCAGGGCGACGAGGAGTTCGGCGCCTTCCTGGTCAGCGACCGCGGGCGGCTCGGCCGCTGGTACGAGCCGGCGTGGAAGATGTTCCTGTCGAACAAGCTGCTGCTCGTCGCGCTCTGGCGATTGTTCCCTGGCCACCCGAACCTGCTGCCGGCCTTCGCGGACGGTCCGAACGGCATGCGCGACTTCGTCGTGAAGCCCGTGTTCGGGCGTGAGGGCGACGGCATCGCGGTGCACCGAGCCGACGGTTCGGTCACGACGAACGGTCGCGAGTACCGGCGCCCCGGCACCGGGGCCGAACGGGTGTGGCAGCAGTACCACGAGCTCCCGGACTTCCCGGGGTCGAACGGACACAACCACCCGGTGCTCGGGTCGTGGGTCGTGGGCGGCGAGTCCTTCGGAGTCGGCATCCGCGAGTCCGACGGGCCGATCACGGACTACTGGTGCCGGTTCGCCCCGAACATCATCGCGGCCTGACGTCGGTCAGTTGACGATCTCGCCGCGTTCCTCGGGCGGGAGCGCGACGAGCCGTTCCCGCCACTGGCGCAACGCCTCCGGGGTGAGCCGTGTCCACCCGGTCTCCTCGCCGACCACGCGGAGCGGGAGGGCACTGCGGTACGACCGGGTCGGGTTGCCGGGGAACTTCTTGTCAGTCACGTTCGGGTCGTCCTCGAAGGGACCGGTCGGCTCGACGCGGTACACACGCGGCTCGCGGTCGCCGGGCACGAGCTCGGCCGCGAGTTCGGCCGCGAGCCCTGCTCCGTCGCGGGTCGCCGTGAAGTAGACGTGGTTCATCACGACGTCGGGGCGGTAGTTCGAGCGGAAGCCGGGGGAGAGGAACTCCCCGGGCCGCAGGGCTGCCACTGTGCCGTGCCAGAACGGACCGGTCTCGTCTGCTGCTGCCATGGCGTCAGCCTACGAACGGCTCAGCGCCCGCGTCCGACCAGCGCGCGCCACCGCGGCTGTTCCGAGACGACGACGGCGACGCACAGGGCGGTGACGACGATCGCGACCGCCGTCGGCCACAGGACCCAGGCTGCAGCGACCGCCCCCACGAGGTGCGCGAGGACCGACGCGATGGTGACCGCTCCCGGTGCCGCGACCGGCGGGTCACCGCCGGGGCGGTCGCCCGGGGTCCCGAACACCGCCGGCGGCACGACGAGGACCAGGACGGCGGCGATCGCGAGCACCGGCGAGTGGGGCCAGAGCGCCCAGGGAACGGCCACCCACGCGACGAGCTCCGCCAGGAACCGCAGACCGCCACGGAGCGGGTCGTGACCGACGGGCCTCGACGGGCGCGCCGCCGTGGTGACGGTCACCGTGTCGTCGCGGCACGGAAGCCGCGATCCAGGAAGTCGATCATCCACGCGGCACTCGCATCGACATCGGTGTCCATCTGGAACCCGCCGGACGCCTCGATCGTGGCGAACCCGTGCAGGACGCTGCGGAGCACCCGGAGCGCGTGGACCTCGTCGGCCGGGTCGAGCGGGTAGTCGCGGAGCGCAGCGGCGAAGGACGCCAGGGTGCGGCCGAGTGCGACCGCCAGGGGGTCATCGGCACCGGTCGGCCGGACGCTGACGGCTGCCTGGTACCGCGCCGGGTGTTCCCGGACGCTCCGGCGCACGGTCTGCACCGCCGCCTCGAGCGCACTCCGACCGCTGCGCCCCTGCATGGCGTCGCGGAGCGCGTCACCGAGCTCGTTCGCACCGAGGATCGCGATCCTGCGCGTGACGTCGCCGAGCCCGTCGACGTGCTTGTACAGCGACGGTGCCTTCACCCCGAGGCGGTCGGCGACGAGGCTCATGCTCAGCTGGGCCAGGCCGATCTCGTCGGCCAGCGTCGCCGCGGCCTCGGTGACGGTCGCCGGGTCGAGCCCCGCCCTAGGCAACGGGACCTGCGACGGGCAGCGTGCGGGCGAGGAACGGCAGCAGCAGGGCGAGGAGCGCCGCCGGCGTCTCGGTGTGGGGGTAGTGGCCGGCGCCGTCGATCACGGCGAGTTCCCCGAGGCCGTCCGGCAGGTCGGCGAGGATCCGCTCGCCCTCGGCACGGGGCACGGCCCAGTCCGGGTCGGCGCTGCCCTCGACGACGAGCACGGGGCACCGGACGGCACCCAGCTGCTCGCCGGCGTCGGCGGGCGACGTGCGGGTCATGGCGCGGAGGACCGCCATCCGCTCCGGTTGCCGCAGGGTCGTCTCGATGCGGCTGCGTTCCGTCGCCCAGTCGGCGGGCTTGGTGGGCACCGCGATGTCGAGGTACGCGAGCCAGCCGGGCAGGCTGCCGCTCGTCATGACCCGCGCGAGCTGGACGGTGCCGGCGCGGTGTCGGCGGTTGCGCAGGAGTCCGCCCAGGTCGACGGACTGCTTGCGCGTGAACGGCGCCAGTTCGACGATGCCCGCGACCAGGTCCGGTGCGGTGGCTGCGGCGATGGTCGCCGCGCCCCCGCTGATGGACTGCCCGACGACCACGGCCGGGCCACCGAGGTGGCGGGCCACGGCGACGAGGTCACGTGCGATGTCGGTGCGCTGGTAGCCGTCCCACCCGGTGCTCGAGTCGCCGCAGCCGCGGAGGTCGACGTTCGCCACCCGGTAGCCGGCCGCGACGAGCTCCGGCACGACGAAACGGTAGGCGTGCCGGCTGTCGCCCATGCCGTGGGCGAGGACCACGAGCGGGCCTGTTCCGGAGAGGTCGTAGGCGATCGTGCCGCCCTCGGTGTCCAGGTGTTCGAGCATGACGTGGCTCCTTCTGCTACGGGTAGTAACTCAGAGGCTAATACCCGTAGCCAAAGTTGGCAAGGGGCAGTCGTCACGCATCCAGGTCGAGCGTCGTCGACAGCTCGGGGAACGCCTGCGCCTGGTCGACGAGCTGCTGTCCCTTCTGCACGATCCCCGCCACGCTGTCCGCGCCGGCGGCGAACCGCAGCGGCGGCTCGGGCATCGCGATCAGCGTCAGCAGCACCTGCGCGAGCTTCGCGGGGTCGCCGGACTGGTTGCCCCGCATGCCGCGGAAGAACTCCTTCGACCCGGCCGAGAGCGGGGCGTAGTCGTCGATCGCGACGTCGCCCCAGAAGGTCGAGTCGCCCTCGGCCAGCAGGTCGGTGCGGAAGAAGCCGGGCTCGACCACGGTGGTGTGGATGCCGAACGGCGCCACCTCGTCGTGCAGGGCCTCCATCCAGCCCTCGAGCGCGAACTTCGACGCCGAGTAGGCGCTCCCACCGGCGCCGGCGACGATGCCCGCGGTGGAGCTGATGCTGATGACGTGCCCGGAGCGCTGCCGTCGCATGACCGGGAGCACGGCACGCGTCACCGCGAGCGCCCCGAAGAAGTTCGTCTCCATCTGCGCGCGGAACTGCTCGGCCGAGATCTCCTCGAAGTACCCGGCCTGGAAGCTCCCGGCGTTGTTCACCAGGACGTCGACGCCGCCGAAGCGGTCGGTCGCGGCGTCGACTGCGGCCCGGACCGACTCGGGGTCGGTCACGTCGAGCGCGACGGTGAGCAGGCGCTCGTGGTCGCCGAGGACGGCGCGGACCCGCTCGGGGTCGCGTCCGCTCGCCACGACTCGGTGCCCGGCGTCGAGGGCGGCCCGGGCGAAGTCGGTGCCCATCCCGCGGCTCGTGCCGGTGATGAGGAAGGTGCTGGTTCCGGTCATGGTGTTCCCTTCGTTCGTGGACACCACCATCGAAGCCCCACCACCACCCGCCCAGTGAGGCTCCGGCGAAACGGGGTCCAGCCGAACCTCCCTGTCCGCCGGACCATGCCCCTACCGTCGGTCCGTGACCACGACGACCTCCGACCTCCCCACGACCGACCGGGCGACCGACGGCCGACTGCCCTGGTTCCCGCTCGCCCTGCTCGCCGCGATCGGGTTCCTCCTGGTCGCCATGGAGACGATGCCGGCCGGGCTGCTGCCCGCGATCGCCGACGGGATGGGCACGAGCGAGGGCACGGTCGGCCTGTTCGTCAGCGCGTACGCGATGGGCACGGTCATCGCCACGGTCCCGGCGATCGCCCTGACGCGCGGGTTCCGTCGCAAGCCGCTCATCGTGGCCGCCATCGCCGTGCTGCTCGTCGCGAACACCCTGACCGCGTTCGCCCCGAACGTCGCGGTCGCGCTGGTCACCCGGTTCGTCGCCGGCGCGATGTCGGGGACGATCTGGGGCATGTTCGCGACCTACGCCCGGCGGATCAGCCCGGCCCGATTCGCCGGGGTGTCGCTCGCGATCGTCTCGACGGGCGCGCCGGTGGGGTTCGCGCTGGGCACCCCGCTCGGGTCCTTCATCGGCAACGCCCTGGGCTGGCGGTCGTCGTTCATCGGGCTGAGCCTGGTCGGCGTGGTGGTCCTGGTGCTGATCGCGCTGTTCGTGCCGGATGCCCCGGGGCAGACGAGCGGCGGGAAGCTGTCCGTCGTGCGGGTGTTCCGGATCCGCGGCATCGCCGTCATCCTCGCGGTGATCGCGACGTGGATGGTGGCGCACAACACGATCTACACGTACATCTCGCCGTACCTGCGGGCGACCGGCACCGACCTGAGCGCCGGGCTGGTGCTGCTCGTCTACGGGATCGCCGCGATCCTCGGCGTCGTCGTGACGGGCGCGCTGCTCGACCGGCACCCCCGACCCCTGCTGCACGGCAGCGTCGGCCTGTTCGTCCTGGCCGGGGTGGTGCTGCTCGTCGGGCACACGTCGCCGGTCGCGGTCCTGGTGGCCGCGGGCCTGTGGGGCATCGGCTTCGGAGGGTCCTCCACGCAGCTGCAGGCCGCCCTGACGACCGCCGGCGGCGAGGACGCCGACGTCGCGAGCGCGTTCCTGCCGGTCGCGTTCAACATCGCGATCTTCGCGGCCGGCCTGTTCGGTGCCGCCCTGCTGACGGCCTTCGACGGGCTGGTGCTCGCCGTGGTGATGATCGTGTTCGGGGCGATCGCAGCGCTCCTCACCGTCATCGGCCGCGGATCGGCGTTCCCCACGAAGCTCTGACGCGATCGACGACCGCGACCGCGACCGCGACCACGACCACGGACTGCGATCATGTCCGGGTGCACCACGACGACGACCACAGCCGCCCGGACGTCACGACCGTCGAGATCATCGGCGGCCCGGAGCCGGTCACCGTGACCCTGCACCCCGCCGACAGCGGGTGGGCTGCGGTCTTCGCCGACCACCGGCGACGCATCCTGGAGGCCCTCCCCGGCTCCGGCACGGACGCTCCGGTCGTCGAGCACATCGGCTCCACGGCCGTCCCCGGCCTGGCAGCGAAACCCATCGTCGACATCGTGGTCGTCGTCGCCGACATCACCGCCGAGGCCACGTACCTCGACCAGCTCCTCGCCGCCGGGTACGAGCTGCGCGTCCGCGAGCCGGGCCACCGCCTGGTCCGGACGCCCGCCCGCGACGTCCACGTGCACGTCTACGAGCGGGGTGCGACGGCGGTCGACGAGTACCTGCTCCTCCGTGACCACCTGCGCGCCGACGCCGACGACCGGGTGCTGTACGAACGGACGAAGCGGGAGCTGCTCGACCGGAGCTGGGACGACATGAACGCCTACGCCGAGGCGAAGACGGCCGTCATCACCGCGATCAAGGAGCGGGCACGACGGAGCCGCGCGTCCTGAGACGCGCGGCTCCGGTGCCGATCCTCAGCTCGTCGGGACGACGTCCCAGTGCTCGCGGATCAGGTTGTCGTCGACCCGGAACAGGTCGGCCGCGCCGAACGGGGCGTCGGCCTTCGCACCGACCGGCTTCGAGAACGTCCACACCAGGTCGCCGTCGGCGAGCGAGATGACGGACTCCTGCTTCGGCAGGCTCTGCGCGGCGCTTCCGGCGAAGAACTGCTTGAGCGCGGCCGTGCCGTTCGCGGCGACCGAGTTGTGCTGCAGGTACGCCGGGTCGAACTTCTCGTCGAGGACGGACACGTCGTGGTCGCGGAACAGCCGGTTGTACGCGGTCACGGCGAGCACCCGGTTGTGCTCCTCCTGCCGCTCGGTCAGGTGACGGTCACGCTTCGCGGCCGGGTACAGGTCGCTGAACATGCTGTTCGTGTTGCCGCTGGCCGGCGTGCCCGTCGGGACCGTCTGACGGAGTGCCCACCACTCGCTGATGCGCCCGTCGCGCATGCGGAACAGGTCGACGGCAGCGTCACCGGTGCGTTCGTCCTTCGGCTTCGCGGTGATCTGCCAGTGCACGGCCACCAGGTCCCCGTCACCGGCGATGTGCTTGATCACGGCGTGGGCGCCGGGCACCCGGGAGCGGTCGGCGGTGAACTCAGCGAGCAACGCGGACGGACCCGAGGCGCTCGTCGCACCGTGCGCGACGGCACCGGTCGCGACGGCGGTCCGTGCAGCCGCACGGGCCTTCGCGGACGCGGGGGACCGGAACGCGCACCGGAACAGGTGCCGGACCGTGGCCTCGTTGCGCTGCTCGGCGCGACGGTCGAGCCGCGAGACCGCCGTGCCACCCGAGGTCGTCCGCGCCGCACGGTCCACCGTGTGGTGCGCGGAGGTCGCCGTGGTGACGGAGGTGGAGGAGGAGGTGGAGGTGTGGAGGGGTGCCGCCACGGCCGGACCGGCCACGAGCGACACGGCGATGGCGACCGGAGCTGCCACCGCACACGCCTTGGCGATGATGGGGAGAAGTGATGTCGTCTGCACGGCAGAACGATGGAACCGGTCCCTGGAAGCCCACGCGCGCCCTGGGGCCGCCACTCGCTCGACCGTGACCGGCTTCTCAGTCGCGGTGCGCGCCTCCAGGGTGGCCTGTGCACGCTCTGCCAGGGTGACCCGCTCCCGCTGGTGATCGACGGTCCGTACCTGTGGGACGGCTCACGTCGCCGCTCAGGCGATCGCAAGCCCGGCGAGCAGGTCCTGCACCCGTGCGCGCACGTCGTCGCGGATCGGCCGGACGGCGTCCAGGTCGAGCCCCGCGGGGTCGGTGAGCTCCCAGTCCTCGTAGCGCTTGCCCGGGAACACCGGGCAGGCGTCCCCGCACCCCATCGTGATGACGACGTCCGCGGCGCGGACGGAATCGGTGCTGAGCAGCGCGGGCTGCTCGTTCCGGATGTCGATGCCCTCCTCGAGCATCGCTGCGATGACCACGGGGTTGAGCTGGTCGGCCGGTTCGGAGCCGGCGCTCCGGACGTCGACGCGGCCACCCGCCAGGTGCTGCAGGAAGCCGGCGGCCATCTGGGAGCGGCCGGCGTTGTGGACGCAGACGAACAGGACGGTGGGCATGCGGAGTGCTCCGATCAGAGGACGACGGCGCCGAGCAGGCCGGCTCCGATGACGACGGCCCACGGGGGAGCGGACCAGCGGCTGAGGGCGGTGAAGGCGGCCACGGCGAGCGCCAGTGCGGGTGCCGAGCGGATGCCCTCGGTGATGACCGGGTCCCAGAGCGCCGCGGCGAGGAGCCCGACGACCCCCGCGTTCACACCGGCCAGCACACGCCGGGCCCACGGCAGGGCACGGAGCACGTGCCAGAACGGCAGCGCACCGATGACCAGGAGCGCCGCCGGCAGGAAGATCGCGACGAGTGCCACCGCAGCGCCGAGGAGCCCGCTCGGACTGCCGTCGGCGACGGCGCCGAGGTAGGCGGCGACGGTGAAGAGCGGCCCGGGCACGGCCTGTGCGGCGCCGTACCCGGCCAGGAAGTCCGCGTGGCCCACCAGGTGCGTGGCCACGGTCTGTGACTCGAGCAGCGGCAGGACGACGTGGCCGCCGCCGAAGACGAGCGAGCCCGCCTGCGCGAAGACCCCGAACAGGCGAACGGCCCCGGTGCCGCTCGCGGCGACGGGTGCCGCGACGAGCAGGGCGGCGAACGCGACGAGCGCCGACACGGCGACCCAGCGGGGGAGGCGCACGGCGATCTGGGAGCCGGCGTCCTCGGTGTCTCCGACATCCTCGACCGGGCCGACCACCCGACCGAGCCACAGCACGCCGACCACACCGCACACCGCGATGACCGCGACCTGCGCCGCCGGGCCGGGGACGAGCAGCACCACGACCGCGGCGGCGGCCGCGATGGTCGCCCGACGGCGGTCCGGTGTGAGCGAGCGCGCCATGCCGAGCACCGCCTGCGCCACCACCGCGGCTGCGGCGGCCTGCAGCCCGAGCAGCCACCCGGCGCCGGCCAGGTCGGGCGTGCCGGAGACCAGCAGGGCGAACGCGACGAGCAGCACCGCGGACGGCAGGGTGAACCCGCACCACGCCGCGAGGAGCCCGGGCAGTCCGGCGCGCTGCAGCCCGAGTGCCATCCCGACCTGGCTCGACGCCGGTCCGGGCAGGAACTGGCACAGCGCGACGAGGTCGGCGTAGGCGTCGTCCCGCAGCCAGCGGCGACGCACCACGAAGGCTTCACGGAAGTACCCGAGGTGCGCGACCGGCCCGCCGAACGAGGTCAGCCCGAGCCGCAGGAACACCAGGAACACCGATCCCGCGGACGACCGCAGGGGCTCGGGGCTGGTCGTCACCCGCTCATCTTGACGACGGCAGATGGTTCAGTCAACATTGAACCGATGAACACCCGGCGGCAGGACCTCGAGCGGCGTGCGGCGCAGCACGCGGCACTCGGCGACGTCGCCCGCCTGGCGATCGTCGACCTGCTCGCCGCGTCTGACGCCAGCCCGAGCGAGGTGCGGTCTGCCCTCGGGATCTCCGGCCCGCTCCTGGCGCACCACCTGCGCGTCCTCGAGCAGGCCGGTCTGGTCACGCGACGCCGCTCCGACGGCGACGGGCGCCGCAGCTACCTGCACCTCGAACCGAGCGGTGTCCCGCACGGTTCGGCGGCGGTGCCCGGCCCGGTGTCCCGCGTGCTGTTCGTCTGCACCGGCAACTCCGCGCGCTCCCCGCTGGCCGCGGGCGTCTGGGCGCAGGTGAGCGAGATCGGCTCGCTGTCGGGCGGGACGCGTCCCGCGGCCGCCATCGCCCCCGGGGCGGTCGCCGTCGGGGAACGCCACGGCCTGGACCTCGGCCGCCACGTCCCGCGTGCCTTCCGCGACCTCGTCGCCGACGGTGACCTGGTCGTCACGGTCTGCGACCGCGCGCACGAGTCGATCGACGACGGCGACAGCCTGCACTGGTCGCTGCCGAACCCCTCGCGCGTCGGCACGCCGGACGCGTACGAGGCCACCTACGCGGACCTCCGGTCCCGCGCCACCGCGCTCGCTGCGCGCCTCGCCGCCTGACGCGGCCCCACGAACGGAACGCCCCGATGAGATCCCCCCTCCTCATCGGGGCGTTCTTCCTGCGCCGTGGTCTGGACGCGCCGACGGACGGGAGGCCCGGGGCGGGCCCGCCCCGTGCCTCCCGTCCGTCCCGTGGTGCGCCCAGGGCGGCGCCCGCTCGCGGGGGAGCCGTCACTCAGGGACGGCAGCTGCCGGCGACCAGCCGGAGGACCTGATCGGTGTGCCGTTCCGGCGTCGCGCGTCGGGCGTGCTCGATCGCGGCGGCGGTGTGCGGCCGCAGCAGCGTCCGGTCCGAGGCGAGTTCGATGATCGTCGTGGCGAGCCCGAACGCGGTCTCGTCGTCGGTCAGGACGGCGGCGGAGCCGAACTCACTCGCCAGGCGGATGTCGGAGACGATGACCGGGCGGTGGTCCCGGATCGCCTCGAGTGCGGTCATCGGCTGGCCGTCGTGCTCGAGCGAGCAGACCACCGCCGCGTGCCCGCACAGCAGCAGGTCGTGGACAGCGTGCGACGACAGGCGGCCGTGGACGCGGACCGACACCGGCGTGCGGGCCGGGGGGACGGTCCCACCGGCGACGTCGACCCGCACGGCGTGTGCCCCGAGGCGGATCTCCACCAGCCGGATCGCGTTGAGGAGGACGTCGAGGCGCTTGTCCGGGGTGAACCGCGACGCCCAGACGAGCCGGAGCGGGCCGAGTTCCGGCGCCGGCGGCGGTTCGACCGGCCGGCGGACGAGGGCGTTGGGCACGACGTGGACCGGGCCGATGCCGGCCTCGCGCAGGACGCGGGCCTGCCGCGTCGTCGGGGTGACGACGACGTCGGCCGCCCCGGAGACGGCCACGGCCATGTTGCGGCGCGCGTCGTCCATGGGGTGCCCCGTGAAGCGGTGCCGTGTGGGCCGGATCCCGGTCACCACACGGTGCGCGTGCCGTGCGAGGGGCGCCATCGCCGCTGCGGTCCGGCCCCGGACCGGCGCCGAGCCGTGCACGGTGTGGATCGTCGGCAGCTCGAGGGAGCGCGCCGTGGTCAGCGCCGCCGCGGCGAGGCCGAAGTCCGAGTGGGTGACGACGAGGTCGATCCGTTCCTCGAGCATCAGCGTGCCGAGGCACCGGCGGACACGGACCGAGTTGCGGACCACCGGCAGGTCGCTCTCCGGCGCGCTGATCGACGGTTCGACCTCGAACAGGCGGACGCCGTGCTTCCGCAGCTCCGCGGTCTCGCTCGAGCGCGGAGTCGCCACCCAGACGACGTGACCGGACTCCGCGAAGGCCTTCGCCTGCTCGACCAGGGCGGCGCGTTCACCCCGCATCGCCGACAGGGAGAAGTCGCTCACGAGCAGGACGGTCGCCTTCGCCGCGGCCACGTCAGCGGCCGGTCTCGAGCTCGGTGGTCTGGCGGGGGCTGCGCATGCGGTCTCTCACGGTTCGGGAGCGGAACGGGGTGCTGGGAACCGTAGGCGTTCAGAAGACGATCGTCTAGTGAGCCGCTGTGCTGCTGAGCAGGCCTTCACGACTCCCCGGGCGGACGCCCAGTCGGGCGCGGTCCCAGCTCGCCTACCGTGGAGCCACCAGACGATCGTCTGGCGAAGCTGACGGCACACGCCGAGGAACGAGACGACATGTCCATCTCCATGCCCTCTCGGGCGCACCACGTCTCCGCGCTGCTGTCCGGCGTCGCGCTCGTCCTGGGCTCGGTCCTGGTGGCGGCTCCGGCGCCGGCCTCCGCAGACGCCGCACCGGCGGCTGCCGCCCTGCCCCCAGTGACCACGCCCTCCACCTCGACCACCGCGACGGCCCCGTCCACCCCGTCGCAGCACTGGAACTACTCGTTCACCTACCCCCTGGGGCACGCGAGCCCCACGGACATCTGGAACCGGCTCCACACCTGCTTCTCGTGCGGGATCCCGATCACCGGCGCCCCGACCGCGTTCCCGAAGGTGGGTGACGTGGTGCCGTTCACCCTGAACCGGTTCGGGGACGACAGCTTCCGGGTGAGCACGTTGTACGACTACTCGGGTCCGACGGTGCGACCGGGCGTGAACTCCGGCCTGATCTTGACCGCGACCGATCAGAACATCGGCGGGGCCGGATCGGTGCTGAACATCGACTTCACGGTCCGAGCCACCGACGGGCAGACGATCATGACCGTCAGTGCGAACGTCGAGAACGACTTCGGGTCGTCCGGTCGGCGACAGGCCTACGGCCAGTGGGAGCACGACCAGTGGGCCCGCGTCGCGGACCGGCTGCAGCACGGCTGAGCGGCTACGGGCTGATCCGGGACCCGCCGGTTCCTGTCCGGTTCCGGCGGATCCTGTACACGTCTGAGCCGTGGTCGTCGTACAGTCTCCGGAAGCTACCCCGCCGGACCCTACCGGCGGGTGCCCGACCCCCCGTTCCCGGGCTGGCCTCGTCATGACCACCGCGTCGAACCCGACGGCGTCGTAGCGCGAGGACGTCTGCTCCTGACCCGAACTCGTGGCAGACGTCCTCGCACCTTCCCGCTATCGTCGAGGAACTGCCGGTCCCCGATCTCGGGGCGAGCAGCGGCCAGGGGACCACGGGGGACACCATGCAGCACCAGCGCGCCATCACCGCACTCACGACGCTCACCGCGACGATCGCCCTGGCGGTGACGCTCAGCGGGTGGACGGTGTCGACGTCGTCGTCACGGACCGTCACACCTGACGCCTTCGAACGCGTCGTCGTCGACGCGTTGGCGGACGTCTCGGACGCGACGCCCGAGGTCGACTGCGGTGGGAACGACATCGCGATCGAGGACGGCGCCGAGGTGCACTGCGACGTGAACACGGCGGGCTACGACGTGGTCTACGACTCGGTGTCCACGATCAGCACCGACGGCGGCGACGACTACCACGTGGACGTGGAAGTGGCCGACCAGCCCAAGGACTGATCGGCCACTGCGCGGTGTCCGACGACTAGCGGTCGGACGCCTCGACGACGCAGCTCTCGACCTGCTCGGCGGCCTTCGAGTCGTCGGCGAACGGCGTCGGCGCGTCCGAGGTGGTGGTCGTCTCGTCGGCGACGGCCTGCTTGGCGACGTCGTTCACGGCGTACAGCGGACCGTCGAAGTCGTCGGCCGTGGGGTCGGCGGTGGTCGCCCAGATGGTGACCTCGTCGTCGTTCGAGTCGTTGCTGTCCGCGGGGACGATCGCGGCACCGAGGTACCAGCCGCCGTCCCCCTTCTGGATGTTCGCGAACTCGGTGGTGTCGTGCGACCCGACCGCCTTGTCGATCATGTCGACGGCGGCGCTGGCGGCCACGTCGCACTGGGCCGACTGGGACTTCTCCTCGGAGCCGGGGACCTTGCCGACGGGGTTGATGTTCTGGGCTCCGCCGGGGTCGCAGGCGGTGAGCAGGAGGGCTACGGTGGCGGCGCCGAACAGCGCCGTGACGGTCTTCGCTCGCGTGGACATGGCCCTGAACGTAGGCCGGCCCCGGTGGGCGGCGATTCAGCCAGGAGCGTCCCCCGACGACGGACGGGAGGCCCGGCGCACGTCGTGCCCCGGGCCTCCAGTCCGTCACCTGGTCCGGTTGCAGGACCGTGTCCGGTTGCCGGACCGGCGTCCCGTCACAGGATCGGGGTGCCGCCGGTGACGGCGACCCGCGCGCCGGAGACGTAGCTGCCGTCGTCACTGGCGAGCAGCACGTAGACGGGTGCGAGCTCGGCCGGCTGGCCGGGACGGCCGAGCGGCGACTGCTTGCCGAACTGCTCGACCTGCTCCGGCGGCATCGTCGACGGGATCAGCGGCGTCCAGATCGGACCGGGGGCGACGCTGTTCACGCGGATGCCGCGTTCCCCGAGCAGCTGCGCCAGCGCGGCCGACAGGTTCGCGACGCCGGCCTTCGTGACGTCGTAGGGCGCCAGGTTCGGCTTCGGGTTGTCGGAGTTCACCGAGCTCGAGCCGATGATCGACGACCCCGGGCCGAGGTGCGGCAGCGCGGCCTTGACGAGGTGGAAGTAGGCGCTGAGGTTCGTCGCGAGGGTGTGGTCCCACTCCTCGTCGCTGATCTCCTCGATCGTCTCGTGGGTCATCTGGTAGGCGGCGTTGTTCACGAGGACGTCGAGCCCGCCGAGTTCCGAGACCGCCCGGTCGATGACGGATCGGCAGTACGCGGGATCGCTCACGTCGCCCGGGAAGAGCACGGCCTTCCGACCGGCCTCCTCGATCCAGCGCTTCGTGTCCTGCGCGTCGTCCTCCTCTTCCGGCAGGTAGCTGATCAGGACGTCAGCACCCTCGCGCGCGAACGCGATCGCGACGGCCTTCCCGATGCCGCTGTCCCCGCCGGTGATGACGGCGCGCTTGCCGGTGAGCTTGCCGGAGCCGCGGTACGACTCCTCACCGTGGTCGGCCTTCGGGGTGAGTTCCTGGTCGCTCCCCGGGGGCTGCTGCTGCTCGGTCATGTCTCTCCCTGTGGTCGGTTTCCCTGGACGTCCCCGATGCTGGGCGGGCGCCACTGAACGCCTGTCCAGGGTCACGGCGTACCCCGTTCGGTGCTCGAAGATGTGTACCCGGCACGTCGGCCGCCTACCGTGGCACCGGATCAGGGAACCGTCACCGCGACGGAAGCTCCTCTTCACCAGGGAGCAACGTTGAAGTACGTGAACTACGCGGGCACCGTCCGTGTCCTGACGAGCGACTCGATCGCCGACGCGGTGATCCGGTACGCCGCCGCTCTGCACCAGAGTCGGCTGAGCGACGTCGTGTCGATCCCGACGGCCGACGACTTCGGGGTGGCGAGCACGATCGAGGTGCTCCTGGCCCCGGCGATCCCGGTCGCCCTCGAGCCCGCTCCGGACGACGACCTCGAACCCGAGGGCGAGGCGTTCCTGCTCGAACTCGGTCGGCGCACCGAGGCCGTGCTCGCCGTCGACACCAACGCGTCGCCGCCGGACTTCGGGCGCTGAGCCGGCGCCCCTACGCCACCGGCCCCTCGGTCAGGTCCGACCGGGTGTCCGCGTGGATCACCTCGTCGTGGTCGAACGTCAGCGCGGCGGCGCGCAGGCGAGCCACGAACACGGTGTCCTCAGCCTCGAGTTCGTCCTCCTCGGCGTCCTCGACGACGAGTTGGCTCGACGGACCGATGAGCACCTTGGTGGTCGTCATGGTGCCGTCGGCGGCCACGGCGGGGATCGCCACGGTGTCCGCACGGCTGCCCCCGGCCAGTGCGGCGGCGTACTCGATCACGGCATCGGCCACGTCGTCGCTCGTCAGGATCGTCGAGCGGTCGTACTGGATGTACTTCATGTTCGACCTCCTGGAGCACAGCCAACAGCGCGTTGGCTGGCCGCCGTACAGGAACGCGGCGCGTCGCTCGTTGCGCGGACGCCGACTTGTCGTCAGGATCATCACGTGCCCGAGACGATGCACCGCTTGCTGCGGGAGACCCAGACCGCCGAGCCGTCGGTCGCGGCCGAGGCGATGGCTCGGACGCACATCACCCACGGACTGTCGGTCGAACCCACGGACGCCGAGTTCGTGTTCGAGGAACGCGTGCGCGGGACGGCACTGCTGTCGCTCGAGTCGACCCGCTGCACCGGGGTCCTGAGCGGCACGATCGAGCCGGGCGACGCGATGATGATCTTCTGGATGAAGTCCGGGGTCGCCCAGGTCGACGAGAACACCGTGAAGATCGGCCGCCCGACGCTCTTCCGGCAGGGGCCCCAGCGCTTCCGCTGGATCGCGTGCAACAAGGACGTCCTGCGCATCGACCGCTCGATCGTCGAACAGGTCGCGGCCGAGCGCGGCGACTGGGCCCCCGGTCCCATCGAGTTCCGTCCGCGGCACGTCCCCGAGGGCGCGCCGCTCGCTGCCTGGTGGCTCATGGTGCGGTCCGTCGCACAAGAGGTGCTGGCCGGACCGGACGCCGTCCCGGTCGAACGCGAGCGGGAGCTCGCGCGCTTCGCCGCCGGTGGGCTGCTCACCGCGATCCCGCACTGGCCCGTCGGGCAGCACGAGCCGGCGATGGCCGCCACCGCCCGCTTCGCCCGTGCCGAGACCTTCCTGCTCGAGCACGCCACCGAGCAGATCACCGTCGACGACGTCGCCGAGGCCGCCGGCCTGAGCGTGCGTGGCGTGCAGGCGGCGTTCCAGCGGCACCACGGCATCACCCCGACCATGTACCTGCGTCGCATCCGGCTGCTGCTCGCCCGCGAACAGCTCGAGTCGGGCGACGGTCGGAGCATCGCCGAGATCGCCCGGGCCACCGGGTTCGCCCACCTCGGCCGGTTCGCGGGGAGCTACCGCGAGGAGTTCGGCGAGCTGCCCCGGCAGACCGCGTCCACCGCGCGGGACGGCGCCCGCGCCTAGCGAGCAGCCGCGCGGGCCCGCAAGAATCCCGCAACCGCCCGCCGTCCGGCCGATCGCCGACGATCGTCGCCCTACGTTTGCGCTGCACGGACACGCAGCCACGACGACTGGAGACCCCATGGCCGGCTCAGCAGCACCACCCGTCCCGACCACGGCCGTCCCGCCGACGACCGATCCGTCGACGTTCGGCCGCCGGCTCGTCGAGGACGCCTCCTACGCCCGTGAGCACTTCGTCTTCACGGCACTGCTCGGATCCCCGCTGCTGCCCCGGATCGTCCGGCGGCTGCTGCTCCGTGCCGCCGGGGCACGCGCCGAGTCCGGAGTGGGCACCGGGTTCTCGCTGACGGGGGACCCGAAGCACCTCACCATCGGCCGGGGCGTCTTCTGCAACCGCAACGTGACCGTCGAGGCCGTGGCTCCCGTGACGATCGGTGCGAACACCGCGATCGGGATGCAGGTGCTCATCATGACGAGCCACCACGAGATCGACGCCGAGGGCCGGTGGAGCGACGTCGCGACCGGCCGCCCGGTGGTCGTCGAGGAGCACGTCTGGATCGGCGGCCGCGCCACGATCTTGCCGGGCGCCCACATCGAGCACGACGTCGTGGTCGCCGCCGGCGCCGTGGTCGTCGGCCGCCTGGCGGCGCACGGCGTCTACGCCGGCGTCCCCGCGAAGCGCATCCGTGAGCTCGCCCCGTCCGCGCGACCGCCGGTGGTGGACCCCGCCGGGTGACGGCCTGGAGGCCCGTGGCGGCGCCGCCACGCGCCTCCCGTCCGGCGTTGGTGCTGCTTCGAACACGCCGGTGTGTTGCTGCGACGCCGTGCCGTCGTCGAGACGCCGCCGAATGTGGAGGCGTCTCGACGACCTGGCGGCGCCGAACGAAGACGACGGCGTCTCCTTCCGCGGGGACGCGGGACCTGCCACGATGATCACGACGCGGACGACGACGCCCGCGCAGGACGAGGGAGACCGTCATGACCGTTCGCCTCAACCCCTACCTCGGGTTCCGGAGCGGCGCCCGCGAAGCGCTCGAGTTCTACCACTCGGTCTTCGGCGGGACGCTCACCATCGGCACGTTCGGTGAAGCCGGCATGAGCCAGGACCCCGCCGACGCCGACAAGGTGATGCACGGCCAGCTCGACGGCGACCAGAGCCTGCTCCTGATGGCCTCGGACGCGCCGTCCGGCATGCCGACACCCGCGGAGAGCAGCATCTCGCTCTCGCTCAGCGGCGACGACCACGAACTGCTGACACGGTGGTGGAACGGCCTCGCCCAGGGCGCGACGATCATCGAACCACTCACCACAGCGCCGTGGGGCGACACCTTCGGCATGCTGACCGACCGCCACGGGGTGTCGTGGCTCGTCAACATCAGCGGCGCGACGAGCTGAGCGGCACCGAACCCACGCGTGCCGGCACCGGCCACCGCGGCACCCAGCACCGCACCTGCTCGGCGTAGCGGCGGAAGTCGTCGCCGAACCGTTCCTCCAGGTCGGATTCCTCGAGCGGGCGGACGATGCAGTTCCAGACCACGGAACCAGCGATCGCGTAGACGACGACCAGCCACGACGACAGCAGCAGACCGACGGCGACGCCCTGCGTGATGCCGGCCAGTGCCATCGGGTTCCGCACCGATCGGTACGGCCCGGCGACCACCAGGCGGTTCGCGGTGGCCGAGGGCAGCGGCGTGCCCTCGCCCTTCATCGACATCGCCGCTGCCGACGCCATGCCGAGCGCGCTGGCCAGCAGGAGCACGACCACACCGACGACGGTGAGGGTGGTGACGAAGGGTGCCGGCAGCTGCGGGTGGAGGCCCCAGCGGTGCTCGGCGAACGCGATGAGCAGGGGGAACACCCCGAGGAACAGGCCCCAGAAGACGACGATCTGCAGCACGGTCGCGGTGACGTGCCGGGAGCGCGGGGCGCTGGCGTCGGCGGTCCGGATCCGCAGCGGACCACTCGTCACCCACTCCGTCGGGACCCGTCCGAGCAGCACCAGGGCGAGGGCGAGGGCCGAGCCGATCGTGGCGGCCAGCATGACGAGCACCCCCCAGCCGGCCTCGCCGGTGACGGTGGCCCAGACGCTCAGGGCGACGAGCACCAGGGCGGTCCACACTGTCGTGACCACCGCGGCGGCCCGGACACCGGCGGCGGCGAGCGCCGAGGCGACGACGAACAGCGGGACGTCGAACACGGCGACGAGCACCGGGTCGAGCGAGCCGAGCGTGGCCGTGCGGATCCAGGGCAGCGTCGCGACGGCGATCCACCAGGCCGCTCCACCGACGGCTTGCAGCGCGTAGTACCGCCGGCCCCAGGACATGGGTGCACGGTAGCAGTGCGCGGCGAGGGGCCGGGGAGTCGGCGGGCCGTGCGTGCCCTCGCTCCCGACGGTCGGTCAGTCGGTGTGGTTGATCTGGCCGAGCCAGCGACCGAAGGACGGGGTGCGCTCGTCGTGCAGGGTGGGCAGGACGGGCTTCGGCAGGCAGGCGCGCTCGTCGGTGACGGTTCCGGCGCCGGTGCTCTTGTGGAGGTCGAGGCTCATGGTGGGCTCCTTCGTGGTCGGTGGAGTGTTCGACACCGGGCGGGGCCGTTCCATTCCCACCCGGTGTCGTCCTGGTCCGGTGCAGCGCGTTCCGGTGCGTCGCGTTCCGGCGCGTCGCGTTCGGTTCAAGAGGTGCCGAGCTCGACCTTGATCCAGCCGGGTTCGCGTCGGTCGAACGCCTGGTAGGCAGCGATCGCGTCGGTGATCGGCTCGTGCTCGGTGATCAGGGCCGTCGGGTCGAACTGTCCGGCGGCCACCATGTCGATCAGCGGCGGGGTGACGGAGTGGTGGTCGCAGTTCCCCATCCGCACGGTGAGGTTCTTGAGCATCGCCTCGCCGATCGGGTAGTGCTCGGCCGTCGGTCCGTACACGCCGATAATCCCGATGCGGCCGTACTTCGCCACGCTCGCCACCGCCCAGCGAGCCACCTGCGAGGGGCCGTCCCCGGGCTTCCACTGCTGCTGCGCACCGAAGCCGTCGGGCGCGGCATCGGGTGCGACCGCCGCGACCTCGGCGTCGAACGCCGCCGCCTGGTCCTGGTCGACCGCCGCCGGGCCGCGCTTCGGGCGTTCGGCGTCCACGCCGACCGCGTCGATCACGCAGTCCGCGCCGATGCCGTCGGTCAGCGACATGATCGTCTCGACGGGGTCCTCGGCGTTGTAGTCGACGACCTCGCAGTGCTGGGCGAGCGCGGCGGCGAGCCGGGTCTCCTCGCCGTCGACGACGATGACGCGGGCCGCGCCCTGCTTGTACGCCGAGGCCGCCGCGAACTGTCCGACGATCCCGGCGCCGAACACCACCACGACGTCACCGCGCGTGACGCCCGCGAGCTCCGCGCCGAACCACCCCGTGGGGAAGATGTCGGACAGCAGGATCGCCTGCTCGTCGGAGACGGTGTCCGGGAGCGGGTGCATGGTGTTGCGGGCCCACGGGACGCGGACGTACTCGGCCTGCATGCCGTCGACCGGTCCGGTCGAGGCGGGGCCGCCGAAGAACGCGGTGCCCGCCTGCGGTCCGTTGCTGTTCGAGCGGTCGCACTGGGCGGTCTTGCCCATCCGGCAGTACCGGCAGGCACCGCAGGACACGGTGGAGTTGATGACGACGCGGTCGCCGGGGCTGAAGCCGCGCACCGCGTCCCCGACCTCGGTGACGACGCCGACGGCCTCGTGACCGAGGATCGTGCCCTCGACCATCGGTGCCATCGTGCCGCGGACGAAGTGCAGGTCGGTGCCGCAGATCGCACTGCGGGTGATCCGGACGATCGCGTCCTCCGGGTCCTGGATCGTCGGCTGCGGGACCTCGTCGAGCCGGATGTCGCCGATGCCGTGCCACACGACTGCGCGCATGTGATGCCTCTTTCTGTTCGGGTGCGGGGTTCGCTCGGTCAGGAAACGCGCGAGGGGCTGGGCGCGGTCGGAGGCGCATCCGCCCTGCGCAGTCGTCCAGCACCGCCGGGTTTGCTCGACGGCATGAGCGAGCACGACGACGAGCAGACCCGAGCCGACTTCGACGACGCGGTAAACATGACCGCCACCGAGTTGCGGAAGTGGCTCGACACCGACGAGTCGAAGTCCGTCGGGCAGAAGCCCTCGGGTGGCGGCGAGTCGACCGGGCACGAGAGCGGCCGACACATCATCCGCATCCTCGAGAAGCACAAGGCCGACCGCACCGACGACGACCTGGCGCACATGCGGAAGGTCGTCGGCTACGTCGCCCGGCACTCGGAGCAGCGTCCCGACGGCGACGTGCACGACACCCCCTGGCGGTACTCGCTCATGAACTGGGGCCACGACCCGGAGAAGCACTGACGGCATCGGGCAGAATGGGTGGTGTGAACGAGACGGGCATGCCGCGCTTCCGACGGATCTGGTCGACCGTGCAGGTCGGTGTCCTCGCGATCGCCGTCGCGTTCTGCGTCGTGATGCTCGTGATCGGGCAGGGCAAGCTCGACCGGGTCTACGCGGTCGCCGCGGTGTTCTTCGGACTCGCCCTGGTCGGGCACAGCACGTACCTGTGGCTCGTCGCCCGGGCGAACCGCCGTCCCTGACGCTCGTCCGCTTCGGCGATCCCCGGCTAGGCGTTCTGGTGGACCCGCAGCCAGTCGATGGTCATCTGCTGCGGGAACCGTGTCGAGGCGTCGGGCGAACCCGGCCAGTTCCCGCCGACCGCGACGTTGAGGATCACGAAGAACGGCTTGTCGAACACCCACGGGGCCGAGCCGACGTCGGCCCGGGTGACCGTCCGGTACGCGACGCCGTCGACCGTCCAGGTGATCGAGCCGGGGCGCCAGTCGACCCCGTACACGTGGAAGTCGTCGGCGAACGCTGCTCCGGACGGGTTCGTGTACGCCGCCGAGATGCCCTGCGCGCCGGAGTACCCGGGCCCGTGCACCGTGCCGTGCACGATCCCCGGCTCGTACCCGACGTTCTCCATGACGTCGATCTCCCCGCACGCCGGCCAGCCGACCTGCCCGATGTCCGCGCCGAGCATCCAGAACGCCGGCCAGATGCCCTGGCCGCGGGGGATGCGGATCCGCGCCTCGATGCGGCCGTACTGCGCGGTGTAGGTGCTCTCGGACTTCAGCCGAGCCGACGAGTACGAGCCGTCGGCCTCGCGGTGTGCGGTGATCACGAGGTTGCCGGCACCGTCGAGCGCCGCGTTCCGCCGCGAGTCCGTGTAGGTCTGCAGCTCCGCGTTGCCCCAGCCGCCGGGGCCCAGGTCGTACCGCCAGATCCCCGGGTTCGGCGCGCTGCCGGCCGGGCCGTCGAACTCGTCGGCGGCGAGCAGCACGGGCGCAGCGGTCGGCGCCGCAGCTCCGGTCACGGCCTGTGCCGAGCCGTCCGGGATCGCCGTCGCGCCGAGGGCGGTCGTCGCGGCTCCGGCGAGTCCGAGCGTCATGAAGCGCCGTCGATCGATGTGCTGGTCCATGTCGTGCTCCCTGCAGCGCGATGGTGGTGTGGTCGTCGGATCATGCACCATCCGGCCGCACCTGAACAGGCCCACATCCCGCTTCGTCCGCGGGACGCACCCGTCAGCCGAACCGCATCGCCAGCGGCACGAGCAACCCCGCGACCCAGACGAGCACCATCACGAGGGCGCCGACCGCGATGAGCCGTCGGCGACGCCGCAGCTTCGGGCTCCGCTCCTCGCCCCACATCTGTGCACGGACCAGCACCCGGTTCGCCTGCTCGACGACCTTCCGCACCTCGGGGTCGTCGACGTCGAGGACACCGGCGCGGGCGTGCTCGGCGATGACCGCGGCTTCGTCGACGGTCAGGTCGTCCTTGCGCATGCTCCATCTTCGCACCGCGTGCAGGGGTACGACCCGGCTGTGCGGGAACGGACCACGGCCGGGTACCAAGGACACATGGGACATCGGTACCGCGGGAAGATCGTCGTCATCACCGGAGCATCGAGCGGCATCGGGAGGGCCGCCGCACACGAGTTCGCCCGGCAGGGCGCCACACTCGCGCTCGCCGCACGCGGGCACGACTCGCTCGAGGCCGCAGCAGCCGAGTGCCGGAAGCTCGGCGCCGAGGCGATCGCGATCCCGACCGACGTCGCCGACGAGCACCAGGTCAAGGACCTCATCGGCACGGTGACGACCCGCTTCGGTCGCATCGACGTCTTCGTCGGCAACGCGGCCCTGTTCGTCTACGGCCTGTTCGAGCAGACGCCCACCGAGGCGTTCAAGCGCGTCGTCGACACGAACCTGTACGGGCACCTCAACGCCATCACGCACCTGCTGCCGCACTGGAAGCAGCGCGGGAAGGGCACCTACGTGCTCGTCGGCTCGATCCAGTCGCTGCTCTCGGCGCCGTACCAGTCGGCGTACGTGACGAGCAAGCACGCTGCGCTCGGCCTGGTCGACGTGCTCGGTGACGAGTTCGCGGGCACCGGCATCAAGTTCACCGCGCTGCTGCCGTCCACGATCGACACCCCGATCTACCAGAACGGTGCCAACTACACCGGCAAGACCTCGCACCCGCTGCCGCCCACCGTCTCGGTCGAGCGAGCCGGCCGTGCCGTCGTGCAGGCCGCCACGCACCCCAAGCGCTACCGCTTCGTCGGACGGATCCAGGCATCGCTCGTCCCGTTGCAGTACGTGTTCCCGGGCCTGTTCCACAAGATCACGAAGCCGATGGTGGAGACGTTCGCGCTCCGTGGCGAGGGCGCGCCGACCGACGGCAACCTCTACGCCCCCGCCGACGCCGCGAACGCGACGAACGGCGGCTGGGTCGCGAAGCGACGGCGCGTCACGCGCCCCCTCGTCTGGCTCGGCGTCGCGGCTGCGGGCGCGGCGGTCGTGCTCGGCCGCTCGCGTCGGTAGACGCATCCGCTGACGGCCTGGAGGCCCGGTGCCAGCTGGCACCGGGCCTCCCGTCCGTCCGTGCGCGCGTCCGAATCCGGGCGTACCTGCCCGAACCGGGCGTACCTGCCCGAACCGGGCGTACCTGGCGGAAACGGGCGTACCTGCCCGATCCGGGCGTGCCTGGCGGAAACGGGCGTACCTGCCCGAACCGGGCGTACCTAGCGGAACCGGGCGTACCTGCCGTGTTCTTCTTGGCAGGTACGCCCGATCTCGCCCGGTATCGCAGCTGTTCTGGGAAGGAACGGGCGGCTAGAAGAGCTTCGCGCTCGCGCGCCGGGCACCCTCGCCGAGGGACTCGAGCTTCGCCGCGGCGATCTGCGGGTGCACGCGGCCGCCGAGGCCGCAGTCGGTGCCGGCGATGACGCACTCACGCCCGACCACCGAGGCGAACCGCTCGATGCGCTGCGCGACGAGATCGGGGTGCTCGACGACGTTCGTGGCGTGGCCGACGACGCCCGGGACGATGACCTTGCCCTCGGGCAGGGCGACGTCCTGCCAGACGGTCCACTCGTGCTCGTGACGGGCGTTCGCAGCCTCGAACGAGTACGCGCCGGCGTCGATGTCGAGCATCAGGTCGACGATGTGGCGGAGCTCGATGTCGGTGGTGTGCGGGCCGTGCCAGGAACCCCAGCACAGGTGGAAGCGCACGCGGCTGGTGTCGAGGCCCCGCAGCGCATGGTTGAGCGCCTCGACACGGATGCGGGTGAAGGCGCGGTAGTCCTCGATGCTCGGCTCGGGGTTGATCTGGTCCCAGTTCTCGGCGATCGAGGGGTCGTCGATCTGCAGCACGAGGCCGGCGTCGAGGATCGTCGTGTACTCCTCGCGCAGGGCGTCGGCCCACGCCCAGATGTGTTCTTCCTCCGTCGCGTAGTACTCGTTCGCGATGCGGGCGGCGGAGCCGGGGGAGAGCGCCGTGATGAAGCCGTTGTCCGCGCCGGCGGCCTCGACCGCGTGCTTGAGGTTCGCGGCGTCGGTGGCCGCGGCCTCGTGGCCGGTGTACGTGATCGGGCCGGTGGTCGTCGGGAACGCGGTGGCGTTCTTGCCCGTGCCGATGCCCGACTCGGGGTCGGTGTAGGCGTCGTGGAAGATCGTCCAGTCGCGGCGGTCCGGGAAGCTCGTGAGCCGGATGTTCCCCGGGCTCGAGCGGACCGGCTGCTGCGAGAAGATGTTCTCGTCGGTCAGGCTCAGGCCGCTGACGCGCTGGAACGAGTAGCCCCACCAGGCGCCGTAGTCGACGCTGTTCGACATCGCCTTGCCGAACTCGCCGTCACCGGGCTGCGTGATGCCGAGCGCGCTCTGCCGTGCGACGACGTCGTCGACGGCCGCGCTCGTCAGGGCTCGGACCTCGTCGGTGGTCTCGAGCGTGAAACCGTCGGCCGCCACGGGCCGTGCGGCGTTCGCGGCGATGAGCTCGGGGGTGCGGGGGAGCGATCCGGCCGTGGTGGCCTGGATACGGTCGGTGTTCTCGAAGGGCATGCGCTGCCTTCCTCTCGATGGGTGCGGACTGTCGGGAGTCGGGGGCCGCGCGCGAGGCTTCGCGGTGCGCTGCAGTGCCACTCTGCCACGAGGGTTCCGGCCCGTTACGTTCCGCGTCGCGCCACCGGGCCACGCGTCGTACGGTCGACCCATGAGCACGACGACCCCGACGAGCGACACCACCACGACGAACCCGACGCCCCCGGCCGCACCGACCTTCGCCGAAGCGTGGACCGCTTGGCAAGACGACCACGAGCAGGCCCGGGCGAGCGAACACGGCTTCCTCGCGATCACGAGCATCCGTTGGCTCACCGCGACGCCGGAACGGTTCGAGGACGCCCCGGGCAGCTGGTCGACGGACGAGGACGGCCCGGTGGTCGCACTGGCCGACGACGAGACGATCGAGGTCGACGGACAGCCGGTCACCGGGACGCACCGGTTCGGCCCGCTGCCGGAGCGCTCGAGCACGAACGTGGTGTGGCGCGACGGCGACGAGACCGTGGTGATCGAGGTCGCCCGGCGCGGCGGCAGTGACCTGCTGCGCCCGCGGCACCCATCGAACCCGACCCGCGTCGAGTACCGCGGCACCCCGGCGTACGCCCCCGCTGAGCGCTTCGTCGTGGACGCGCACTTCGAGCCGTTCGACACCCCGCGTGAGGTCACCGTCGGCAGCGTCGTCGACGGCCTGCTGCACGTGTACGAGGCCCCCGGCGTCCTGGCGTTCGACCTCGACGGGCCGCGGTC
Source organism: Curtobacterium sp. MCLR17_034 (assembly GCF_003234485.1). Taxonomy (NCBI): domain Bacteria; kingdom Bacillati; phylum Actinomycetota; class Actinomycetes; order Micrococcales; family Microbacteriaceae; genus Curtobacterium; species Curtobacterium sp. MCLR17_034. The sequence goes on from NZ_QKTH01000007.1 coordinate 99,458, forward strand.
GCTCCTGGCGTTCAACGGGCACGCCGGCGGCCTGCACGTGCTGTTCACCGACCGCACGAGCGGGGTCACGACGTACGCGGCGAACCGGAGTCTCGACATCGCCGCACCGGATGCAGACGGTGCCACCCGCATCGACTTCAACCGGGCGACGAACCTGCCGTGCGCGTACACCCCGCACGCGACCTGCCCGCTGCCGCCCGCCGAGAACCGGCTCGACGTGGCGATCGAGGCGGGCGAGCAGCTGCCCGCAGCCTGACCGCGGAGCACGCACGCCCCGCCGAGCACGCACGGCCCGCGGGCGCGCACGGCCCCAGCCGCGCACCGGCGCAGCCGACCCGTCCACGAGAATGGGGGAGCCATGCCACGACCCACCTCCCGCGTCCCGCTCAACACCCTCGCCGTCCCGTTCGGCCTCGCCGGCTTCGCCGAGACGTGGTCGTACGCCGCCCCCGTGCTGCACCTGCCCACCGTGGTGCCGCAGGTGTTCTGGGCGATCGCCGCCGTAGCGTGGGTGTGGCTGCTCGGTGCGCACGCCGTCCGGGGCGCACGCGTCAGCGAACGGCTGATCGACCAGCTCCGCCACCCGGCGCAGGGGCCGATCGCCGCGCTCGTGCCCGCGACCGCGATGCTGCTCGGCGTCGACCTGGCGCGGTTCGCCCCCGTCGCCGGGCAGGTCGTCGTACTCGCCGCCGTGGCCACCGCGGCCGGGTTCGCCGCCTGGCTGCTGAGCACCTGGTTCGAGGGTCGACTCGCCCTGGAGTCCGTGCACGGCGGCTACCTGCTGCCGACCGTCGCCGCGGCCCTGGTCGCCTCGGTCGCCACGCACGAGGTCGGCGTCGGCTGGCTGTCCTGGCCGGCCCTCGGCGTCGGCGTGTTCTTCTGGGGCGTCATGACCGGCCTGCTGCTCATCCGGCTGGCGTTCCGACCGGCGCTGCCGGGGCCGCTCGTGCCGACGATGGCGATCCTGGTCGCGCCGCCGGCGGTCGCCACCCTGTCGGTGTTCGCCCTCACCGACGGTGCTGTGACCCTGCCCGTGCAGGCCATCGCGGGCCTCGGCGTCCTGATGGTCCTCGTGCAGCTGGCCCTGCTGCCGCGGTACGTCCGCCTGGCGTTCTCGCTCGGGTTCTGGTCGTTCGTGTTCCCGGCCGCCGCGGTCGCCACCGCCGCGGTGGAGTGGTTCCGGGCACTCGCGCTGCCGTCCGCCTGGATCCCCACCACCGCGTTGCTGGCGCTGCTGAGCGTGCTCGTCGCGGTCGTCGGTGCGCGCTCGATCGGCCTCGCCGTGCACCACCTGCTCGGGCAGGCCGAGCGCACCCTGCACGACGCCGACGACGAGGACGCCGCCCCCGGCCCCGTGACGGGCGCGACGCGCGTGGTCTGACGGGCGGGGCGGTCGGGTCGCGCAGGCGGCGGACGGGAGGCCCGTGGCGGCCCCGCCCCGCGCCTCCCGTCAGGTCGCGGGGACGCGTCGCCAGCCGCTGGTCGCCCGCCAGGCGGGCGCGTCGAGGCGGAAGACGCTGCCCATGCCGGGCTGGTCGAGCGCGCGCGTGATCGGGACGCCGCGCAGGTGGGCCAGGAGCAGTGCGCCGACCGCGCCGTGCGACACGATCGTGACGTCGCCGGTGGCGCAGTGCCGGCGGACGGCCGCGACGATTCGCTCCTGGGCGTCGATCGCCCGCTCCCAGCCGCGGACCGACTGCTCGGGTGCAGCGAAGAACGCGTCGACGACGGCCTCGAACTCGGACGGCGGCAGGTAGCCGGTCGCGCTCCGGTCGATCTCGCCCAGCAGCGGGTCGTGCTCGACCGGCAGTCCGACGGCGCTGGCGAGCAGGTCGGCGGTCTCGACGGCCTTGCGCTCGGTGCTCGAGACGATCCGCCGGGAGCCCGGTGTCCATGAGAGCCGGTGTGCGGCGGCGGCCCGGACGCGACCTTCGGGCGACAGCCCCCACGACTCGATCGGGACCGCGGGGTCGACCACCACTTCCGCGTGGGTCAGGAACGACGAGGCCATCCGGCGATCCTCGCACGGTGCGAGGCGCGTCACACGGCGACACCGTCGGTCACGTTCCGCAACACCACTTCGCCGCCCGGCCGAACCGTCCTAGCGTCGCCCCATGACCGTGCCCGACCGCATCACCCTCGTCACCGCGCTGCAGGGCGCCGGCTGGCACCCCGCCGCCTGGCGCGCCGCAGGCCCGGCAGCGCAGCGCCTCACGAGCCTCCGGCACTGGCGCGACGTCGTCGTCGAGCAGGACCGGCTCGGCGTCGACGCCGTCACCCTCGAGGACTCCTTCACCGCCGGCCCCACCGACCCCGACGGCGACCTCGACACGTCGACCGTCGTCGGCCGCCTCGACGCCCTCCTGGTCGCGAGCGCGGTCGCCCCCGCGACCCGCGCGATCGGTCTGGTGCCGACCGTCTCGGTCACGCACACCGAACCGTTCCACGTCGCCACGGGCCTCCAGACCCTCGACCACGTCTCGCTGGGGCGGGCCGGATGGCGGATCCAGGTGAGCCCGACGACCCGCGAGGCCGCGCTGTTCGGCCGCCGCCCCGGCGGCGACGACGCTGCCACGCTGTTCGACGAGGCCCGCGAGGCCGCCGAGGTCGTCTCCCGCCTCTGGGACAGCTGGGACGACGACGCGATCATCCGCGACGTCGCGACCGGCCGCTTCATCGACCGCGACCGCATCCACGACGCGGCGTTCTCCGGCTCGTTCGTGTCGGTGCACGGCGCGTCGATCGTGCCGCGGTCGCCGCAGGGGCGCCCGCCGGTCTTCTCGCTCGCGCACCGCTCCGACGCGGCGGCGTTCGCGGTGGACGCCGCGGACGTCGTGCTGGTCACGCCCGGCTTCGACGGCCTGGAGGATCGGGGTGCGCTGGCACTCGTCCGTGACGCCGAGCAGGCGGCCGGGTCCGACCTCCGTCGTCCCGTCCTCGCGGACCTCGCGGTGCTCATCGGGTCGTCGCCGGCAGCCGCCGCCGACGAGCTCGCCGCACTCGACGCGGCCGCCGGCGGCCAGTACGCCGTCGGCTCCGGGTCGGACACGTCCGTCCTCGCGACGACGGTGCCGGACCTGGTGGCACGGATCGCGGACCTGCGGGCCCTCGGGTACGCCGGCGTCCGGCTCCGTCCGCTGCGCATCCCGATCGACTCGACCGCCATCGCGCGGCAGCTCGTCCCGGCGCTCGTCACCGCGGGGCTCCGCGCCGACGTGGCGTCCCGTCCCACCGCCGACCTGCGCACGCGGCTCGGCATCGCGCCGGCGGTCAGCCGGTACGCGCGTCCTGCCGTCACCGGTGTCGGTTCCGTCTCCTCGGGGGTCTCAGCATGAGCGTCAAGCGTCAGGTCCACCTCGCCGCCCACTTCCCGGGCGTCAACAACACCACCGTCTGGAGCGACGACCGCGCCGAGAGCCAGATCGCGTTCTCGTCGTTCGAGCACTTCGCCCGGAACGCCGAGCGGGGGTGCTTCGACTTCCTGTTCCTCGCCGAAGGGCTGCGGCTCCGCGAGCAGAAGGGACGCATCCACGACCTCGACGTCGTCGGGCGCCCGAACACGCTCGCGATCCTGGCCGCGCTGGCCGGCGTCACCGATCACATCGGGCTCGTCGGCACGCTGCAGACGACCTTCAACGAGCCCGTCGAACTCGCGAAGCAGCTCGCCACGCTCGACCACCTGACCGACGGCCGTGCCGGCTGGAACGTCGTGACGAGCTCGGACGCGTTCCACGGCGCGAACTTCCGCCGTGGGGGATTCCTCGACCACGCCGACCGGTACACGCGAGCCGCCGAGTTCGTGGAGCTGTCGCGCGAGCTCTGGGACTCGTGGGAGTCGGACGCGATCGTGGCGAACGGGTCGGGCGCCGCCGGGACCCTGGCCGCCGGCGCCTTCGCCGACCGCTCCCGCATCCACGACGTCGACCACCACGGTCCGCAGTTCGACGTGACCGGCACGTTCCCGGTGCCGCGCAGCCCCCAGCGGCACCCCGTGATCGTGCAGGCCGGCGACTCCGACGAGGGCCGCGACCTCGCCGCCGGGCACGCCGAGGTGGTCTTCTCGCTGCACACCGAGTTCGACGACGCGCAGTCGTTCTACCGCGACGTGACCGAGCGACTCGAACGGGTCGGACGGTCGAAGGACGAGCTGCTGATCCTGCCCGGCGCGACCTTCGTGCTCGGCGACACGGCGGACGAGGCCGAGGAACGTTCCCGGGCGATCCGCCGCGCCCAGGTCAGCCCGGCGACGGCGATCGCGTTCCTCGAACAGGTGTGGAACCGCGATCTGTCGTCGTACGACGTCGACGGGCCGTTGCCCTCGATCGAGCCGGACCTGGAGGGCGCCGACATCACCCGTGGCCGCGTCCGTCACACCCGCGACGTCCCCGCGCTGGTGCAGTCGTGGCGTGACCTCGCCGCGGCCGAACACCTGTCGATCCGTGACCTGGTCATCCGCGCCTCGACCCGTGGCGGCTTCGTCGGCACGCCCGCACACATCGCCGCCGAGATCGACCGGTACGTGCAGGAGCGCGCCACCGACGGGTTCGTCGTCGTGCCGCACACCAACCCGTACGGGCTCGACGAGTTCGTCGACCGGGTCGTCCCGCTGCTGCAGGAGCGCGGCGTGTACCGCCAGTCGTACGACGAGGGTGCGACGCTCCGCCAGACGCTCGACCTGCCCGGACGGGTCCTCGACCGGCAGCGGGTGCTCGCATGAGCCGGGTCCCGCTCTCCGTCCTCGACCTCGTCCCGGTGAGCAGCGGGTCGACCCCCGCCGAGGCCCTGGCGAACACGGTCGACCTGGCCGTCGCCGCGGAACGTGCCGGGTACGCCCGCTACTGGCTCGCCGAGCACCACCTCAACCCCGGCGTGGCCGGCAGCGCACCGACCGTCGTCATCGGTGCGGTCGCCGCTGCCACCAGTTCGATCCGCGTCGGCAGCGCCGCGACACTCGTCGGCAACACCCGCGGGCTGCAGATCGCCGAGACCTTCGGCACGCTCGCCGCGCTGTACGGGCCGCGCATCGACCTCGGGCTCGGCCGCTCAGGAGCACCAGCACCGGGCGCCCCGAAGCCGCCGTCGCTCGCCCCGCGGACCGACCGGGTCGTCGACGGCCTGCTCGTCCCCGCGCCGTTCGAGTTCCGCATCGCGCCGGGCAGCAGGTTCGCGCTGCAGGGTGAACTGCTCGGCCGAGTGCCCGGGGACGTCGACCGGTTCGAGGGCGAACTCGACCTGATCCGCGGGCTGTTCGCCGGCACGTGGTCGCGGGACGATGCTGTCGTCGAGGCGCCCCCGGCCTCCGGCGCACCCGTCGAGCTGTGGATCCACGGCTCCACCGGCGGCGAGAGTGCCCGGATCGCCGGCGCGCTCGGGCTGCCGTACGGCGCGAACTACCACACGTCCCCGGGCACGGTCCTGGCTTCGGTGCAGGCCTACCGCGACGCGTTCCGCCCGGGTGTGCTCGACGCGCCGCACGTCATCGTGTCGGCCGACGTGCTCGTGGCGCCGACCGCGGCCGAGGCGGACGAGCTCGGGCTCGGGTACGCCCAGTGGGTGCACTCGATCCGCTCCGGCGTCGGGGCGATCGAGTACCCCACCCCGGACCAGGCTCGGGAGCTGCGGCTCCCCGCTGAGGCCGAGGCGTCGGTGGCGGACCGGCTCGCGACGAGGTTCGTCGGCGACCCGGCACACGTCGCGGAACGGCTCGAGACGCTCCGGCGGGTCACGGGAGCGGACGAGTTGCTCGTCACGACGATCGCGCACGACCACGACGCCCGGGTGCGCTCGTACGAGTTGCTCGCTGCCGAGTGGGCGGCGCCTGTCGTCGAGGGGGAGTCCGCTCTGGCTGCGCGATAGCTCGCTGCGTGCGCATGTTCCGACGTCCCACCTGTCGTTCGACGGGTGGGACGTCGTTCGTTGCCCACGCATCGGGTGCGCCCCGCACGCACGACACCCCCGCGACCCCAACGGCCACGGGGGTGTCACGGCACACCTCAGCTGTTGTCGAGCGGCAGACCCTCGGGGTTCACCTCGGACGTCTTCACGGCCTCGTTCGACAGGTTGTAGGCCGCGAGCCACTTCGCGTAGGTGCCGTCCTCGATGAGCTCGTTGATCGCCGCCGCGACGGGCTTCGCGATCCCGCTGCCCTGCTTCGTCGTCGCGGCGATGAGCCCCTGCAGTGACGAGCCGGCGCCGGAGTACGTGCCCGCCGTCTTCGTCGGCTTCGCGGTGCCCTTGCTCTGCGTGTTCTGGTACGCGATCGTCGGGTTCGGGCCGAAGTACGCGTCGATCTTGCCCGAGTCGAGCGCGAGCTTGATCGCGTTGCCGTCCGGGTAGTACTTGATCGTGAAGTCCTCGCCCTTCGCCCGGAGCTCCTTCTGCCACTCGAGCAGGATGTTCTCCTGGTTCGTGCCGGAACTCACGGACAGGGTCTTCCCGGCGAGCACGGACGGGTCGCCGTCGAAGCGCAGCGAGCTCGACGCCAGCACCTGGAACGCCAGGTTGTCCTGCCGGTACGAGGCGAAGTCGTACTTCTCCTTGCGCTCCTCGGTCACCGTGACGTTCGAGAACCCGGCGTCGTACTTGCCGCTGTCGATGCCGACGAACAGGTTGTCCCACGTGGCGTTCTGCACGTCCGCGCGCAGCCCGAGCTTCGCTGCGACGAGCCGTCCGAGGTCGGGCTCCGAACCGGTGATCGTCTTCTGGTCGTCACCGGTGAAGGCGAGCGGCGGGAACCCGGCGGGCAGGGCCCCCACGCCGATCGTGAGCTTGCCGGACTTCCGGACCGCGGCGGGGAGCGCGTCGTGCAGCTTCGTGTCCTCGGTGACCTCGACGGTCGTCTCCTTCGCCGCACCGTTCGAGGCGGCGCCGATGGTGACGGAGCCGTCGGGTGCGCCGCTCGTGTCGGCGGAAGCGCCCGCGGAGCACCCGGCGAGGGCGACGACGACGCCGGCTGCGAGGACGAGGAAGCCGGCGCGGTTGCGCCAGCGGGCGGGGGTGATCGTGGACATGGTTCTCCTTGGGGTGCGTGCGGGGATCGGGGGTCGGGGGTCAGCGGACGCGGGACAGGAAGTCGCGCGTGCGGGTGTGCTGCGGGTGGTCGAGCACCTGGGCCGGCGGCCCCTGCTCGACGACCCGCCCGTGGTCGAGGAACACGACGTGGTCGGCGACCTCGCGGGCGAAGGCGATCTCGTGCGTGACGATGACGAGCGTCGTGCCGGACTCGGCGAGGGACCGGATGACGCCGAGCACCTCGCCGACGAGCTCCGGGTCGAGCGCCGAGGTCGGCTCGTCGAGCAGGACCACCGACGGCTCGAGCGCCAGGGCCCGGGCGATCGCGACCCGCTGCTGCTGCCCGCCGGACAACTGCCGGGGGCGGGCCGCGCCGCGGTCGCCGAGTCCGACCCGATCGAGCAGGGTCCGTGCCCGGGCTCGGGCCGTGGCGACGGGGACCCCGGCGGCGATCGGCCCCTCGGCGACGTTCTCGAGCGCGGTGAGGTGCGGGAAAAGGTTGAAATGCTGGAACACGAACCCGATCCGGGCACGCTGCCGCAGGATGTGCCGCTCGGGCAGCTCCTTCCAGCGGGGGACCCCGTCGCGGCCGGTGCGCAGGCGGACCCCGATGGGCTCGTCGCCGACGGTGACGACCCCGCGGTCGAGCGGTTCGAGGTGGTTGATCGCCCGGAGCAGCGTGGACTTGCCGGAACCGGAGGGGCCGAGGACGACGGTCACGCTGCCGGACGGCAGCGACAGGTCGATGCCGTCGATGACGACGCTGTCCCCGAACGCCTTGACGGCTCCGTGGATCGCGATGGCGGCGCTCATCAGATGCTCCTGTCGTCGACGGTGGAAGCGGACCCGGACGCGACCGCGCGCTCGGCGGCGGCTGCCTGTGTGCGGCGACCCGCGCCTCCAGGCCGTCCCGGACCACGTCCGGTCCCGCCGCCCCGCAGCGCGCTCCGCACCCGCTGCCACGGTGTCGGCGGCAGCGCACGGACCGACCCGCGGGCCGTCCACCGCTCGACGTAGTACTGCACGATCGAGACCGCGCTGGTGAGTACGAGGTACCAGATGGTGGCGACGACGAGCAGCGGGATGATGTCGCCCGGGTACGTGCTCGACAGGTTCTGCACCACGCCGAACAGGTCGAGCAGCGACACGTAGAACAGCAGCGACGAGGCCTTCAGCAGGCCGACGACCTGGTTCACGAACGCCGGGACGATCGACCGCAGCGCCTGCGGCATGATCACCCGCAAGAACTGCCGGCGACGGGGGAGCCCGAGCGCCTGCGCGGCCTCGTGCTGGCCGTGGTCGACGGCGAGCACCCCGGCGCGGACGATCTCGGACGCGTAGGCGATCTCACTGAGGCTCAGCCCGATGACCCCGATCGCCAGGTCCCCGAGCAGGTTCGCGGTCGGCACCTCGAGCTGCGGCCCGAAGGGGATCCCGATGCCGATGGTCGGGTACAGCGACCCGAGGTTGTACAGGAAGACGAGCACCAGGATGAGCGGCACCGACCGGAACAGCCACACGTACCCCCACGCCAGCCCGGACAGCACCGGGTTGTGCGACAGCCGGGCGATGGCCACCAGGATCCCGCCGGCGAAGCTGATCACGGCGCTCAGCGCGGTGGCGGTGAGCGTCAGCTGCAGGCCGGTCAGGACCGCCGGACTGAACAGCCACTTGCCGACGGCCGGCCAGCCCCACTGCTCGTTCGTGAACAGCGTCTCGCCGAAGTTCAGCAGCACGACGAGCACGAGGGCCGCGGCGATCCACCGCAGCGGGTGCCGCAACGGCACGACGGAACGGTCGAGTGCGGCGTGTCCGGCAGCGTCGATGGTCGCGGTCTCCGGCCTGGAGGCGCGGCTCGCCCCGGTCGTCCGGCCCGCGTCGTCGACGCTGGTCGCCTCCCACTGCGGGGCCCTGGTGGTGTCGGTCATGTCGCGACCGTAGGAGGCCCGGGCGGCGCCGACAACGCCTCGCGCAACACCCCGCCACGCGGCGCAACACCCGGCCATCCGGCGCAACGCGGCGTCACAGAACGGTGTCCTGCGTGACGTTCCGTGACGGCCGACGGAGCGCTACCGTTGCGCCATGACAGCGCATCGTGTGACCGCCCCGGTGCCCCCGGCGGACGGCACCAAGGTGAAGGGTCCGGCGTCGTACTTCCCGAGCATCGAGGCGACGTACGGGCGCCCGGTGCAGGAGTGGCTCGACCTGGTCGCCGACCGGCTCGACGACCACCAGCACATGGAGGTCGTCGGGTGGCTCAAGGCCGAGCACGGCCTCGGGCACGGGCACGCGAACGCCCTGGTCGCCTACGTGAAGCACGCGCTGGCCTCCTGAGCGGTCGCGTCGCTCGCTTGTGGTGCGGCGGGTGTCGGTCGCAGTGCGTGGTGCGGCGGGTGTCGGTGGCGTCGGTCGCGCTGCTGGCCGCGTGGTGCGGCGGGTGTCGGTGGTCGTTCCTAGCGTGGGGGCGTGGCCGAACCCGTCGATGCGTGGTGGCGCCGCCGACAGTGGTCGCGCGGCGAAGCGGTGCCGTACGCCGTCGGACAGTTCCGCGCCGACTGGGCTCCGTACCCGGTGCTCATCCGGCAGTACCACCCCGACTGGAACCACGGCGTCGTCCTGACCCAGGTCCCCCCGGCGGCCGAGGTCCTGCTCACCTGGGAGTGCGACGTCGGGCACGTCTTCGTCGCGACCCCGTCAGAACAGCGGTCCCGCCCGGGCCGTGAACGTCGGCGATCCGTCTGGTGCCCCGAGTGCGCGGTGCAGGCCCAGCCGCAGCGGTGGCCGGTGCTGCCGTCGGACTGGCCGCAGGCCGTGCCCGTGCCGCAGCGGGTCGTCCGGAGTGCCGGACGACAGACCCTGCCCGCCGCTCCGGTGCGCGGGGTCCCGGCCGGAGCCGTCGCGTCGAGCCGATCCCGGTCCCGTCGGCCCGTCGCCGGGTCCGCCAGCGCGGCCGGCTCGGCAGGGGCGGCCCGTGGTGCACCACGGCGGACTGCTCAGTCCGTTCCCCGCACGATCTGCCCGAAGACCCCGCGGCTGCCGTCGGGTGAGTCGTTCACGAGCGTCTGCGCCCCGGCGACGGCGTCGGCGGTCGAGGCCGAACTCCGGGGCATGCTGTCCGAGCGGTTCGCGTTCACCTACGACCACTCCGCCATCCGACTCGACCGCCCGTTCTTCGACCACGTCGAGGCCTGGCCGGACATCATCCTGCCCGAGCTCCGCGTCGCCATCGAGTACGACTCCACCGGTCGTCACGGCCTCGAGCACGTCGGCCCGCGGCAGGAGACCGACCGGAAGAAGGACCGCGCCGTCCGCGCCGTGGGGTGGGAGGTCGTCCGCATCCGCACCGGGCGGCTCCCCGCGCTCGGCCCGTACGACCTCCAGGTCTCGGGGATCTCCGGCCGGACCGTCGACCGGTTGGCGGACACCCTGCGCGAGCTCCGGGGCGCGCTGTTCGTCGACGCGTACGCCCGGTGACGCCGTCGATCGGGGTACACGCACGACCCGGCGGGGTACGGCCCGGCTGGGAGCGGTCGCGAGCGACGGGTAGGTATACATGGTGACCACCGTCTTCTGTCTCCACGCCCTCGGAGCGAGTTCCGAGGAGTTCGCGCTGCTGCGCGCCGAACTCCTCGGCGACCTCGACCTGATCGGCATCGACCTGCCCGGCTTCGGCCGCAGCCCGGCGTCGTCCGGCACCACCGTCGAGGAGATGGCCGTCCTGGTGGAACGCGCGATCGGGGCGAGCGGCTCGACGGAGTGGATGCTCCTCGGGCACTCGATGGGCGGCAAGGTCGCCACGGTGGTGGCCGACCGCACGATCTCCGGCGCGAACGGCCTGTTCGGGCTGCGAGCCGTGGTGCTCCTCGCCGCGTCCCCGCTCGCTCCCGAGCCGATGGACGACGACCGCCGCTGGACGATGCTCTCGTGGGCTGCCGGTGGCCCGATCGGCACCGAGGACGCCGAGGAGTTCGTCGCCGCCAACACCGCCGCACCCCTGGCGCCCGCGCGCCACAGCGCGGCGGTGCAGGACGTCGAGCGGACCGACCCCGCCGCCTGGACGGACTGGCTCTCCCGCGGCAGCCGCGAGGACTGGTCGGACGGCGCACCGAACCCCGTGCCCGCCCTGGTGCTCGCCGGTGCCGAGGACGGCGACCTCGATGCCGACGCCCAGCGTCGCCTGACCCTGCCGCACTGGCCGAACAGCGAGCTCCACGTCGTCGACGGCGCCGCCCACCTGCTGCCGTGGGAACAGCCCGAGGCCGTGGCCGAGCGCATCCGCGACTTCTGGCAGCGCCGGGTCACGGGGTCGCCGGTCGTCCCCGTGGAGCACGCCCGCGTGATCGCCTCGCCGCGGGTCAGCGCCCGGACCCGCGGCCTGCTCGCCGAGCGCGCGCTGCCCGACGACCCGGCGGCCGCACCCCACGCGCTGACGCCGACGCAGTTGGACACCCTGCGCGCCGTCGCACGGATCGTCGTCCCGCAGCCCGGCAGCGACCAGGTCGACCTGGCGCTGCGGGTCGACGCGCAGCTGGCCGCGGGGCTCGGCGACGGCTGGCGGCCGGACGGCCTGCCGGTGGACGCCGAGGCCTACCGTGCCGCGCTCGACGTGCTCGCTGCACCAGCCCGCGACGGCGTGCTCGACCAGGCCCTCGAGTCCGTGGCTGTCGGGCGGTACCGCGCCGACGGCGACCTCGACGCCGAGCAGCTGCGCGCGTGGTTCGAGGACGCCAGCGTCGACCTCGTGAAGCACTGGCTCGCACACCCCGCCACCATGGCCGCCATCGACTTCGACGGCTACGCGAACGGCGGCGACGGCGTCCGCAAGCAGGGCTTCCAGCTGCTCGCGGCGGGCGAGCGCGAGGCCTGGGAACCCGAGGCCCCCGCCGGCACCGCCACGACGATCGACACCGCACCGACGACCGGAGCTGCACGATGAGACTCGACGGACAACGCACGTACGGCACGGACGACGTCGTCGACGTGGTGGTGGTCGGCACCGGGGCCGGGGGAGCACCGCTCCTCGCATCGCTGGCCCGCCGTGGCCTGACGGTCGTCGCGCTCGAGGCCGGCCGCAACACCGAGCCCGGCGACCACGTGCCGGACGAGGTCGCCGCCCCCGGTGACATCAACTGGATGGACGAGCGGCTGAGCGGCGGCGGAGCCCCGACGGCCTTCGGCCCCAACAACAGCGGCACGGGCGTCGGTGGCTCCACGCTGCACTGGGGTGCGTTCACCCCGCGGCCGAGCGAGCACGACCTGCGCCTGCGGACCGAGAGCGGCGCGGGGCAGGACTGGCCCATCAGCCACGCCGAACTCACCGGCTGGATCGAGCAGGTCGAGCACGACGTCGGCGTCGCCGGCCCCGAGCACTACCCGTGGGACCCGTCCCGCCGCTACCGGATGCGCCCGCCGGCCCGGAACGCCTCGTCGGACATGATGATGCGCGGCACCGCGGCCGCCGGGATCACCGCGACCGACGCCCCGGTCGGCCTGACGACCGAGGACCGGCACCAGGAGCACCACGGGCTGCGCCAGGCCTGCGTGTCCTGCGGCTCGTGCCACCAGGGCTGCCGCAACGGCTCGAAGGTGTCGATGGACACGACCTACCTGCCCGCCGCGGTGGCGTTCGGTGCCGAGATCCGTCCGGAGTCCTTCGTGCACGGCATCGAGCTCGACGCGGCGGGACGGGTCGAGGCGGTCCTGTACACCGCCGAAGGGCGCGAGCACCGCCAGCGCTGCCGGACCCTCGTCCTCGCCGCGGGTGGTGTCGAGACGCCGCGACTGCTGCTGCACACGGGTGTCGCGAACGGCAGCGGGCAGGTCGGCCGGAACTTCACCGCGCACGGAGCCACCCAGGTGTGGGCGCGGTTCGACGAGTCGATGCGCTCGTACCGCGGGTACCCGTCGTCGATCATCACCGAGGACTTCGTCCGACCGGCGGACGCCGACTTCGCCGGCGGCTACCTCATCCAGAGCCTGGGCGTGCAGCCGCAGACCTTCGCGACCTCGCTGGTCCGGGGCGGCGGACTCCGCGGTGCCGAGCTCGTCCGGGCGCTGCAGGACTACCCGTTCTCGGCCGGCGTCGGCATCAACGCCGAGTGCCTGCCGTACGACGACAACCGCCTCGAGCTGAGCGACGAACTCGACGAGCACGGTGTCCCGCGTGCTCGGGTGTCCTTCACCCCGGGGTCGAACGAGGAAGCGATCCGCCGCCACGCGGTCCGCACGATGATGACCATCGTCGAGGCCGCTGGCGGCCAGGACGTCCGGGTGCTCGAACGCACGGCGCACACCATCGGCACCGCGCGGATGGGCACGGACCGCGAGACCTCCGTCGTCGACCAGGACGGCCGCTCGTGGGACGTCCCGAACCTGTGGATCGCCGACAACTCGGTGTTCCCGAGCGCGGTCATCGCGAACCCGGCGCTGACGATCATGGCGCTCTCGCTCCGCACCGCCGACCGCATGCTGCAGGCCGCCTGAGCAAGCGCCCCGACGGCTGAGCAGGCGCCCCGCCTGCTCGGTCGTGCGTCAGCCCCGCAGCGCGAGCGCCTCGCTCGTCCACCGGGCGTGCAGGTCCCACGGGTCGTCGACCCCGGCAGCGACGGTGTCCACGTGGGCCAGGAGTTCCGGCGTGACCCGGAACCACTCGGTACCCGGGTACCGGCTGGCGGCGAACGTGGCGTGCCGTCGGCGTTCGAGGGTCCGGTCACCGCGCTCGAACGCCAGCAAGTCCTGGTGCGGGATCGCCGCGAGCCGCTGCCGGGGGTTCATCGTCGTGCCGATCTTGATGCGGTCGCCGAAGTCGTCGCGCATCCGCAGGTAGTAGACGACGTCGACCCGAGGGGGAGCGAGGTCGCCGTCCGGCACGTCACCCCACCGCCACTCGCACCGGGCACACACCATCCCCGAGGGGTACCGCACCCCGATCCGCGAACCGCACGCCGGGCACGGGCCGGGCAGTGCGTCCTCGATGCCCGGGTGTTCGGCCGCGAGGTCGGCGACGAACGCGACGTGCGCGCCGCACAGGGGGACGCCCGCGAGCCCGTCCGCGAGCACGCGTGCGCAACCCGGCACGCAGCACGAGGAGGTGACCATGCGCCGAACGTTAGCCCGACCCACCGACGTGCCCCGGCCTCCCGGCCGCTGCGCGCGCTGGGCGTGCCGGGCGTCCCTGGTCGAACCGGGCGTCCCTGGTCGAATCGGGTGTACCTGGTCCGTTCTTCCGACCAGGTACGACCGATCCCACCAGCCATCGCGAGCGTTCTGGGAAGGAACGGGCATACCTGCGACAACCGGCCGCCCCGGCCGCCGGGTGTACCGACCAAGAACGGGCGTGCCGGGCGTACCTGGTCGAATCGGGCGTACCTGGTGCGTTCTTCCGACCAGGTACGCCCGTTCCCACCAGCCATCGCGCCCACCATGGGAAGGAACGGGCACGCAGGCCGCCGTCAGTCCGTGAAGATCACCCCGACGGGCTCGCGCTTCTCCTCCTGGAACTCGTCCTCACCGCGACCGAGCGCCCAGTACGCCGACAACGACATCTCGCGCTTCTCCAGCCCCCAGTCGTCCTGCAGCAGACGACGGATCGCCTTCATCGCGGTCCGCTCGCCGTGCGCGAAGACCTGGACCGGCCGGGAGGCACGCGGCAGCCCGCGGGCCGTCTCCAGCAGGAGCGTGCCCGGCTGGGCGCCGGTGGCGTCCCGGTGCAGCCACCGCAGGTCGACCCCGACCGGGTGCCGGAGGTCCTGCTCATCAGCGGGCCCGGCCACCTCGAGCAGGGCGACCCCGGTGGCGGAGTCGGGCATCGACTCGAGTGCGGCGCCGATCGCGGGCAGGGCGCTGTCGTCACCGAGCAGCACGTGCGTGACCGCCGGGTCCGTGGTGGGCGCGTAGCCACCACCGGGTCCGGACAGGGCGAGTCGATCGCCCGGCTGCGCGGACGCTGCCCAGGGACCGGCGAGGCCATCGTCGCCGTGGACGACGAAGTCGATCGCGATGGTCCGCGTGGTGTGGTCGACCGCGCGCACCGTGTAGGTGCGGCGGGCGGGGCGGTCGTGCTTCGGCAGGGTCTCGCGCAGGGCCTCGAGGTCGTACGGCGGCACCAGTCCGAGCGACGGCTTCGCGAGCAGGAGCTTGACGTACTTGTCGGTCGAGCCGAGTCGGTCGGGGTCGGCCTGGGCGACGAAGTCCTCGAAGGCCGAGCCGCCCAGGTGCACGCGCACCATGTGGGGCGAGAGCCGTTCGGTGCGGTCGACGACGAAGACGTGCTGGGGGCGTTTGGGTTTCGAGCTCATCGTGGGGGAGCTTCCTCTCGCGGGTTCGGCGTCACCTGGGTGATCCCTGCTTGACGCGCGCATCACTAAGGTTAGCCTTACCTCATGGACTCGACCGTCATCCCGTTCTCCGAGCTGCTGCGGCGTCGCACGCGGCGCTCGCACGGTGCCTCGGCCACGAGCGGCTTCATGCAGGACCTGCTCGGCGGCGACTGCGACGTCGCCGACTACGCGGACCTGCTCGGACAGTACGCCTTCGTGTACGACGCACTCGAGCGGGCGGCGGAACGCATGGCCGACCACCCCGTGGCGGCGCCGTTCGTCACCGCGCAGCTCACCCGGATGCCGGCGATCCGTGCCGACCTCGAGTACCTGATCGGCCCGGACTGGTCCGAGCTGGTGTGTCCGCTGCCCGCGACGACCGCGTACGTGCGACGCCTCAACGAGGTCGCGGCGGAGTGGCCCGGCGGCTTCGTGGCGCACCACTACACGCGGTACCTCGGCGACGTGTCCGGCGGGCACGTGATCGGGCAGGTGCTGGCCGAGCGGTTCGGGTTCGACACGAACGGTGTCCTCTTCTACATCTTCGACCAGGTCGCCGACCCGAGCGACTTCGAGCACACCTACCGGGCCCAGCTCGACGCCGCGCCCTGGACGGCTGATGAGCAGGAGCGGGTGATCGCCGAGGTCGAGCTCGCCTACGAGCTGAACCGAGGGCTGCTCGCCGGCCTCGATGCCCGCCGTGCGCCGTTCCGTCAGGAGCCGGGGGACACGACGGTTGCCGCCGTCACGGCCTGACCACACAGCGAGTGTCGTCGAGGCAGGCCAGCGCGGACCCTGCCCCGCGTCCGTCCGGACCCTGCCCCGCGTCCGTCCGGACCCTGCCCCGCGTCCGTCCGGACCCTGCCCCGCGTCCGTCCGGACCCTGCTCCGCGTCCGTCCGGACCCTGCTCCGCGTCCGTCCGGACCCCGCCCCGCGTCCGTCCGGACGGTCGACGTCATGCGCCCCCGGGTGCCGATACGCTGCTGGGACCCGGGACCAGCCTCCCGGACGACCCGGAAAGGACTCCATGACGGCGATCGACGGATCTGCACGCCACGAGCGCGCGCGGGACGACGTCAGCGGTGCGGTCGACAGTGACCTGCGCGCCGACGTCCGGTACCTCGGCAACCTCCTCGGCCGGGTGCTGCGGGAGAACGGGGGCGACGAACTGCTCCACGACGTGGAGTCGTTGCGCGCCGCCGTGATCGACGCTTACGAGGGCGACCACGCCGAGGGCGCAGCGCGTGCCCAGGCGATCGTCTCCGGCATGTCGGCCGAACGCGCCGAGGCCGTGGCACAGGCGTTCACCACCTACTTCCACCTCACCAACCTGGCCGAGGAACACCACCGCGTGCGGGTCCTCCGGCAGCGCGGTGATGACGGTGGTGTGGCCGGCGACTCGTTCCCCGCCACCTACGCCGAGCTCGTCGCCGAGGTCGGCGAGGCCGAGGCCGCCGAACGCCTCCGCACCCTGCGGTTCCACCCGGTGCTGACGGCCCACCCGACCGAGGCCCGCCGCCGCGCGGTCACCACGGGTGTCCGCCGCATCACGGACCTCATCGACGAGCGCGACCGCGCCCGCAACGCGACGGCCCGCGCCGAGAACGAGCGCCGCCTGCTCGAGGAGATCACGACCCTCCTGCGCACCTCGCCGCTCCGGACCACCCGGCCGACCCCGCTCGACGAGGTCCGTACCGCGATGAGCGTGTTCGACCAGACCCTGTTCGAGATCGTCCCGCAGGTGTACCGCCTGCTCGACGACCGGCTGCAGGGCGACGACGCCGGCCGCGCTTCCGTGATCGCGCCCGCGTTCGTGCGGTTCGGCACCTGGATCGGCGGCGACCGTGACGGCAACCCGCACGTGACGGCCGACGTCACCCGCCAGGCCGCCGAGATCGCGGCGGAGCACATCCTGCTCGGCCTCGCCCGCGCGACCACACGCATCGGCAGCGCCCTGACGCTCGACGCGAGCGACACCCCCGCCGACGCCGGCCTCACCGCCCTCGTCGCCGCGCAGGAGTCCCTCGACCCGGGCATCGCCGAGCGCATCGGCGTCCGCGCACCGAACGAGACCCACCGTCGTGCGCTCCTGTTCGTCGCCGCGCGCATCGACGCCACCCGGACCGGCACCACGCCGCTGGCCTACGACGGCCCCGAGGCGCTGCTGGCCGACCTCCGCACGATCCAGGCGTCGCTCATCGCAGCCGGCGCGATCCGCCCGGCGAACGGCGAGCTGCAGAACCTGATCTGGCAGGTCGAGACCTTCGGGTTCCACCTGGCCGAGCTCGAGGTCCGCCAGCACTCGCAGGTGCACCGCACGGCCCTGGCCGAGATCCGCGCCGGTGGCGAACTGAGCGAGACCACCGAAGAGGTCCTCGCCGTGTTCCGCACGATCGCCGGGCTGCAGTCCCGCTACGGCGTCCGCGCGGCGAACCGGTACATCGTGTCCTTCACGCAGTCCCCGGCGGACCTGGCGAACGTGCACGAACTCGCGGTCGCCGCGCTCGGGTCCGCCGAGGCCGCGCCGGTGCTCGACGTCATCCCGCTGTTCGAGACCTTCGCCGACCTGCACGCCAGCGTCGACATCCTCGACGAGGCCGTCCGCACCGAGGCGTTCCAGCGACGCCTCGCCGCGACCGGCCATCGACTCGAGGTCATGCTCGGCTACTCCGACTCGTCGAAGGACGTCGGCCCGGTGTCCGCGAACCTGGCGCTGTACGACGCCCAGGCCCGCATCGCCGACTGGGCCCGAGACAACGACATCGAGCTGACCCTGTTCCACGGCCGCGGCGGTTCGCTCGGCCGCGGCGGCGGTCCCGCCAACGAGGCCGTCCTCGCGCAGCCGCCGGGATCGATCGACGGTCGGCTCAAGCTCACCGAGCAGGGCGAGGTCATCTTCGCCCAGTACGGCGACCAGGACATCGCCGCCCGCCACCTCGAGCAGATGGCCTCGGCGACGCTGTTCGCGTCGACGCCGTCGAACGAGGCGCGCACCGCCGCCGCGGCCGCCCGGTTCGCCGACCTCGCCCAGCAGCTCGACGACGTCTCGCGCGTCGCCTTCTACGACTTGGTCAAGGCCGACGGCTTCGCGCCCTGGTTCGCCCGGGTCACCCCGATGGAGGAGATCGGCCTGCTTCCCCTCGGCTCCCGCCCGGCCCGTCGTGGCCTGTCGGTGGAGTCGCTGGAGGACCTCCGCGCCATCCCGTGGGTGTTCTCGTGGACGCAGGCGCGCATCAACCTCGCCGGCTGGTACGGGCTCGGCTCCGCGCTCGAGGCCGTCGGTGACGTCGACGTGCTCCGCGCCGCGTACGCCGAGTGGCCGCTCTTCGCCGCGATGATCAAGAACGTCGAGATGTCACTCGCGAAGACCGACGAGCACATCGCCCGCCGGTACCTCGAGCTCGCCGACCGCGACGACCTCGCCGCGAAGGTGCTCGACGAGATGGTCCGCACCCGCGACTGGGTGCTCCGCGTCTCCGGCGGCAGCGACGTGCTCGAGGACCGGCCCGTCCTGGCCCGCGCCGTGCGCCTCCGCAGCCCGTACGTCGACGCGCTGTCGCACCTGCAGCTCCGTGCGCTGCGCGCCATCCGCACGTCCGGCAGCACGAACCCGACGGACGCCGACCACCGGCTCCTGCTGCTCACCGTCAACGGGATCGCGGCCGGCCTGCAGAACACGGGCTGACGCCCCCGACCGACGGACAGGAGGCCCGGTGCCAGCTGGCACCGGGCCTCCCGTCCGTCCGCGCGCACGTCCCGGGCCGCACCGCCCAGTGGTCACGAAGCGTCTGCCGCGCCTCGCGTCGCCGCTCCGCCGAGTGGTCAGGACTCGTCGGGCGGCCCCGGCCGGGCGGTCACGAGGCGTCGCCGGGGCCGTCGCCGAGCGACGGAACACGACCGCTCGGCGGACGTGAGCGGGGTGTCGTGACCGCTCGCGCCTCGCGCCGTCGGTCGGCCCGAGCGGTCAGGACACGTCGGGTAGCCCCTGCCGAGTGGTCACGAGGCGTCGGCTGCGCCGTCGCCGAGCGACGGAACACGACCGCTCGGCGGACGTGAGCGGGGTGTCGTGACCGCTCGCGGCGCCGTCCCCGCGCACGTCCCGGGCCCCACTTCGTGAGCAGGAACGGTCGCCTCCGGCACCGCGAACCGACCGTTGCTGCTCACGAAGTGTCCGTCGAATCGATTCGGGGACGCGTAGCGTGTCGGAGGTGACGACGGAGCGCAGCCTGGGACCGACGACGACCGTGCTGCCCCCGATCGTGCCGCTGGCGCTCATCGTCGGGGTCTCGCCGTTCGCGACGGACATGTACATCCCCGCACTCCCGGCCGTCGCGCGCGACCTCGACACGACGCCCGGCGCCGTGCAGCTGTCGCTCACGGCGTTCCTCGTGGCCTTCGCGGTCGGCCAGCTGCTCGTCGGACCGGTGAGCGACGGGATCGGTCGTCGGCCGATGCTCGTCGTCGGGACCGCCCTGTTCGCCCTGGCGTCGGTCGGCTGCGCGCTCGCCCCCGACGTCGTGACGCTGGTGGTGGCCCGCGTCGCCCAGGGACTCGCCGGAGCCGCGGGCGCCGTGGCCGGTCGGGCGATGGTGTCCGACGTGACGAGCGGCACCCGGATGGCGAAGGTGTTCGGCACGCTCGCGGCCATCAACGCGATCGGCCCCGTGGTGGCCCCGCTGGCCGGGGGAGCGGTGCTGACGGTCGGCACGTGGCGGCTCATGTTCGTCGTGCTGGCCGTGCTCGGCGCCGTGTTCTTCGTGGCGGTGGTCCTGCGGTTCCGCGAGACCCTGCCGCCGGAGCGTCGTGGTGGCGTCGGGTTCGCGGCGAACGGGCAGCGGATCCGCGAGCTCCTGGCGATCCCGCGGTTCCGGGCCTACGTGCTGAGCGGGGTGCTCTCGACGGTGGGGTTCTTCGCCTACATCGCGACGAGCTCGTTCGTGTTCCAGTCGGAGTTCGGGTTCTCCGAGGGGCTGTACACGCTCGTCTTCGCCACGAACGCGTCGATGATGATCGTCACGACGCTGTTGTTCGGCCGGCTCGTCGGGCGGTTCAGCGAGGACGCCCTGCTGACCCTGGGCCTGGTCGTCGGGACGGTCGGAGCCACCGCCGTGCTGGTGTCGGCGCTCCTCGGGCTCGGGCCGGTGCCGGTGTGGTGCGCCCTCGCGGTCGTGACGGCCGCGTGGGGCTTCGTCCTGCCGGCGGCGATGACCCGCACGCAGCACGTCGGCGCGGCGCACCCGGGCACGGCGGCTGCCCTGCAGGGCGGCCTGACCTTCGGCATCGGCGGTCTCGGAACCCCGCTCGCCGGCGCCCTCGGCGGCACCGCACTGGCGATGGGCGGGGTGATGACAGCGCTGATGGCCGCAGCGGTCGTGGTCCAGGTGACGGCGACGCGGCGAAACCGGTCCCACAACTGAGGGGCTGAGCCGGTAGGTTGCTGGTTGCAAGGCGCACCGATCTGAGGAGACCCACCGAGATGGACATCGTCGTACACGAGGCGGAGACCGACACCGCCGTCCTGGAGTGCAGCGGCCGGCTCAACATGGTCTCCGCGCCCACCTTCCGCGAGACCGTCGCCCAGATCGTCGGCAACGGGCGTTCGCGGCTCGTGGTCGAGCTCTCCGGGGTCGAGTTCATGGACTCCTCCGGCCTCGGCGCCCTGGTCGGCAGCTTGAAGACCGCACGCCAGGCCGGCGGCGACCTCCGCATCGCGGCGCCGTCGGAACAGGTCCAGATGGTGCTCAAGCTCTCCAACATCGACAAGATCCTGCGGACGTACCCCGACGGGGACGCCGCGGTGACCGACTGGTGATGACCGCCCCCGTCGCCGAGCACATGCTCGCACTGGCGTGCCCCCCGGACGACGTGTCCGCCGTGCACGACTTCCTCGCAGGCGTGTGGCAGCACGAGCCGTCCGTCGCCGCCGAGGACCGGATGGCCCTCGAGCTCGCCCTGGTCGAACTCACCTCGAACGTCATCGAGCACGGCGCCCGCCCGGACGGTGTCTCGTGCGAGCTCCGGCTCGAGATCGGCGACGAGCGCTTCCAGGCGCTGCTGTCCGACGACGGGGTCGCGGCGACGGTCGATCCCGACGCCGCCGTGCTGCCCGACGACTTCGCCGAGGGCGGTCGCGGGCTCGCGCTCGTCCGCATGGTCGTCGACGACCTGCGGTACGAACGCGTGGCCGACCGGAACCGCTGGACGGTGCTGCGCTCCCGGCACTGAGCGGGAGCACGGCCGTCATCGATCGGCCGAGTCGCAACGGTCGTCCGCCCAGCGCACTCCGTGGGCCGTAAACCGCAATGACGGGTCGGCGATTGTCGCGTTTCCCGGACACCGTGTCACGATTCGCGCGATGACTGTCGACCCCGATCCCCGGATCCGGTTCGAGACGTCCGGCGCCGGACTCGACGCGGCCGTGCAACTGTACGAAGAGGCCTACGAGAGCACGGGGTTCTCGGCGTCCCGGACCGATCGTCCGTTCGCGTACCGGTTCCAGGTCGTGGGCGACGGATCGATGACCTTCCGCTCCACCCGGTTCGACGGGCGGATGCAGGGCGAGGTCGAGGTCCCCGACGAGTACGTCGTGATGTGGACGTCGGACGGCGGCGGCCGCGTCGACGTCGGTCGCCAGGAGGTCGACTTCGCACCGGGGACCCCACGGGTGTTCCCGGTGCGGCGTCCCTTCGTGTTCGACCTGCAGGACGTCCGCCAGAGCCTCGTGCAGTTCGACCGCACGTACCTGGAGGGCGTCGCCGCCGAGGTGCACGGCACCCGGCCCGGCCCCCTCGTGTTCGACCACACCGCAGCGCCCCGGCCCGAGGACCTCCGCGCCTGGAACGCCCGGGTGCAGCGCGCCGCGGCGATCGTGCTCGGCCCGGCGCCGCTGACCGAGCTGGCCCTCGCCGAGACCGTGCGGGAGACGGCGCTGGCGTTCCTCGACACGTTCCCGCACGAGACCATCGCCCCCGACGTCGCGCTGCCGCAGGGGGCCACTGGTCGTGTCCGCGAGGCCGTGGAGTTCATGCACGCCTTCGCCCACACGCCCGTGACCACGACCGACGTCGCCGAGCACGTCGGCCTGAGCGTCCGGGGGCTGCAGCAGGCGTTCCAGCGGCAGGTCGGAACGGCGCCGAACGCGTTGCTGCGGGGGATCCGGCTGGACCGCGTGCACGAGGAACTCCGCCGCGCGTCGGCGGGCGACCTGACGGTGGCGAGCGTGGCGTTGCGCTGGGGCTTCGCGCACCTCGGCCGGTTCTCGGCGGCGTACGCGTCCCGCTTCGGGCAGTACCCGCGCGACACGCTGCAGCAGCCCCGGGGCGCAGTCCCGCAGCTCTGAGCCGGGCAGTGCACCGCGCGCCAGACTCCGGAACGGTGCCTCGCTTCTTCGCTACGCTGCCCCGGTGAGCAGAGCGCGACCGTGGGTGATCGTCCCCGGCATCTGGAACTCGGACCAGGACCACTGGCAGTCCGTCTGGGAGCGGGAGCAGCAGGACGAGCACGACGAGCACATCCAGCACGACCACCGCCCCCAGCAGCCCGCCGCCGTCCGCATCGCCCCCACCTCGTGGAGCGACCCGGACCCGGACGACTGGCGCGCCGCGATCTCCACGGCCGTGGCCTCGTGCCCGGAGTCCCCGGTCCTCATCGCCCACAGCCTCGGCGTCCTGGCCGTCGCCGACTGGCTCGCCACCACGGCGGACGCTCCCGCGCTCGTCGCCGGTGCCTTCCTCGTCGCCCCGCCCGACCCGCTCGGCGACACGTTCCCGGACGAGGCATCGGGCTTCGTGGCGCCGCGCCCGGTGCCCTCGGCCCAGCAGGTCCCGACGCGCCTCGTCGTGAGCGACGACGACCCGTACTGCAGCTCGGACCGGGCGCTCGTGTTCGCCGACGCAATGGGCGCGGACGTCGTCCGCGTCGGTGCCCTCGGGCACGTGAACGTCGCGAGCGGCGTCGGTGCCTGGCCCGCGGGACGGGAACTGCTGCGGGCGTTCGAGGAGGGCCTCCGCTCACCTCAGTGACCACGGGGTGCGACACGCCGCTCAGCTCCGCGCCGATATGGCAGGCGGTGCAGCGACACACCGCGGATGTCCCGCGTTTCGGCCCGCGCGATATTTATCCTTCGGACATGGAGACCCAGTCCGGCGCACGCACCCCGCTCGTGGACCCGTTCGGCCGCGAGCTCGAGGAGTGGCTCCGCGACGCACCGGCGACCCGTGCCCCGTACGTGCCGGACCTCGTCGTCCCGCCCGTCACCGGCCCCGTGCAGCGCCCCGGACACGCCGCGAGCAGCACCACCACCGCCGACGAAGCGGTCGTCGACCCGACGACCGCCCCGGCGCACGTCGCCACCCCGGCCCCGGCCGACGAGATCACCCCGTCGGCACCCGTCGCCGCCCCCGCGTTCCGCCGCGACCGCGCCCGCCACGCCGCCGTCTGCGCCCCGTCGTTCCCGGAGCCGCCGGAGCGTCTGGCCCTGCGCATCGAGGACCTCGCGGTCGAGGTGTCGTCGTCCACGGGCCGCAGCAGCATCGAGCGCATCGTCCTGCTCGAGGACGAGGTCCGCCGCCGTGACGAGGACCTCGCTCGCCTCGCCGCGTGGGAGGCCACCGTCGCCGGCTCGGAGGACCCCGAGGTGACGGCCGCCCGCGCCTTCGCTCACACCGTCTTCGCCGACCTGCTCACCGACGCCGCCGCCGAGGCGGACCGCCGCGACCGTGCCGCAGCCCGCCGCGCAGCGACCGCGCCCGTGGCGCTCGTCACCCGGTCGGCACCCGTGCCGACCCGCGCAGCACCGAGCGTCCCCGCAGCAGCGCAGGCACCCGCACGCACCGCGGAAGCCGCGCCGGTGGTGGAACTCGTCACCCCGGAACGCGACGAACCCGTCCGACCGGTGCTGGGCCTCCCGGCCGTGTCCCCGGTGTCCG
The DNA here is from genome assembly GCF_003234485.1 of Curtobacterium sp. MCLR17_034. Classification (NCBI taxonomy): domain Bacteria; kingdom Bacillati; phylum Actinomycetota; class Actinomycetes; order Micrococcales; family Microbacteriaceae; genus Curtobacterium; species Curtobacterium sp. MCLR17_034. Next base: position 123,715 of record NZ_QKTH01000007.1, read on the forward strand.
CGGCCACGCGACCCACCCCGCTCGTCCTGCCCGCCACCGGGCCGACGGTCATCGACCGCGCGGCCTTCGCCGCAGCGCTCACCGCGCACCAGGGCGTCACCGCGAGCACGCCGGTCGTCCTGCCGGACGCCGTCGCCGCACCCGTCGTCCCGGCCCCCGTCGTGGACGCGACGGAAGCCGACACCGACTCCGCCACGGCGGCAGCGCCGGCCCCGGCCGGCTGGTGGTCGCGATTCGTCGACCGGCTGCTCGGCCTGCTCGGTCGTCGCTGACGACCTGCGGCCGCGGTGCGGTCGGCTGCAGCGCTTCCGGTCACACCGCTTCCGGTCACACCGCTTCCGGCTGCACTGCCTGGAGGCCCGGATCACCCCACACGGACCGGCTGCCCCGTGCGGGGCGGTCGCCTCGGTAGACTGACGGGATGCCGACGCTCCGCGAACTCCAGGCCGTGATCGAGGACCTGTGGCCCGCCGCCGGTGCCGAGTCGTGGGACTCCGTCGGACTCGTCGCGGGCGATCCGGCCGCCACCGTCGAGCACGTGCACCTCGCCGTCGACGCGGTCCCCGCCACCGCACGGGAAGCCGTCGAAATCGGTGCCGGGCTCCTGCTCACGCACCACCCGCTGCTGCTCCGTGGAGTGTCGACGATCGCCGAGTCGACCTACAAGGGGAGCGTCCTCGCGACCCTCGTGCGTGGCGGCAGCGCCCTGCTCGCGGCGCACACCAACGCCGACGTCGTGACGACCGGCACCTCGGCGGTCCTCGCCGACCGCCTCGGGCTCACCGAGCAGCGACCGCTCGACGCCGGAGCCGACCCCGACACGGGCATCGGTCGCGTCGGCGTGCTGCCCGAGGGGACGACCCTCGGCGCCCTCGCCCGGAAGCTCGTCGACCTGCTGCCGCCCACGGCCACCGGCGTCCGTGTCTCCGGTGACTTCGACCAGCCCGTCCGCACCGTGGCGCTCTGCGCGGGTGCCGGCGACTCGCTGCTCGGCCACCCCGCCGTGCTCGGCGCCGACGTCTACATCACCAGCGACCTGCGGCACCACCCGGCCTCGGAGTTCCGCGAACAGGCGCTCCTCGGCGGCGGACCGGCGCTCATCGACACCTCGCACTGGGCCACCGAGTGGCTCTGGCTCGACGTCGCCGCAGAGCAGCTGCGCACCCGGGCCGGGGTCCGCGTCACCGTGAGCGACCTCCGCACCGACCCGTGGGACTTCGCCGTCCTGCCGGCCGCCGAACCCACCACCCCCACAGAAGGAGCCTGACCATGAAGGCAGCACCCGAGGACCAGGTCATCCTCCTCGACGTCCAGCGTCTCGACAACGACGTGACGCGCATCGCGCACCGCATCACGTCGTTGCAGAAGGGCGACCAGCTGACCGAGCTGAGCAAGCAGGCCGCGGCGCTCCGGAGCGAACTCGTCGCCGCCACCGGCGAGGTCGAGGACGCCGAGCGCGACCTCGCCCGCCTGGAGTCCGACACCGCTGTGGCACAGGCCCGTGTCGAACGCGACACCACGATGCTGCAGAACGTCGCGAACGCGAAGGACGCCGCTGGACTGCAGAGCGAGCTCGACTCGCTGCAGCGGCGCATCGGCGGCCTCGAGACCGCCGAGCTCGAGATCATGGAGAACCTCGACGGCCTCCGCGCCCGGGTCGGTGACATCGAGGCCAAGCTCGCCGACGTCGAGGCCGCCCGCGGTGGTCTGGTCGCCGAGCGCGACGCGGAGATCGCCCGGCTCACGGCCGACCGCGAGTCCGCCGAGCAGGCCCGCGCCGACGTCGCCGCCAAGGTGCCGGCTGAGCTGCTGGCCCTGTACGACCGACAGCGTGCGCGCTACGGCTTCGGCGCCTCGCTGCTGCAGGGCGGCGTGTCGACGGCCTCGGGCGTGGCGCTCAACAACTCCGACCTGCAGACCATCCGCCAGGCTGCGCCCGACGACGTGGTGCTGTGCCCCGACAGCGACGCGATCCTGGTGCGGACGGCCGAGTCCGGGCTGTAGACGCGAGCGACGTCCGTGGCGGAGGCGCGGTGCCAGCTGGCACCGCGCCTCCTGTCCGTTCGTGGGCTGGTCGGAACGCGTCGGGTGCGTGCCGTCGAGCGGTCACGAACCGTCGGTTGCGGTCGTGCCGGCCGACGGTTCGTGACCACTCGGCGGACCTGAGCGGGGAGTCGTGACCGCGCGCGCCGCGCGCGACGTCCGCGCGGACCGACGCGGCACGGAGAAGGGGCGAATGGGCCGGCCGTACGCCGGGTTCTGTCCCGCCGTTTGCACAGCGGTGACGGCCATCTCTCTCGGACCGACGTTGCCGTCGGCCTCCAGCGGTCTACCCGAGGACTCGGCGAGCAGCCTCAACGTCCTCTGTCTGACCTTGCTCCGGGCGAGGTTTACCGAGCGGATCCGGTCACCCGGACCCCTGGTGGTCTCTTACACCACCGTTTCACCCTTACCGACGTTGCCGCCGGCGGTCTGCTTTCTGTGGCACTGTCTCGCGGATTGCTCCGGGTGGGTGTTACCCACCGCCCTGCTCTGTGGAGCCCGGACGTTCCTCGGCGCTCCCGGGGGAGCGACGCGACCGTCTCACCGACCCATTCGCTGGAGCGAGTCTACCCGGCTCCGCGGTGCCCGATGCGTGTGGAGCCCCACGCACACGGGTACCTGATGAGAACGGGCGTACCTGGTCGGAAGTTCCGACCGGGTACGCCCGATTCGACCAGGTACACACGCGACCAAGTACCCCCGACCAGGTACGCGCGACCAGGACTAGACGCTGCGCGCCGCCAGGGTCGCGGCACCGATGATGCCGGCGTTGTTGCGGAGCGTCGCGGGGATGATGTCGGCCTGCAGGTCGAGCAGCGGGAGGAACTCCTCGTACTGCTTCGAGACCCCGCCGCCGACGACGAAGAGCTCGGGGGAGAGCAGGGCCTCGAGCGTCGAGTAGTACTTCTGCAGGCGCTTCGCCCAGTGCTTCCACGACAGGTCGTCGCGCTCCTTGGCGGCGAACGAGGCGCGCGACTCGGCGTCGTGCCCCTCGATCTCCAGGTGCCCGAGCTCCGAGTTGACGATGAGCACGCCGTCGTTGATGAGCGCGGTGCCGATGCCGGTGCCGAGCGTCGTCACGATGACCAGGCCGTCCTTGCCCTTGGCCGCACCGAACTGCTGCTCGGCGAACCCGGCGGCGTCGGCGTCGTTGACGAAGTGGATGGAGCGGCCGAGTTCCTTCTCGAACAGCGCCTCGGCCTCGAAGCCGATCCACTTCTTCGACACGTTCGCGGCGGACATCGTCTTGCCGTCCCGCACGATCGCCGGGAAGCAGACCCCGACGGGGACGTCGTCACCGGGAGCGAGCTCGCCGATGATCTCCTTGACCACCGCCGTGATGTCCTGGGGCTTCCCGCCCTCGGGCGTGGCCTTCTTGATGCGGTCCGTGGTGAGGGCACCGGACGCGACGTCGACGATCGCGCCCTTGATGCCCGTACCACCGATGTCGACGCCGACTGCGAGGGAGGTCATGAGGTTGTCGTGCCTTTCGGTTGCCTGCCGGAGGTGTCCGGTCAGGAGACGGTGAGGAGCTCCGCGCCGCGTTCGGTGACGACGAGGGTGTGCTCGAACTGCGCGGTCCACGACTTGTCACGGGTCGAGACCGTCCAGTCGTCGGACCAGATGTCGGCCTCGATGCCGCCGAGCGTGAGCATGGGCTCGATGGTGAACACCATGCCGGTTTCGATCACCGTGTCGTACTGCGGTGCGTCGTAGTGGGGGATGATCAGGCCGGAGTGGAACGCCCGACCGACGCCGTGTCCGGTGTAGTCGCGGACGACGCCGTAGCCGAAGCGCTTCGCGTACGCCTCGATGGCACGGCCGATCACGTTGACCTGCCGGCCCGGGGCGACGGCCCTGATGCCGCGACGCAGTGCCTCTTCGGTACGGGTGACCAGGTCCGACACCTCGGGCGCTGCCTGCCCGACGACGAACGTGCGGTTCGTGTCGCCGTGCATCCCGTCCTTGTAGGCGGTGATGTCGATGTTGACGAGGTCGCCCTCCTGCAGGACGGTGTCGTCGGGGATGCCGTGGCAGATGACCTCGTTGAGGCTCGAGCAGAGCGACTTCGGGTAGCCGCGGTACCCGAGCGTGGAGGGGTAGGCACCGTGCGCGACGACGAACTCGTGCCCGATCCGGTCCAGCTCGTCGGTGGTCACACCGGGGCGGATGGCTTCGCCGACGGCGTCGATGGCCTGCGATGCGATGCGTCCGGCGACTCGGATGCGCTCGACCTCGTCCGGCGTGTAGGTGTCACCGAGGCCGTGCTCGTGGGGCTCGACCTTCCCGACGTACTCCGGACGCTCGATGTCCTTCGGGACGGCGCGGTGCGGGGAGATGCGGCCGGCGGTCAGGTGTCCGTGTTCGTCCCGGGGCATGCGGACCACTCTAGCCGCGGCGCGACGCGCCGAGCGCAACCGCCCCAGGGCGCAGCCCGACGCGCCGAGCGCAACCGCCCGACGCGTCGAGCGCAACCGCCCCACGGTGCGGCCCGACGTGGTGGACGTGACTGCCTGGAGGCCCGGTGCCGGTCCGGCGGACCGGCACCGGGCCTCCAGGCAGTCACGTGGGTACGGTGGGCGGCATGAGCGAAGAACGCATCGAGTCCCAGTGGTGGTTCAACGACAAGACCGGCCAGGTCGAGCAGGGCCCGCAGTCCCCGCAGCGCGACCGGATCGGCCCGTTCGCGACGCGCGAGGAGGCGCAGCACGCGCTCGACCGCATCGCCGCGAACAACGAGAAGTGGGACGCCGAGGACCGCTGAGCACCGCGGCCGGCGCCCCGCCGGCGCCCCGGTGACGGCGCGTCGCACGGCCCCGCGCACACCGCCGGACCACTAGCCTGGGACGAGGCCCGCCAGCGGCCACCCGATACACGGAAAGGTCGTGCATGGACAAGCAGACGGACTTCGTGCTCCGCACCATCGAGGAGCGCGGCATCAAGTTCATCCGACTCTGGTTCACGGACGTCATCGGGACGCTGAAGTCGGTGGCGATCGCCCCGGCCGAGGTCGAGGGCGCGTTCGCCGAGGGCATCGGGTTCGACGGCTCCGCGATCGAGGGCCTCACCCGCTCGTACGAGGCCGACGTCCTGGCGCACCCGGACCCCTCGACGTTCCAGATCCTGCCGTGGCGCGGCGAGATCGACCCCACCGCGCGGATGTTCTGCGACATCACGACGCCGGACGGGCAGCCCGCCGTGGCCGACCCCCGCAACGTGCTGAAGCGCACCCTGGCCCGGGCGAGCGACCGCGGGTTCACGTTCTACACGCACCCCGAGATCGAGTTCTACCTGCTCAAGAGCCGCGAGTGGAAGGACGGCGGCCCGCAGCCCGTCGACCAGGCCGGTTACTTCGACAACGTCCCCGGCGGCAGCGCGCACGACTTCCGCCGTCGGTCCGTCCGGATGCTCGAGGACCTCGGCATCTCGGTCGAGTTCTCGCACCACGAGGCCGGCCCCGGGCAGAACGAGATCGACCTCCGGTACGCCGACGCACTGACGATGGCGGACAACATCATGACCTTCCGAACGGTGGTGAAGGAAGTGGCGATCGAGCAGGGCGTCTACGCGACGTTCATGCCGAAGCCGATCTCGGGCCAGCCCGGTTCCGGCATGCACACCCACGTCTCGCTGTTCGAGGGCGACCAGAACGCCTTCTACGAGGCCGGTGGCCAGTACCAGCTGTCGCAGACCGCCAAGCACTTCATCGCCGGCGTGCTCAAGCACGCGCCGGAGATCACCGCGGTGACGAACCAGTTCGTCAACTCGTACAAGCGGCTCTGGGGCGGCGACGAGGCCCCGTCCTTCGTCACCTGGGGCCACAACAACCGCTCGGCCCTGGTGCGCGTGCCGCTCTACAAGCCGAACAAGGGCCAGTCCTCGCGCATCGAGTACCGCGGCATCGACTCGGCGGCGAACCCGTACCTGGCGTACTCGCTGCTGCTCGCCGCCGGCCTCAAGGGCATCGAGGAAGAGTACGAGCTCCCCGCCGAGGCCGAGGACAACGTCTGGAGCCTCAGCGACTCGGAGCGCCGGGCCCTGGGCTACAGCCAGCTGCCCGCGAGCCTCGACCACGCGCTGAGCCTCATGGAGGACTCCGAGCTGGTGGCCGAGACCCTCGGCGAGCAGGTGTTCAACTTCGTGCTGCTCAACAAGCGGCAGGAGTGGAAGCGCTACCGCGACCAGGTCACCCCGTTCGAGCTCGACACCAACCTCGGCGCGCTCTAGAACCGAGCGCCCTGACCCCTCGGGAGCACGTTCCACATGACCGGTCGGACGACGACGTCACGTTCGGAGCTGGCCCGTCTGGGGTTCGCCGAGCTGTCGGAGAGCCTCGAGCGGGCTGCCGACCTGGAGGCCCGGTTCGGCCCCGACGTGCCGCTGCCGGTCGCCGGGTCTGCCGCGCTCTGGGGCGGCACCGCTGATCCGGACGGCGCCCTGCGGATGCTCGAGCGGCTGCTCGAGCGTGCGCCGGACGAGCTCCGCCCCGTCCTGACGGACGACGCCGCGACCGAGCGCCTGATCCGCCTGCTCGGCGCCTCGATCGGTCTCGGGGAGTTCCTGCACCGGCGTCCGGCCGAGCTCGCAGTGCTGCTCGAACCGGTCGGTGAACCGTGGTCGCAGGAGCGGTACACGGCGTCGCTGACCGAGGCCGTCGACGGTGCCACGGGTGAGGACGCCCGGATGCGCCTGCGGGTGCGCTACCGCCGGCACCTGGCCCAGATCGCCCTGTTCGACGTGCTGCACCCCGTGCCGACGGACGCGTTCCCGGCCGTCGCGGCGGGCCTCGCCGACCTGGCGGGCGCCACCCTCGACGCCGCCGTCGACATCGCCCGGCGCGAGGTCCCGTTCCCGGCGGCCGACGTCGCGGCGACCCCGCTCGCGGTGATCGCCATGGGCAAGGCCGGTGCGCGCGAGCTCAACTACGTCAGCGACGTCGACGTCATCTTCGTCACGGAGCCCACCGACGACGTCCCCACCGACCGGGCCGTGCTCGTCTCCACCCGCATCGCGATCGCGGCCATGCACGCGATCACCGACCTCGCCGCTGAGCCCGCCCTGTGGGAGGTCGACGCGAACCTCCGGCCCGAGGGCAAGGACGGCGCACTCGCCCGCACCCTCGACTCGCACGTGGCGTACTACGAGCGCTGGGCAAAGGGGTGGGAGTTCCAGGCGCTGCTCAAGGCCCGCCCGATCGCCGGATCCGCCGACCTGGGTGCCCGGTACGCCGAGGCCGTCGCGTCGTTCGTGTGGAACTCCTCCACCCGGCCGGGATTCGTGGAATCCGTGCAGCGCATGCGCGAGCGGGTGACCGAGCACATCCCCGACGCCGACGTCGACCGGCAGCTCAAGCTCGGCCCCGGAGGCCTGCGGGACGTCGAGTTCACCGTGCAGCTCCTGCAGCTCGTGCACGGCCGTGACGACCCGTCCGTGCGGGTCCGGTCAACGCTCGAGGCGATGGACGCCCTGACCGACGCCGGGTACGTCGGCCGTGCCGAGGCCGCTCGGTTCGGCCCGGACTACGCGCTGCTCCGGGTGCTCGAGCACCGCATCCAGCTCCGGCGCTTGCAGCGGACGCACCTCATGCCCTCCGACGAAGAGGAGCTGCGGGTGCTCGCCCGGTCGAGCGGCGTCGCGGCGTCGGCGCCGGCGCTCGAGGCCCGCTGGCGCGCCGTGAAGCTCGAGGTCCGCGGGCTGCACGAGCGCCTGTTCTACCGGCCGCTGCTGTCCGCGGTGGCTTCGACCGAGGACGAGATCGTCCTGACCAACGACCAGGTCGTCGACCGGCTCGCCGGTGTCGGGTTCGTCGACCCCGCCGGAGCCGTCGGCCACATCCGCGCCCTCACGCAGGGCACGAGCCGGCGCGCGGCGATCCAGCGGAACCTGCTCCCGGTGCTCCTGCGCTGGATGGCCGAGGGGCCGGCGCCGGACCGTGCGCTGCTGGCCTTCCGGCGGTTGAGCGACGGGCTGGGGGAGTCGAGCTGGTTCCTCCGCATGCTGCGCGACTCGTCCGGCGCCGCACACTCGCTCACCACCGTGCTGTCCGAGTCGGCGTTCCTGTCCGGGCTGCTCGAGCGGTTCCCCGAGGCGGTCGCCTGGCTCGACGAACCCGAGGCGCTCCTGCGTCCGCGGCCGATCGACTCCCTGCTCGCCGAGATGACCGCGACGACCGCCCGGCACGGCAACGACGTCGACGGCTCCGCGGCCCTGCTCCGGTCGGCCCGACGTCGGGAGACCCTGCGGCTCGGCATGGCCGCCGTGCTCGGCTCCCTCGACGTCGACGGGCTCGGCCCGGCCCTGAGCGACGTCACCGAGGCCACCCTCGCCGGCGCCCTCGCGCTCGCCCGCCGGGACGCGCCCGAGGGCTTCGAGTTCGGCATCATCGCGATGGGCCGGTACGGCGGGCGGGAGCTCGGCTTCGGGTCGGACGCCGACGTGCTGTACGTGTACCGGGCCCCCGACCTGGCGCCCGAGGTCGCGTCCCGGACCGCCCAGACCATCGTGCGCGAGCTCAACCGCCTGACCGAGGACACGATCCACCCGCTCGACCTCGACATCGACCTGCGCCCCGAGGGCAAGAATGGTCCCGTGGTGCGGACGCTCGAGTCCTACGGCGCCTACTACGCCCGCTGGTCGCTCACGTGGGAGGCGCAGGCGCTCCTCCGCGCCCGCGGGGCCGTCGGCGACGCACAGCTCCTGCGTGACTTCGAGCACCTTGCCGACCGCACCCGGTACCCGGAGCGGATCGACGACCACCAGGTGCGTGAAGTCCGCCGCATCAAGGCCCGCGTCGAGTCGGAGCGGCTGCCCCGCGGCGCGGACCCGGCCCGACACCTCAAGCTCGGCCGCGGGTCCCTCAGCGACGTCGAGTGGTTCGTGCAGCTCCTGCAGCTGCAGCACGCGCTCGAGATCCCGTCGCTCCGGACCACGTCGACGCTCGAGGCGCTCGACGCCGCGGTCGACGCCGGACTCGTCGGCGCCGAGGACGGCGAGCGACTCGGGGCCGCCTGGCGCTTCGCGTCGCGCACCCGCAGTGCCCTCGTGCTGTGGTCGGGGAAGACCACCGACGTGCTGCCCGTCGACCGCGTCCAGCTCGAGGGCGTCGCCCGCCTGATGGAGTACCCGCCGGGCTCCGCGAGCCGCCTCGAGGACGACTACCTCGGCGTCACGCGGCGCGCACGACAGGTGTTCGAGCGCGAGTTCTACGGCGCCTGACCCGCCGCCGACGCAGCGCCGAGCACCCCGCGACACGCCCGAGCGTCTGCGGACGGACCCGACCTGAGCAGCCATCGAAGGTTAATTCTCCGTGTCGCACGACGTCCCCCGACGGCACCCTCTTCGTACCCCTGTTCGAAACGGAGCCCGGCTCGTTACCGGGCCGTGACCGAACTCCCACCGGACCGCCAGGGGACCTTTTCCGACGTCCCCCGACACGCCGCGTGACCACCTGCTGACCTGGGCTTTCCGTCGGACCCGACCCGTTCCTCCAGGCCGCACCTGTCGCCCATCAGGGCGACCCTGCGTCGAGGCGTGGTCCGCAGGAGTGCTGTCAGCACCACGGGGGACCGCTCCGACCGGCCGAGAGGGGGACCGGTGTGTACCCCGTAACGCGCCCGTAACGCCCCCGGACGGGGGCCGCGTTGCGCGCGCGTTCAGGTTCTGCATCAATTGCATCACCCGAACCGGCCCTGATTCCCCGATGAAGCGGAATCTCCACCTCGAACGTTGAAGCAGGGATCAGTGTTCACCTTCATTCTGCAGATCAGGCAGATGGTCGAAGGCCACCCCGAGTTCTACCTGTTCGCCGTGTACTCCGCGGTGATCTGGTTGCTCTGGTTGCTCAAGGTCGTCATCTCCGCCCGCTACCGCCCCTTCACCGGCACCTTCGTCGGTACCACCAGCGTCGTCGTCCCCGTCGTGGACGAACCGCTCGACCTGTTCCGTGACGTCATCGGCCGCATGGTCGAGCAGCAGCCCGGCGAGATCATCGTCGTCATCAACGGTGCCCGCAACGAGGCGCTCGAGGAGGTCTGCGACGAGTTCGCCCCCCTCGTCCGCTGGACCCACACGCCCATCCCGGGCAAGCGCAACGCCGTCAAGGTCGGCACCGAGATGTCCAACGGCGACATCACGGTGCTGGTCGACTCCGACACCGTCTGGACCCCCGGCGCGCTCGAGGAACTCCTCAAGCCGTTCGCCGACGAGTCCGTCGGTGGGGTGACGACCCGGCAGCGCATCCTCGAACCGGAGCGCAGCTGGATCACCCGCTGGGCCGACTGGCTCGAGAACTCGCGGGCGCTCTACTCGATGCCGGCACAGAGTGTCCTCGGGCAGATCGGCTGCCTGCCCGGGCGCACCATCGCGTTCCGCCGGAGCATCCTCATGCGGGTGATGGACCGGTTCATGCACGAGAAGTTCATGGGCGTGTTCCTCGAGGTCTCGGACGACCGGACACTGACGAACCTCACGCTCAAGGAGGGGTACCGGACCGTCTACCAGTACACGTCGCTGGTCTACACGGACGCCCCGCTGCAGGTGAAGAAGCTGTTCAAGCAGCAGCTCCGCTGGGCCCGCGGTTCGCAGTACAACACGCTGCGGATGCTGCCGTGGATGCTCGGCCACGCGCCGGTCCTCGCGGCGTTCTTCATCACCGACATCATCCTGCCGTTCATGCTCTTCGGCGTGATCGCCGGCTGGATCTACCGTGCCTTCACCGGCCAGGGCGAGAACCTGTACCAGGGCATCCTGTCGCAGTACGGCTTCTCGACCGGGTTCGTCTACGTCGCGGCGCTCATGGTGATCTCGAGCGTGCTGAGCATGGCGATCCGCCAGATGCGGCACCTGTCCGAGAAGCCGAGCGACTTCTTCCGCCTGCCGATGTTCATCATCGTGTCGACGTTCTTCCTGATGCCGATCCGGCTCATCGGCTTCTTCCGCCTGGCGCACGCGTCCGGCTGGGGGACCCGGGCCGGTGCCTACGCCGGCGGTCCGATGCAGGAGGACCCGGCGGACGCCGTCCAGCCGCTGTCCTCCACGGCGCAGGTCCCGGTCAGTCCGATTGACGCCGAACGTGCCCGGTCGGCCGGGGTCGACCAGGTGGCCGTGGACCGTGCGTTCGACGAGCTCTTCGGCGCCGACGCGGCGACCAACTCCACCACCACCGTCCTCGCCACCCGCCGTGAGGCCGCAGCCGCGGTCGCGCAGCAGGAGGCCCAGCGAGCAGCCGCGCCGGCCCCCGCCCGAGCCCGCCGGTACAACCCGTACGCAGCGATCCCGTACGTGATCGGCATCGCGATCTTCGCCCTGGAGGCGTTCCTCATTGTCTGACTTCATCCGTTCCTCGAGTGCTTGGTGGGCGCAGTCCAGCAAGCACGCCCGCCGGACGGCCATCGGCACGACGGCCATCGTGCTGGCGCTCGGCCTCATCACCTGGTCGGTGTGGATCTCACCCTCCGGCCCCGTCTCGACCGCCGTGCATCAGGCTCTGGGCGTCGAGGCGCCGAAGGCCAAGAAGGTGTCCGCCGCCGAGCTGCAGACGCAGCTCGACGCCGCCCAGGAGCGCATCTGGTCGCTCGAGGGCAAGCTCGACTCCCGCACGGCCCAGGCCGGGTCGCGTGGCGACCAGATCTCGGAGCTCAAGGCGCAGATCGCGTCGCTGCAGTCCCAGCTCGGTGCCGCGAAGGATTCGGGAGGCTCGTCCAACGTCAACGCCGCGGGTTCCGGCAGCGGTGGCTCGGGTTCCGGCGGGTCCGGTGCCGGTTCGGCCGGTGCGTCCGGGTCCGGCTCGGGCTCGTCCGACAACGGGTCCGGCAGCGGCTCTGGTTCCGGCAACGGATCCGGGTCCGGCTCTGGTTCCGGCAACGGCGGTGGCTCGAAGCCGAACCCCGGTCCCTCGACCGACCCGGGTTCCACCCCGGTCGTCACGCCGACCAAGGCCGAGATCCTCGGTCAGCAGTCGCGCTGGTACGGCCTGTACACCGCGCAGTCCCCGTTCAACTGGGCCGAGTACGACGAGGTCTCCCGTCAGGTCGGTACCGCGTCCAACATGACCGGCTTCTTCCAGGGCTTCGACCAGGAGTTCAACGCCCCCGCGGTGCAGCGCTCCTGGGCCAACGGCCGTGTCCCGCTCATGACGTGGGAGACGGTGCCGGCACAGACCGGCAACGACCAGAAGTACGTCCCCGGGTACACCAACGACGACATCTCCGGTGGATCGTTCGACGCCTACCTGACGAAGTACGCCAAGGCGCTGGCGGCCAACGGGCAGCCGATGGTCATCCGTCTCGACCACGAGATGAACGGCTCCTGGTACAACTGGTCCGAGGGTGACGCCCAGAAGAACCCGGCCGGCTCCTACAAGAAGATGTGGCAGCACGTGCACGACGTCTTCCAGGCGAACGGCGCGAACAAGTACGTCATCTGGGACTGGTCCCCGAGCCGCATCGACAAGCTCGGCAACCCGAAGTACCAGACGCTCGACTACATGCAGCAGTACTACCCGGGTGCGGACTACGTGGACTGGGTCGGCATGAGCGGCTACTACCGCGACGCCACCGAGCAGCCGACGTTCGGCACGACTTTCGGAGCGACGCTCACGCAGCTCCGCCAGATCGCGCCGGGCAAGGGCATCATGCTCAACGAGATCGGGGCGACCGAGACCGGCACGAGTGTCGCGAACCCGCAGAAGACGCAGTGGATCAACTCGCTCTTCGATGCGCTGGCGGACCCCGCCAACAAGGACATCGTCGGCTTCGCGTACTTCAGCGAGACCGCGACCACCATCATCGACGGCAAGCGCACCACGAACGACTGGCGTCTCAACTCCCGCGCCGATTCCCTCAAGGCCTTCGCCGAGGGCATCAAGCGCAACGACATCGACTACGACCTGCAGGAGGTCACGCAATGAGCGAGTCCAAGAAGTCGACCGCATCGGCCGACACCCGCCCCGCACCCGTCATCAGCGTCATCGGCACCGGCTACCTCGGCGCCACCCACGCGGCCGCCATGGCCGAGATGGGCTTCGAGACCATCGGTGTCGACATCGACGCGTCGAAGCTCGCCGCACTGTCCGCCGGTGAGGTCCCGTTCTTCGAGCCCGGTCTGCCCGAGCTCATCACGAAGCACGTCGCCAGCGGCAAGCTCCGCTTCACCTCCGACATCGCCTCGGCCGTCGCGGCTGCGGACGTCCACTTCGTGTGCGTCGGCACCCCGCAGAAGGCCGGGTCGCACGCCGCGAACCTGGCCTACGTCGAGAGCGCCACCCGTGGCGTCGCCGAGAACCTCACCCACCCGGGCCTCATCGTCGGCAAGTCGACGGTCCCGGTCGGCACGGCAGCGCGGCTCCGCGGTATCGTCCGCGAGTTCACCCCCGCCGGCATCGACGCGGAACTCATCTGGAACCCCGAGTTCCTGCGTGAGGGCAAGGCCGTCGAGGACACCCTGCACCCGGACCGTCTGGTCTGGGGTGGAGCCTCCGAGGCCGCCGACGCCGTGATCCGCGAGGTCTACGCCGCACCGATCAGCGAGGGCACCCCGGTCATCACCACCGACCTCGCCACCGCGGAGCTCGTCAAGGTGAGCGCCAACGCGTTCCTCGCCACGAAGATCTCGTTCATCAACGCGATCTCCGAGATGTGCGCCATCACCGGCGCCGACGTCTCCACGCTCGCCGACGCCCTCGGCCACGACGCCCGCATCGGCCGGAAGTTCCTGAACGCCGGCCTCGGCTTCGGCGGCGGCTGCCTGCCGAAGGACATCCGGGCGCTCATGTACCGCGCGAACGAGATCGGCGCGGGCCAGGTCGTCGGCCTCATGCAGCAGGTCGACGAGATCAACATGGGGCAGCGCCAGCGGGTCATCGACATGGCGATCGACTCGGCCGGGGGATCGGTGCTCAACCGTCGCGTGGCCGTCATCGGTGCCGCGTTCAAGCCCCTGACCGACGATGTCCGGGACTCCCCGGCGCTCAACGTCGCCGCCGCGCTGCACCTCCGCGGCGCCCAGGTGACGCTCTGGGACCCGGAGGCGATGGAGCCCGCGAAGCGCTCGTTCCCGACGCTGAGCTACGCCGCGTCGATGGCGGACGCGATCGAGGGCGCCGACGTCGTCCTCGTGCTCACCGAGTGGGACGACATCATCACCGCCGACCCGGTCGCCCTCGGTGACCTCGTCGGGCGCCGCGTCGTGATCGACGCGCGCAACTGCCTCCCGGTCCTCGACTGGGTGAAAGCGGGGTGGACCGTCCGTTCCCTGGGACGTCCCACGCCGGTCACGGGTGCACCCGTGAGCGTCGCAGCGGGGACGAACGACGCGTTGGCCACGAGCCGCTAGTCACCGTTCGCGAGACGGGGTCCGTGCCGGGCGGCGCGGGCCCCGTTCCCGTGCGCCCGGGTCCGGTCGTTTCGGGCGGTTCCGGGCGTCCCTGGTCGAATCGGGCGTCCCTGGTCGGAAGTTCTGACCAGGTACGCCCGATTCCGCTTTCCAGTCCGGCTGCGATGGGAAGGAACGTGCGTCGCGACCGCCTGGAGGCCCGACACCCGCCCGCCGGACCGGCACCGGGCCTCCAGGCGGTCGCGTCAGCACCCCGCGCGCACGGTGGCAGCGTCCTCGCGCGAAAGCGACAGAATCCCGCGGAACGTTCGCGGCGTTCTGTCGCTCTCGCGGGTGCCAGCGCCCTGGCCGTCAGCGCACTGTCGCTTTGGCATACACACGAAGGGCCCCGCACCTGACGGTGCGGGGCCCTTCGTGTGGTGTCAGCGAGACTCAGACGCCGAAGTACAGCTCGTACTCGAACGGGTGCGGGCGCTGGGCCAGCGGGAGGATCTCGTTCTCACGCTTGTAGTCGATCCAGGTCTGGATGAGGTCTTCGGTGAAGACGTTGCCCTTCGTGAGGAACTCGTGGTCCGCCTCGAGCGCGTCGAGCGCTTCGTCGAGGGAGCCGGGGACCTGGGGGATGCCCTTCGCCTCTTCCGGCGGGAGCTCGTAGAGGTCCTTGTCGACCGGCTCGTGCGGCTCGATGCGGTTCTGGATGCCGTCGAGGCCCGCCATCAGCTGCGCGGCGAAGGCGAGGTACGGGTTGCCGGAGGCGTCGGGCGCGCGGAACTCGATGCGCTTGGCCTTCGGGTTGGTGCCCGTGATCGGGATGCGGATCGCCGCCGAGCGGTTGCCGGCCGAGTAGACCAGGTTGACCGGAGCCTCGAAGCCCTTGACCAGACGGTGGTACGAGTTGATCGACGGGTTGGTGAACGCGAGCAGCGCCGAGGCGTGCTTCAGGATGCCGCCGATGTACCAGCGGGCGAGGTCCGACAGACCGCCGTAGCCGTTCTCGTCGTAGAAGAGCGGCTTGCCGTCCGACCAGAGCGACTGGTGGGTGTGCATGCCCGAGCCGTTGTCGCCGAAGAGCGGCTTCGGCATGAACGTGGCGACCTTGCCCCACTGGTCAGCCGTGTTCTTGACGATGTACTTGAACTTCAGGATGTCGTCCGCGGCGTGGACCATCGTGTCGAACTTGTAGTTGATCTCCTGCTGGCCGCCGGTGCCCACCTCGTGGTGCGAGCGCTCGAGCTCGAAGCCCGCGTCGATCAGCTTGAGGGTGATGTCGTCGCGCAGGTCGGCGGTCTTGTCGACCGGCGACACGGGGAAGTAGCCGCCCTTGTACGGGGTCTTGTTGGCGAGGTTGCCGCCCTCTTCGTCACGACCGGTGTTCCAGGCGCCCTCTTCGGAGTCGACCGCGTAGAAGGACTCGTTCTGCGTGACCGAGTAGCGGACGTCGTCGAAGATGTAGAACTCGGCCTCGGGGGCGAAGAACGCGGTGTCCGCGATGCCCGTCGACGCGAGGTACTTCTCGGCCTTCTTCGCCACCTGGCGCGGGTCGCGGCCGTAGATCTCGCCGTTCCGCGGGTTGTAGATGTCGAAGATCATGATGAGCGTGCGCTCGGCGCGGAACTGGTCGACGTACGCCGTGGTGACATCGGGGATCAGCTGCATGTCGGACTCGTGGATCGACGCGAAGCCGCGGATGGAGGAGCCGTCGAACAGCTGGCCGACCGAGAAGAAGTCCTCGTCGACGGTGGATGCCGGGATGTTGAAGTGCTGCTGCACACCGGGCAGGTCCGTGAAGCGGATGTCGAGGAACTTGACGTCGGTGTCCTTGATGAAGGCCAGGACCTCGGAGGAATCGCTGAACATGGGGCCGATCTCCAATGGGTTGGGTGATGTCGGAGGCACCGGTCAAGGCACCTCCGACGAGGCTATTGACACGGGGTTTCCCGGACATGACTGGTTTGTTTCGGGCGTGTTACGCCCGGGCCGTCGCCTACGCTGGGGACCATGGCCCGCAGCACTCCCAGTCCGTCCGCGCCCTCCGAGCACCCGGACGGATGGCCGGGCAAGGACCTCGGTCTGCCCGAGTCCGGGCCCCGGAGTGTCGGGCGGATCGGTCGGCGGGTCGTCGCGCTCCTCATCGACGGCGCACTTGCTGACCTGGTCGCCTACGTCACCGGGGTGTGGTCGCCGGTGAACGGTTCGGGCGACATCGCGCACTCCTGGGTGCAGATCGCCATCTTCGCCGTGCTGCAGATCGTGTTCATCTGCCTGCTGTCCGGGTCGTTCGGGCACATCTGCGTCGGACTGCGGGTCGTCCCGATGCGTGGAGGCTACGTGGGGGTGTGGCGGCCGATCCTCCGGACGGTGCTGCTCTGCCTGGTGGTCCCGGCGCTCATCATCGACCGCGACAGCCGGGGTGCGCACGACCGCATCGCGGGGACGGTGCTCGTCCGCCGCTGAGCCGGGGCCGGCCGAGGGTGCGGGGCGCGCACCGTGGCTGTCGTCCGCGCCCTCGCACCGTACGAGGTCGCGAGCCGGGTTTCCGCCGCTGGCCCTCGCACCGTGCGAGGTTGCTCATCGGGTGCGAGTTTGCCCGTCCCGTGCGCCGTCGGAGTCTCGCACCGAGCCGACAACCTCGCACGGTTCAGGGCCGGTGCCGCGCCCTCGCACCGTGCAAGGTTGCGCGCCGGGCCTCCGTCGATCGCCCTCGCACCGTGCGAGGTTGCGCGCCGGGCCTTCGTTGATCGCCCTCGCACCGTGCGAGGTTGCTCACCGGGTGCGAGCTTGCCTGCCCGGTGCGCCGTCGGAGTCCCGCACCGAGCCGACAACCTCGCACGGTCCAGCGAAGGTCGCACGGTGCGGGCCTCGCGAACACCTCTAGCCCCCCGCGGCCTCCACACACGAGAACGCCCCCGACCAGATCTGGTCGGGGGCGTTCTCGTGTGCGGAGGGCTTCGGTCAGCGCGGCCGTCCGGCGCGAGCCCGCATCGGGTCCATGCCCTTCGGGATCGAGGCCGCAGGGCTCTGCGTCAGCGAGTCGAGACGGTTCGCGACCGCCAGGACCTCGTTGCGGTTGAGCGACTTCTTGAGCTTGTTCATGGCACGGGGCAGCTTGTGCAGCGTCAGGCTCTCACCGGTGCCGTCACCCACGTGCAGCACGTGCACGGCGACGTTCGGGACGATGCGCTGCACCTTGCGGCGCTCCTCGTCGACCTGGCGGTTGAGGTTGCCACGCTGACCCTCGGTGATCAGGACGACACCCGGGCGACCCACGGCGCGGTAGACCGCTGCCTGCGAGCGACCGTGCACCGCGACAGGCATCTCGCTCGAGCGCCACTGGCGACGGAGCGAGTTCGACAGCACGGCACCGACGGCGCCGGGCTGGCCTTCGATCTGCGAGTACGCGGCGCGTTCGGCCAGACGGCCGAGCACGATGAGGAAGAGCAGCACACCGAGCAGCACACCGGCGACGATCCACAGGACGATCGCGAGCCAGTTCTGCCCCGGCAGGAGCAGCGCCAGCAGGACACCGAGGACGACCGGACCGACGAAGGCGAGGGCGAACCACCAGACCGACGACGGGTCGGCCTTTCGGGTCATCTGGAAGACCTGGAACATCTGCTTGAGACGCCCCGGCTCCTTCGCCTTCTTGTCTGTGGAAGAGCTGCGTGCCATGCGAACAGGATACGGCCTCCGTGCGGCGGGGGAGACCGTCGTGTGTCCGGCTGTGCGCGAACACGTCTTGTCCACAGGTGGTGCGGGAGAGCCTGGAGGCCCGCCGCGCCACCGCCACGCTGGTCACCATGGAGACGAGCACGGCCCACCACCCGGATCGCTGGATCGCGACCGGCAACGAGCACGACGTGCTCAGCTGGGTCGCCGACCGCTCCGCGGCCGCCGAGCGGCACCTCGTCCCGGTGGCCGCGGTCGGTCGGACCCCGACGGGGCATCTCGTGGTCGACCTCGACCGGCCGACCGGCACACCGCTCGTGGCGGCGCTCGACCGGCTCGGCACCCCGACCACCGGCGTCGCGGTGACCCTGACGGTCCCGCTCCTGGAGCTCCTGGTGGCGGTGCACGACGGCGCGATCCTGCTCGGTACAGCCGGCATCGACGACGTGCTGGTGGACGACTCCGGTGCCGTCGTGCTCTGCGACCGCCCGACGAACGCGACGAACCCGACGAACCCGACGAACCCGATGAACCAAACCAACGCGAGGACCCCGACGCGCACCGCACCCCCGACGCGCACCGTGCACTCGACCGACGCGACCCGCACCCTCGTGCTCGCAGCCCGGACGGTGTGGGACCGCGTCGACCCGGCCGATCCCGCTCAGCAACCGGTGCTCGACGCGCTGCAGGACGCCCTCGACGGTGACGGACCGAGCGCACGAACGGCACTCGACGTCGTCCACGGCACCGCCGCGCCCCGGCCGTTCCGCTGGACCCCTGTGCCGAGCGACCTCGTGTTCGCCGAACCGCCGACATCGGACGGGCAGGACGGACTGCTCGAGCGCCTGCGGGACGTGGTCGAGCACGGCGTCCCGCTCGGAGCCGACCGACGGCTCCCGCTCCGCCGCGTGCTCGTGGGGCTCGTCGTCGCCGTCGGGTCGGTGGTCGCCGCCCTGACCCTGCTCGGCGGCGGGTGACGCCGAACCCGCCCGTGAACGGGAACGGGGACGGCCCCGGCCCCCACGAGGGGAACCGGGGCCGTCGGCCGTGCTGCTGGGATCAGTACCCGAGGTTCGGGGCGAAGTTGCCCTCTTCGAGACGGTTCTTCACCGCGACGAGGTACCGCGAGGCGTCCGCACCGTCGATGATCCGGTGGTCGTACGACAGCGCCAGGTAGACGAACGAGCGGATGGCGATGGCCTCCTGGCCGTCGACCTTCACGACCGCCGGACGCTTCGTGACGATGCCGGTGCCGAGGATCGCCGACTGCGGCAGGAACACCACGGGGGTGTCGAACAGCGCGCCACGCGAACCCGTGTTGGTCAGCGTGAACGTGCCGCCGGCCAGCTCGTCGGGCTTGAGCTGGTTGTTCCGGGTGCGCTCGGCGAGGTCCGCGATGGACTTCGAGAACTGCGCCAGGTCCAGCGAGGCCGCGTCCTTGATGACCGGGGTCAGCAGGCCGCGCTCGGTGTCCACCGCGATGGAGACGTTCTCGGACTCCGGGTAGACGATCTCGTCGCCCTCGACCGTGGAGTTGATCTTCGGGTGGGCCTTCAGCGCCTCGGACGCCGCGAGGGCGAAGAAGGGCATGAAGGAGAGCTTCGAGCCGGTCTTCTCGAGGAACTCCGCCTTGTGCGCGTCGCGGAACTGCGCCACCTTCGTGACGTCGACCTCGACGACGCTCGTGAGCTGTGCGGTCGAGGTCATCGACTGCACGGCACGCTCGGCGACGACCTTGCGCAGGCGGGTCATCTTCTCGCGGGTCCCGCGCAGCGGCGAGACCTCGGCGACGAACGGGCCGGACGCGGCGGCGGGTGCTGCTGCTGCCGAGGCGGCCGGGGCCTTCGCGGCGGCGGCGAGGACGTCCTCCTTGCGGATGCGCCCCCCGACACCGGAGCCGGTGACCGTGGACAGGTCCACACCCTGCTCGTTGGCGAGCTTGCGCACCAGCGGGGTGACGTAGCCGGAGGCTGCGCCGTCCTGCGTGGGGTTCGGTACCGCTGCGGCGGCCGTGGTGCTCGGCGCGGACGCCGGAGCCGGAGCGGCCTGGGCCGGCACGGCTGCCGGCGGAGCGGCTGCGGGCGGCGGGACCGGAGCGGCGGCCGGGACCGGCGCTGCCGCGGGCGGGGCGGACGGTGCCTGCGGGGCGGCGGGCTGCGTCTGTCCGGCGGGGGCCGGCTCGGGCTCGGTGGGCTCGGGCGCGGGGGTCTCGGCCTCCTGCTCCGTGCTCGGAGCGGCCTCGGGTTCCTCGGCGTCGGCAGCGGCGGCGTTCGCGTCGTCGGCGCCGGAGTCGGACGAGTCCGAACCGCCGTCGGACGAGCCGGAGCCGTCACCGATCTTCACGAGGGCGGTGCCGACCTCGACGGTCTCGTCCTCGGGAACGAGGATCTCCTCGACGACGCCGGCGATCGGCGACGGGATCTCGGTGTCGACCTTGTCGGTCGAGACCTCGAGCAGCGGCTCGTCGACCTCGACCCGGTCACCGACGTTCTTCAGCCATCGGGTCACCGTGCCCTCGGTGACGCTCTCGCCGAGCGCCGGGAGGTTGACGGATTCGCTCATCGGGTGGACTCCTCTTCGCGGGGGATTGCAGTGGTTGTTGATGTCATTGTCACAGTGCGGCCGGTGCCGGTCACAGCGCGTGCAGCGGCTTGCCCGCGAGGTGCAGGAACGCCTCGCCGAGGGCTTCGTTCTGGGTCGGGTGACCGTGCACCAGGGGAGCGATGTCCTCCGGGTAGGCCTCCCAGTTCACGGCGAGCTGGGCTTCGCCGATGAGCTCGCCGACGCGGGCACCGATCATGCTGACCCCGACGACGGGGCCGTCCACGACGCGCACTACCTTGACGGAGCCGGAGGTCCCGATGATGTGGCTCTTGCCGTTGCCGGCCAGGTTGTACTCGTACGAGTCGACCTTGTCGGCGCCGTACTGCTCCTCGGCCTTGGCCTGCGAGAGCCCGACCGAAGCGACCTCGGGGTCGGAGTAGGTGATCTTCGGGATGTTCTTGTCCTCGATGACCACCGGGTTGAGGCCGGCGATCTCCTCGGCGACGAAGATGCCCTGCTGGAAGCCGCGGTGCGCGAGCTGCAGGCCGGGGACGATGTCGCCGACGGCGTAGACGTTCGGGATGTTCGTGGCGAGACGCTCGTTCGTGGTGACGAACCCGCGGTCCATCGCCACGCCGACCTCGTCGTAGCCGACGTTCTGCGTGACCGGGCCACGGCCGACGGCGACGAGCAGGACGTCACCGTCGAAGGTCTTGCCGTCCTCCAGCGTGACGACGACGCCGTTCTCGTCCTGCTCGACGCCCTGGAACCGGACACCGAGCGAGAACTCGATGCCGCGCTTGCGGAACGCACGCTCGAGCTGCTTCGACATCGACTCGTCCTCGGCCGGGACCAGGTGCGGCAGGCCCTCGACGATGGTGACCTCGGCCCCGAAGGACTTCCAGACGCTGGCGAACTCGACGCCGATGACGCCGCCGCCCAGGATGACGACCTTGTTCGGGACGTAGTCCATGCGGAGCGCGGTCTCGCTGGTGATCACGCGGCCGCCGATCTCGAGCCCGGGCAGGGACTTCGAGTAGGAGCCGGTCGCGAGCACGATGTTCTTGCCGGTGACGGTCTGGTCGCCGACCTGCACGGTGTTCTGCGAGGTCAGACGACCCCAGCCCTCGACCACGGTGATGCCGCGGGCCTTGATCAGGCCCTGCAGGCCCTTGTACTTGGAGTTGATGACGCCCTGCTGGTAGTCGATGACCTTGGGCACGTCGACACCGGCGAACTCCGCGATCACGCCGTACTTCTCGGCGTCACGCGCGCCGTCGGCGATCTCCGCGGCGTGCAGCAGCGCCTTGGTCGGGATGCAGCCGCGGTGCAGGCACGTCCCTCCGAGCTTGTCGCCCTCGATGAGCGCGACGCTCATGCCGAGTTCGGCGGCCCGGAGCGCAGCGGCGTACCCACCACTCCCGCCACCGAGGACAACGACGTCGTAAGTCTGTTCCGTCACCTGGTGCAACTCCCTCGTGCGTGTCGGGCCGATCGGGCCCTACGTGGACACCGCGGAGGGCGGCGTCCGACGGTCGGACCGCGTGGTTCCGGTCCCGTCCCGTGCAGTACCGGTGGGAGGCGCGTCGGTGCGCCGTTCCCACCGGTACCAAACCTACTACTCGGACTGGAGGTCTTCTGCGAGAGCGATGAGCGTCCGGACCATCACGCCCGTCGCACCCTTGCCCAACCAGGCGTACCCGCCGCCCTTGTTCTCCGACGGACCAGCGATGTCGAGGTGCGCCCAGGGGACACCGTCGCCGGCGAAGCGCTCGAGGAACTTGCCCGCGAGCAGCATGCCGCCGGCCGGGTTGCCGACCGTGGCGTTGACGATGTCGGCGACGTCGCTGGACAGCCGGGCCTCGAGCTCCTCGGGCAGCGGCATCGGCCAGATCGGCTCCGCGACGCCCTCGGCGACGGCACGGACCTTCGCGACGAGGTCGTCGCTGCCCATCAGGCCGGTGGTGCGGTCGCCGAGCGCGACGACCTGGGCGCCGGTCAGCGTGGCGACGTCGACGAGCGCGTCGGGCTCCTCGAGCGACGCGGCGGCCATCCCGTCGCCGAGCACCAGGCGGCCCTCGGCGTCGGTGTTCGTGACCTCGACCGTGGTGCCGTTCTTCAGCGTCAGGACGTCGCCCGGGCGGGTCGCGGTGCCGGAGGGCATGTTCTCGGCGAGGGCGAGCCACGCGGTCACGCGCACGTTCAGCCCCAGGCGGGCGGCGGCGACGGTCGCGGCGAGCACCGTGGCGGCACCGGTCATGTCGGTCTTCATGCCGAGCATCGACGCCGCGGGCTTGAGCGAGAGGCCGCCCGAGTCGAAGGTGATGCCCTTGCCCACGAGGGCGAGGTGCTTCGTGGCGGAGTCCGGCGCGTACCGGACGACGACCAGGCGCGGGGGACGCGCCGAACCGCGGCCGACACCGAGGATGCCGCCGAAGCCCTGCTCCTCGAGCGCCTGCTCGTCGAGGACCTCGACGGTGAGCGGCAGGTCCGAGGCGAACCCGGTCGCGACGTCGGCGACGTCCTGCGGCCCGAGGTCGCCCGCGGCGGTGTTCACGAGGTCGCGCACGAGCGACGCGGCGTCGGCGACGATCGCGGGGCGCCCGGCGGCGTCGGCTGCGACGTCGGCGGGGGCGACGACCTCGATGCGCTGGTCACCGCGGGCCGGGGCCTTGGTGCCGGTGCCCTTGTGCCGGGTGAAGGCGTACGCGCCGAGCGCCGCGCCCTCGAGGGCGGCGTCGACGAGCTCGGCCGAGTCCGTGGGCAGGGCGAGCGTGATCGAGTCGACCCGGGGGAGCTGTCGCACGGCGCTGCCGGCCGCAGCGCGGATCGCCGCGGCGCCCGTGGCGGAGCCGAGGCCGATCAGCGCGACCGACTTCGCACCGACGCCGGTGGCCGGCAGCCGGACGAGCTGGTCCTTCGCGCCGGTGACCCCGATCGCGGCGAGGTCGAGGTCGGCGAGGGCATCGAGCGTGCCGAGGGCGGTGGGAGCGAGCACAGCGGTGCTGTCGGCCTCGCCGGACGAGCCCGGGCGGACCCCGACGACGAGCACGTCGGCGGTGGTGGTCTCGGGGGGTGAACTGGTGGTGGAGAGCGTCGGTCGGACCATGCTCCAACCCTACCGACGGCCTGTTCGCTGTCGGCGTGGTCGTCGCGCACCGGGGACGTCGGACGCCCCGCCTAGCATGGGGACGGTGAACCACCCCGAGGAGCTCTACACGTTCGACGCAGACGCCCCGACCGTGCCAGCAGGGTTGCACCTGATCGCCGGGCTGACCGGCTTCGCCGATGCCGGATCGGCCGTCGCGCAGGTGACGAACTCGATCCTCGAGGACCTCGACACCGAACTCGTCGCCGAGTTCGACCCGGACGTGCTGCTCGACTGGCGGGCCCGTCGGCCGGTCATCACCTTCGAGCACGACCACATCAGCGCCGTCGAGCCGCCCCGTCTGGCCCTGCACCTGGTGCGCGACGAGATCGGCCAGCCGTTCCTGTTCCTGTCGGGCTACGAGCCGGACTTCCAGTGGAACCGCTTCGTCCGCGCGGTCACCGGGCTCGCCGCCGACCTGCAGGTGGCCGACACCACGTGGGTGCAGTCCATCCCGATGCCGGTCCCGCACACCCGTCCGATCAGCCTGACCGTCTCCGGCACCCGGGCCGACCTCGTCGAGCAGATGAGCGTCTGGAAGCCCGAGACCCAGGCGCCGGCGAACGTCCTGCACCTGGTCGAGCACCGCCTCGCCGAGACGGGTGCCCAGGTCACCGGGCTCGTGCTGCTCGTGCCGCACTACCTGTCCGACACCGAGTTCCCCGACGCCGCCGTCGCAGCGCTGTCCGGCATCGCCGCCGCGACCGGGCTCATCTTCCCGACCGACGCCCTGCGGGAGTCGGGTCGCGAGTTCCTCACCCGCGTCGAGGAGCAGGTGGCCGGGAACCCCGAGCTGCAGCGCCTGGTCTCCGTGCTCGAGGAGCGGCACGACACGTACATGGAGGGCAACCCCGTCGCGTCGCCGCTCACCGGCGTCGACGGCGAGGTGCCGACCGCCGACGCGATCGCGGCCGAGCTCGAGCGCTTCCTCGCCGACCGGCGCACCCAGGGCGACGCGACCGACTGACCGTCGCGGGATCCGGACGTCCCCACAGGGCGGCCTGGAGGCCCGTGGTGGCCCCGCACCGCGCCTCCAGGCCGTCCTCCGGTCGCCCGCACGACGTGACGCGCGTCGACGACGCTCGTCGCGCATCGACGTGGGGACGCGTCGGTAGCCTGGTCCGGTGAACTCCCGTCGTGCCTTCCTGATCTGGGGCGTCGCGGTCCTCGCGTACGTCCTCGCCGTGGTGCAGCGGTCCTCGCTCGGGGTGTCCGGCGTCGACGCGCAGGACCGGTTCGCCGTCTCCGCCGCGGTCCTGTCCACCCTCGCCGTGGTGCAGATCGCCGTCTACGCGGGGCTGCAGATCCCGGTGGGGATCGCGCTCGACCGCGTGGGCCCGCGCCGGCTGGTACTCCTCGGCGCCGCGCTGCTGGTCGTCGGACAGGCGATCGTCGCCGTGTCCCCGTCGATCGGGCCGGCCATCGCGGGGCGGGTGCTCGTCGGTGCCGGTGACGCCATGACCTTCATCTCGGTGATCCGCCTGGTGCCGATGTGGTTCAGCGGCCGGATCCTGCCGCAGATCTCGCAGTGGACGGGCAACCTCGGGCAGATCGGCCAGATCCTGTCGGCGTTCCCCTTCGCGGTGCTCCTGCACACGGTGGGCTGGACCCCGGCGTTCGGCGTCGCGGCCGCGGCTAGCGCTGTCGGCCTGGTGCTCGCCGCGGTCTTCGTGCGGAACGGTCCCGTGCCGGTGCGGACGGACACGATCCCGCTGCCGCACTCGTGGGGTGCCGCCTTCAGCACCTTCGGGCACGCGCTCCGGCGCCCGGGCACGCAGCTCGGGTTCTGGTCGCACTACGTCACCCAGTCCTCGGGCACGGTGTTCTCGCTGCTGTGGGGCGTGCCGATGCTCCGGGGGCTCGGGTACTCCCCGGGTGAGGCTGCCGGGTTCCTCACGATCATCGTGGTCGTCGGGTTCGTCGCCGGTCCGGTGCTCGGCGTGCTCTGCGCACGGTTCCCGATGCGCCGGTCGAACCTGGTGCTCGGCGTGGTCGTCCTGCTCGCGGTGCTCTGGACGGCGATCCTGCTCTGGCCCGGGCACCCGCCGACGTGGTTGCTCGTGCTGCTCGTCGTCGCGATGGGGATCGGTGGGCCCGGTTCCCTGATCGGCTTCGACTTCGCTCGGACCTTCAACCCGGTCGGATCGCTCGGCTCGGCGAACGGTGTCGTGAACGTCGGCGGCTTCCTGGCGGCCTTCGTGATGATGTACCTGATCGGCGTCGTCCTCGACGTCGCTGCGCGGGCTTCGGGCACCGAGGTGTTCGCCTGGGAGAACTTCCGGATCGCCCTCACCGTGCAGTACGTCGTGGTCGGTTTCGGCGTCGGGATGCTCCTGCACGCCCGCCGTCGGACCCGCCGCGTGCTGCACTCGGAAGAGGGAATACGCGTCGGGCCACTCTGGGTTGCACTCGTTGCACGCCTGCGGAAGCGGCACGTGCAATAATGATCACGGACCCGTTCGGGACCCCTGTCTGTCGGAGCACTTCGGAGCGCCGGTGAACTCGGGGGACTTGACATGGGTCCTAGTGCTGCCCGGAACGGTAGGACTCGTACGACGCGGGGGACTGCGGCGCGGGACCTGGGCGGCGAGGGAGGCCACGACCCCACGAACGTGGCACGACGAGAGAGGTGATCGCATGGCTGCCCGGAGCACGACGATCGATCCCACGAAGGACACCGAGCCCGAGGGCGCTGTGGCAGAGGACGCCACGGACACCGAGGGCACCGCAGCGCCGAAGAAGCGCGCCACGAAGGCCCCCGCCAAGAAGGCGCCCGCCAAGAAGGCGGCGCCCAAGGCGAAGAAGACCGACGCCGTCGACGAGGCGATCGCCTCCGACGAGCCCGTCGAGGAGCCGACCGACGAGGCCGACGACACCGACGACAAGACGGCCAAGCCGGACGCCGCTGCCGCGGTCGCCGCCGGTGCGCTCGTCATCTCGCAGACCGACGACGACGAGGCGCCGGTCTACTCGACGACCATCACTGGTGCCACCGCCGACCCGGTGAAGGACTACCTGAAGCAGATCGGCAAGGTCGCCCTGCTCAACGCCGAGCAGGAGGTCGAGCTCGCGATGCGCATCGAGGCCGGCCTGTTCGCCGAGGACAAGCTGCAGCACGCGACGGGGCTCTCGAAGCCCGCCGAGCGTGAACTGCGCTGGGTCGCCCGTGACGGTCAGCGTGCGAAGTCGCACCTGCTCGGTGCGAACCTCCGCCTGGTCGTCTCGCTCGCGAAGCGCTACACCGGTCGTGGCATGCAGTTCCTGGACCTCATCCAGGAGGGCAACCTGGGCCTGATCCGTGCGGTCGAGAAGTTCGACTACACCAAGGGCTTCAAGTTCTCGACCTACGCGACGTGGTGGATCCGTCAGGCCATCACCCGCGCCATGGCCGACCAGGCCCGCACCATCCGCATCCCGGTGCACATGGTCGAGGTCATCAACAAGCTCGCCCGCGTCCAGCGGCAGATGCTGCAGGACCTCGGTCGCGAACCCACTCCGGAAGAGCTCGCCCGCGAGCTCGACATGACCCCGGAGAAGGTCGTCGAGGTCCAGAAGTACGGCCGCGAGCCGATCTCGCTGCACACGCCCCTGGGCGAGGACGGCGACTCGGAGTTCGGTGACCTCATCGAGGACACCGAGGCGGTCGTGCCGGCCGACGCGGTGGGCTTCACGATGCTGCAGAAGCAGCTCGAGAGCCTGCTCGACTCCCTGTCCGAGCGCGAGGCGGGCGTGATCCGCATGCGCTTCGGCCTCGGTGACGGCCAGCCGAAGACCCTCGACCAGATCGGTGACACGTTCGGCGTGACGCGTGAGCGCATCCGTCAGATCGAGTCCAAGACGATGGCGAAGCTCCGCCACCCGTCGCGGTCGCAGTCGCTGCGCGACTACCTCGAGTAAGCCGGCATGCGCTTCTTCATCCCGATCCTGATCGGGCGGATCCTCCGTGCCCTCGCTCGTGCGCGGGGCGGCGGGTCCGCCTACCCGGGGTTCATCGTCCTGAAGCTCGTGCCGGACTTCCTGCAGCACGTGACGAAGCAGTTCCCGAACGGCGTCGTCTTCGTGCTCGGCTCGAACGGCAAGTCGACGACCACGCACATGATCTCCGACATCGTGCGGGCCCACGGGCTGCGGGTCTTCACGAACCCGTCCGGCGCGAACCTGCCGCAGGGCATCGCGTCGGCCCTGCTGTCCGAGGTCTCGCTGACCGGTCGCCTGAAGGCAGACATCGGCATCCTCGAGGTCGACGAGGCCTTCGCGGTCGAGCTCGCCGGGATCCTGTCGCCCTCGACGGTGACGATGCTCAACGTGCAGGTCGACCAGCTGTACCGGTTCTTCGAGACCGAGCGCGTGGCGACGATGATGCTCGACACCGCCGCACTGTCGACGGCGAACGTCATCACCAACCACGACGACCAGTTCCTCGACGGCTACTCCGGTACCCCCGGGCAGCGTGTCCTGCGGTTCGGTGCGAGCGACGAGGTCATCGCCGCAGCGCCGAACGGTCTGCAGAACGCCGACTCGTTCGACGCCGGTGACCGTGCCCAGCACACCGCCGACGCCGAGGTCGTGGCCCACACGGGCGACGGCGCGACGATCCGCTTCGACGGTGCCGAGATCCCGGTCCGCCTGCCCGCCCGCGGCCTGCACTACGCGGTCGACGCCGCTGCGGCCACCGCGACGGCCAGTGCGGCCCTCGGCGCGCAGTTCCGGGCCGATGCCGTGACCAAGGCCTTCGGCACGATGAAGCCCGCGTACGGCCGTGGCGAACGACTCCCCATCGCGGGCGAGTCCGCCGAGTTCACGATGTTCAAGAACGCCGCGAGCCTGCAGCTGAACCTCGACGCCCTGCCGGACCAGCCCGAGCAGGTCCTCATGGCGATCGACGAGGGCACGCCCGACATCTCCTGGATCTACGACATCGACTTCTCGAAGCTCGACCACGTGGACGTCGTCTCCGGTGACAAGGCGTGGCAGATCGCGATCGCGCTCGAGCACGCCGGTGTCCGCATCGGCCGGGTCGAGCCCGACGTCGAAGCGGCCATCAAGCACATGGAGCAGCTCGGCTCGACGACCCGCGGGACGAAGAACTTCATCGTCAACTACGAGATCATGATGATCGCCCGCAAGGCCCTGGGCCACCCGGACATGGAGAAGACCGCATGACGGCCGACCGGCTGACCATCCTGCACGTCTACCCCCGGCAGATGGGCGTCTCGGGCGACCGTGGCAACGTCGCGGCCCTGGTCCGCCGTGCGGCCGCTTCGGGCATCGAGACACAGGTCCTCGAGTACGCGCCCGGTGACGAGCTCCCGACCGCGGCGGGCGTCGTCGTGATCGGCAACGGACCGCTCAGCGCGATGCGTTCCCTGGGCGACGACGTCACCCGCATCGGCGGCGCGCTCCGTGCGTTCGCGACCGATGGTGTGCCGGTCATCGCGGTCGGCGGTGGGTTCGACCTGGCGACGAACGAGGTCGTGCCGACCGAGGGTGCGCCGGTCGCCGGCTTCGGCGTGTTCGACGCCCGGGCCGTCCGCGGTGCCGAGCGCCGCGTGAACTACTTCGTCCTCGAGACCCGGTACCCGCTGCTCCCCGGAGCACCGAAGCGTCTCGCCGGCTTCGAGGACCACGCCACCACGATCGAACTCGCGGCCGGGGTCAGCCCGTTCGCCGACGTCGTGTCCGGTGGTGGCAACCAGGCGGGAGCCCCGGTCGAGGGTGCGATCGTCGGCACGTCGTTCGGCACGCACACGCAGGGCCCGATCCTGCCGCTCAACCCGCAGCTGACCGATGGTGTCCTCGCCGCGGCCACCGCACGGCTGGGCCGGGAGTACGCGCCGGACGCGGAGCAGACGGCGACCATCGACCGCTACGCACATGAAGCGCGCGCCACGGTCGACCGCTACGTCGACAAGGCGTTCAAGCGCATCGCCTGACGCACGAAGAAGAAGGCCGGGTCCCGAGGGGGGCCCGGCCTTCGTCGTCTCCGCGCGTTCTGAACCAGGCTGCAGACAGACAGGAGGCGCGGTGCCAACTGGCACCGCGCCTCCTGTCCGTGTGTCGGTCGCGACTACTTCGACTCGTAGAGTCGGCTGCTCTCGTCGTGCCACTCGATGGCGGTCGCCGCGAGCTTGTCCTTGAACTCGGCGCCGTGGTGGGCGCAGAAGTAGAGCTCGCCGCTCGACATCGTGGCTCGGATGTAGGCCTGCGCCCCGCAGCTGTCGCAACGGTCGGCGGCGGTCAGCTGGTGGTTGCTGACTTCGTCGATGGAGGGGTCCTGCACGGTCTGGGTCATTGCTGTGCTCCTCACGGATCGCAGGTGGTGCCGGGTGGTTGCACCATTTCAACACGTGATGCCTGAGAGCGACGCATTGTCGGGGCCTGTTTCGCTCAGCGCGGATCGCTTGGCCCCAGTGCGAGTGTCCACACGGTGCTGTCGGTGCCGCTCGGTAAACTCCGACGGTGAGCTCCGACTACTCCGCACGCCATCTCTCCGTCCTCGAAGGGCTCGAGGCGGTCCGGAAGCGGCCGGGCATGTACATCGGCTCGACGGACTCCCGGGGCCTCATGCACTGCCTGTGGGAGATCATCGACAACTCGGTCGACGAAGCCCTCGCGGGGCACGGTGACGAGATCGGTGTCGTGCTGCACGCCGACGGCTCGGTCGAGGTCCGGGACACCGCCCGGGGCATCCCCGTCGACGTCGAACCGAAGACCGGCCTCACCGGCGTCGAGGTCGTGTTCACCAAGCTGCACGCCGGCGGCAAGTTCGGCTCGGGGTCCTACGCGGCCTCGGGCGGGTTGCACGGTGTCGGCGCCTCGGTCGTGAACGCGCTGTCGGAGCGCCTCGACGTCGAGGTCGACCGGGGCGGCAAGACCTACGCCATGTCGTTCCACCGCGGCGAGCCCGGCATCTTCGACGACAACAAGGGCATCGGCCCGGACGCCCCGTTCGCGCCCTTCACGTCCGGCAGCGAACTGCGCGTCGTGGGCAAGGTCAAGAAGGGCGTCACCGGCTCCCGGATCCGCTACTGGGCGGACCGCCAGATCTTCACCGCCGACGCCCGGTTCAGCACCGACGACCTGGTCACCCGTGCACGGCAGACCGCGTTCCTCGTGCCCGGGCTCGGCATCACCATCACCGACGAGCGCGCGGCGTCGATCGACGCCGCTGCCGCCCGGGCCGAGGCGACGGGCACCACCGTGGCCGCGGGGCCGGTGGTGGAGCGCTTCCGGTACGAGGGCGGGATCGGTGAGTTCGTCGAGCACCTCGCCGTCGACAGCCCCCTCACCGACGTCTGGCGCGTGCAAGGGACCGGCACCTTCACCGAGACCGTGCCGATGCTCGACGACAAGGGCCACATGGTCTCCACCTCGGTCGAGCGCGAGTGCGAGGTCGACCTGGCGCTCCGCTGGGGCAGTGGCTACGAGACCGTGTTCCGCAGCTTCGTCAACATCATCGCGACGCCGAAGGGCGGCACCCACCAGGCCGGGTTCGAGTCGGGCGTCGTCAAGGCCGTCCGTGCCCAGGTCGAGGCGAACGCCCGCAAGCTCAAGGTCGGGCAGGACAAGCTCGACAAGGACGACGTGCTCGCCGGCATGACCGCCGTGCTGACGGTGCGCCTGCCCGAGCCGCAGTTCGAGGGGCAGACGAAGGAGATCCTCGGCACCCCGGCGGTCCGCAAGATCGTCGACCAGGTCGTGTCGAAGCGCATCACCGAGATCCTCACCTCGACGCAGCGCACCGAGAAGGCACAGTCGGCCGCCCTGCTCGAGAAGGTCGTGTCCGAGATGAAGACCCGCATCTCGGCGCGGGCACACAAGGAGACGCAGCGCCGCAAGAACGCGCTCGAGAACTCCTCGCTGCCGACGAAGCTCGCCGACTGCCGCTCGCAGGAGACCGAGGGCACCGAGCTCTTCATCGTCGAGGGCGACTCGGCGCTGGGCACCGCGAAGCTCGCCCGCAACAGCGAGTACCAGGCGCTGCTGCCGATCCGCGGCAAGATACTCAACGTGCAGAAGGCGTCCGTGTCGGACATGCTCTCGAACGTCGAGTGCGCGTCGATCATCCAGGTCATCGGCGCCGGTTCGGGCCGCACGTTCGACATCGACCAGGCCCGCTACGGCAAGATCATCATCATGTCGGACGCCGACGTTGACGGCGCCCACATCCGCACGCTGCTGCTGACGCTGTTCTTCCGCTACATGCGGCCGATGATCGAACAGGGCCGGGTCTTCGCCGCCGTGCCGCCGCTGCACCGGGTCGTCGTGGTGAACCGCGGCAAGCCGAACGACACGCTCTACACGTACTCCGAACAGGAGCTGCAGACGGTGCTGAAGAAGCTCGAGAAGACGGGCAAGAAGTACCAGGAGCCGATCCAGCGGTACAAGGGCCTCGGCGAGATGGACGCCGACCAGCTCGCGGAGACCACGATGGACCGCGCGCACCGCACCCTGCGCCGGGTGAACGTGACCCATGCCGAGGGCGCCGCGAAGGTCTTCGAGCTGCTCATGGGCAACGACGTCGCGCCGCGCAAGGAGTTCATCCTGGCCGGCGAGGGCCTGGACCGCGACCGCATCGACGCGTAGCGCGTCGCGAAAGCGACACCGCTCGGCCGACGCGCACGGTCCATGGCGCAAGAGCGACAGAACCCCGCCGACTGTCGGCGGGGTTCTGTCGCTTCCGCGATGCCGGACGGGAGGCCCGTGGCGGGGCCGCGGCGCGCCTCCAGGCCGGTGCGCCCTGCGTTCTCACGCGCTGGGCGACACCTCACGCATCCCCACGGGCGTGAGGTGTCGCCAGGCGCGAAACCAGTGCGCGCCTACGCCTCGCCGGCGGTGCCGTCGAGCGTCGCGGCGCTGCCGCCGATCGAGCCGATGACCGCCTCGAGCGGGGCACCCGACCCGTCACGCTTCGACAGCCAGTCGGGCAGGGTCCGTGCGGCGCCGTCCGTGCCGACGGCGTGCGGCGGCGCGATGCCGGCCCAGCCCACGGTGAGCCCGTCCTCGCCCTTCAGGAACGCGTGCGCCCGGACACCCTGGGTGGCGCGGCCCTTCGCCGGGAACTCCGACAGGGCGGAGACCTTGGCGCGGCCGGCGTCGGTGCCGGGCAGTGCGGTCGAGGTGGTGGACACCGTGGCGACCACGGCGTCGTCGGAGCGGGCGACCGAGCCGAACCAGATCACCGAGGCGCCGTCGGCCAGGGCCATGCCGGCCACGCCACCCGCGGGCAGCCCCTGCGCCCGGACGACCGACGCCGGGAACCGCAGCAGCTGTGCGTTCGAGCTGATGAACACGAGGTCGTCGGACTCCGGGGCCTGGGCAGCGCCGACCACGTGGTCGCCGGGCTTCAGGCCGATGGCGACGAACTCCGGCTTGTCGGGCCATGCACCCGCCACGACGCGCTTCACGACGCCGTGTGCGGTGCCGATCGCCAGCGAGTCCGACGACGCGCCGGACAGGTCGACGATCGCCATGACGGTCTCGCCCTTGGTGAGCGCCAGGAAGTCGGTGACCCGGACGCCGGCGTCGAGCCGGACCGCGGCGGGCGGTACGGCGGGGACGTCGACGGGGGAGAGCCGGAGGACACGACCGGTCGAGGTGATCGCGCCGATCTGCCCCCGCACCGTGCTCACCACGGCGGAGCGGACGGCGTCGTGCTTCGAGCGCTTCGGCACGCGGACGATGCCGAGCTCCGACGTCGGGATGTCGACGCGGATGAGCCGTCCGGTGGTGGAGAGCAGCACGCGGCAGGGCGAGTCGGCGATCTGCAGGGACTCCGGGTCGACCGCGGCCTTCCGACCGCCCTTCACCGGGGCGTCGGCCTCGGTGAGCAGCGTGCGCCGCGGGGTCGCGAACTTGTCGGACACCTCGGTGAGCTCGAGGGCGACCTGCGCGCGGAGCCGTTCGTCGGACGCCAGGAGTTCTTCGAGGGCGGCGATGTCGGCGAGCAGCTGGTCGCGCTCGGCCTCGAGCTCCATCCGTGAGAACTTCGTCAGGCGGCGCAGGCGCAGCTCGAGGATGTACTCGGCCTGCACCTCGGACAGGTCGAAGACGTCGCGCAGGCGGTTGCGCGCCGCCTCGGAGTCGTCGGAGGTGCGGATGACCTGGATGACCTCGTCGATGTCGAGGATCGCGATGAGCAGGCCCTCGACCAGGTGCAGCCGTTCCTTGCGTCGTGCCAGCCGGTACTGCGACCGGCGGGTGACGACGTCGAGGCGGTGCTGCACGTAGACGTCGAGCAGCTCACGGAGCCCGAGGGTGCGCGGCGACCCGCCGACCAGCGCGACGTTGTTGATGCCGAAGCCGTCCTCGAGCGGGGTGTGCTTGTAGAGCTGCTCGAGCACGGCGGTGGGGTTGAAGCCGCTCTTGATGCCGATGACGAGCCGGAGCCCGTGGTTGCGGTCGGTCAGGTCGTTGACGTCCGAGATGCCGACGAGCTTCTTGGACTGGACGCCGTCCTTGATCTTCTCGATGACGCGTTCGGGGCCGACCAGGTACGGCAGCTCGGTGACGACGAGTCCCACCTTGCGCGGGGTGAGGTTCTCGACGCTCACCTTGGCGCGGGTGCGGAACGAACCACGGCCGGTGGCGTAGGCGTCGCGGACCCCGGAGAGCCCGACGATCGTGCCGCCGGACGGCAGGTCGGGGCCGGGGACGAACTCCATGAGCTCTTCGAGGCTGGCCTGCGGGTTCATGAGCAGGTGCTTCGCGGCCTCGACGACTTCGCCGAGGTTGTGCGGCGCCATGTTAGTGGCCATGCCGACCGCGATGCCGGAGGCGCCGTTGACCAGCAGGTTCGGGAACGCCGCCGGCAGCACGCCCGGCTGCATGATCTGGTTGTCGTAGTTCGGGACGAAGTCGACGACGTCCTCGCCCAGGCCCTCGGTCATCGCCATCGACGGTTCGGCGAGCCTGGCCTCGGTGTACCGGGCGGCAGCGGGGCCGTCGTCGAGCGAGCCGAAGTTGCCGTGACCGTCGACGAGCGGCACGCGCATCGTGAACGGCTGGGCCATGCGGACCAGCGCGTCGTAGATCGCGCCGTCGCCGTGCGGGTGCAGCTTGCCCATCACCTCGCCGGTGACGCGGGCGCTCTTGACGTGTCCGCGATCGGGCCGCAGCCCCATCTCGGCCATCTGGTACAGGATGCGACGCTGCACCGGCTTCAGGCCGTCGCGGGCGTCGGGCAGCGCCCGCGAGTAGATGACGGAGTACGCGTACTCGAGGAAGGAGCCCTGCATCTCCTCGGAGACGTCGACGTCCTCGATGCGCTCACCGTCGGGCAGGCCGACTACGTCCGTGCGTGCCATGGCACCTTTCTGGAGAACCGGAGTCGTCTGGGAGACTCGTGGGATGGGAACAAGCGTACCGACGGCCCCCGACGCCGTCGCGAACCTCGCCGACGTCTTCCCGAGTTGCCTCGTGGCGCTCGGCGCTGCGGACGACGCGTGGTTGCGGAACGACGGCCTGGAGGCCCGGATCACCCTCCGCCCCGCCCGCTCGGCGATCGTCGTGCTGGTCGACGGCCTCGGTTCCGCCGCGCTGGCGGCGCGCGCCGGGCACGCCCGCTGGTTGACCGGCGCGAAGGGCACCGGCACCGCGAAGAAGCTCCGGAGCGGGTTCCCGACGACGACCGCGGCGGCGCTGAGCACCCTGACCACGGGCCGCTCGCCCGGCACCCACGGCGTCGTCGGGTACAGCGGCTGGAACCCGGACACCGGTGCCGTGATGAACCTGCTCGGCGGCTGGGACACCGAGGTGCCCGCCGACTGGTTCCTGACGCAGACCCTGTTCACCCGGGCCACGGAGCTCGGGCTGGACCCCGTCGTCGTCGGGCCGGGCCGGTACCGCTCGTCCGGGATGACCGCGAACGTGCTCGGCGGCGCCCGGTACGTGTCGGCGGACACCATCGCGCAGCGCGTCGACGCCGCACTGGCCGAGACCGCCACCGGCCGCTCGCTCGTCTACCTGTACGTGCCGGAGCTCGACTCGATCGGGCACAAGTACGGCTGGCAGTCCGACCGGTGGACGGCCGCCCTCGAGTTGCTCGACGGGGAACTCGCCCGCCTCGATGCACGGACCGCCGACGACGTGGGGGTCCTGGTGACCGCGGACCACGGTGTGCTCGACGTGCCGGACCACGCGAACATCGCCATCGACCCGCTGCTGCTCACCGACGTCGTCGGCGTCGCGGGTGACCCGCGCTGCCGCCAGCTCACCGTCGCACCCGGTACCGACGTCCGCGCCCTGGTCGGCGCGTTCCGGGCCCGCTACGGCAAGAAGGCCTCCGTCGCCAGCCGTGCCGAGGCGATCGAGGCCGGGTGGTTCGGGCAGGTGTCCGACCAGGTGGTGCCGCGCATCGGCGACGTGCTCGTCGTGGCGCGCGGCTCGTGGGCGTTCAACGACGACCGTGCCCTGCGCGAGGACGAGACGCCGAAGCGCATGATCGGCCAGCACGGGGCGATGACCGACGAGGAGACGATCGTGCCGCTCCGGCTCGCCGGCGCGTTCGCCCACTGAGGGCGCCAGCGCCGACGGGCGACGTGCGGATCAGGCGGGGTCGTCGTCCGGGCGGGTGCCGAAGACGATCTCGTCCCAGCTCGGCATCGAGCGGCGGTTGCGCTTCTTGCGTTCGCCACGGCTCTCGGGCTCGGGCGCCGACGCCGGACGGGCATCGGTCGACTGCGGCGCGGTGTCGTGCGCGCCGCCGTCCTCGAAGCCCTGCAGCGGGATGTCGACGACGCTGATGGACGTGCCGCGGGCGGACTCGTCGCGCTGTTCGCCGAAGGACGCTGCTTCGCGCTCACCGCGGCGACGGCGGAGCGCCTCGAGCAGGTCGGCGGTCTCGTTGCCGGGAGCACGCTCTTCCACGGCGGCCTGGCCGATGCGGGGCAGCGGTGCACGGAGCGGTGCGTGCTGCGACGGCTCGGGCTCGGCGGCCGGCTGCTCCGGCTCGTCGACGCGGAAGGCGCCGGAGTCGAAGCGGGTGCCGTCGTCGTCCTGCTGCTCGAACTCGACCGCACGCAGACGCGGGGCGATGCCCTCGTCGTCGGTGTGCGACAGCCGGTGCGCGTCGCCGTTGTCCGGCACGAGGGTCGAGGTCTTGGGGTCGAAGTGCCACTGGGCGTCGTGCTCGACCTCGCCAGCGGTGTAGCGGACGCGGACCTGCCAGCCGCTCTCCGGGTGCTTCCAGGAGCCCCAGGTGATCGCGGTGGCCTCGCCGGCCTCGAGCTTCGCGGTGATCGCGGGGCCGAAGGTGTCGGGGGCTTCGTCGTCGACCGGAGTGACCGGCACACGGTGCGACGCGTCGAGGATGAAGGCACGCTCGGCGAGGACCGGGCCCTCGAAGCGGCGGACGTACTCGACGTCGACGTCGAGCGCGGCGGCCACGTCGGCGGCGTCGGCGCCACCACGGATGCGCGCCTGGACGTCCTTGGGGGAGACCCGCTTCTGCGGACCGGCGTCGGGGTTCGCCTGGCGCACCTGGCCTGCCAGCGACGACGTGACGGGCAACCGGAACTCGGTGCCGCCGTCGGTCGCCAGGAGGAGTGCGCCGGACTCGACTCCGATGACTCTCACGTCTTGCATGGTTCCGCCTTCCCAGCGTCGCGTACGGTCCTGCTGTCGTACCCCGTGAGTATGCAGGGACGACGGGCGGTTTCCGGGGAGGCGCACGGGCGTGCCGCGGACATCCGCACGGCCGATCCCGGGCGGGCGGCGCTCCGGCAACGGGTGTCGGGAATGTCCGGTTCCGGTCATGGGTTGCACAGCCAGCACGACCCGCCGCAGCACTCGGTTTGCGCTCTGGCGGGGCGTGGTGCAAACTGTCGCCGCCGATCACCCGGCGACGACCTCTCGATACGAGAAATGGATGGGCATGGCCACCGATTACGACGCCCCCCGGAAGACCGACGACAACTCTGACTCAGAGTCGATCGAGGCCCTCAAGGAGCGCGTTCCCGACAAGATGTCGGGGGTCGTCGACGATGATTCCGACAACCCCGGCAGCTTCGAACTCGCCGGGCAGGACCTCAGCGACGTCGACCTCGACGTCGTGGTGCTGCCCCCGCAGGTCGATGAGTTCACCTGCGTCGAGTGCTTCCTCGTGAAGCACCGCTCCCAGCTCGACCACGAGTCGAAGCTCGGACCGGTGTGCGCGGAGTGCGCTTCGCTCTAGCGAGCACAGCCGCGTCGCTCTCGACGCAACGATCAGCGAAGGCCCCGCATCCTCCAGGGATGCGGGGCCTTCGTCGTGTGCTGCGAGGCTGGGCCGAGCCGCGCCTCCAGGCCGTGGACCGTGGTCCGTCAGGACCGCAGCGCCTCGACGACCTTGCCCGGGTGCCGGACGCTGACCAGCCAGTAGGGCGTCGGGTCCGCGTCGTCGCGCACCTCGACCTTGACGACCCCGCGGACGTAGCCGCGGAAGAGGGTCCAGGCGCGGGCGTCGAGTGCCGGCCCGCGCTGCTCGGTGGCCGCTGCGCCCTCGAACGCCTCGGTCGTGCCGACGAGCGTGCGGGGGAGGTGGGCCTTGCCCGCGCGGAACTCGGTGTCGGTGACCTCGATGGTGGGTGCGAGTGCCCACAGGAGGACGAGGACCCCGAGCTCCATCCCGATCGCCACGAGGACGCCGGCCAGGACGCTGATGGGGAGGAAGACGAGCAGGGTGGCGGGGATGACGAGCGCCGTCGCCAGGTAGAGGGCGGGCGGGGCCCAGAGTCGTTCGCGGTACAGGGTCACGGGTCCATTCGATCACGAGCGAGCGAGGTCACGGAACGGTCACGGCTGCACTACCCTCGTCACGTGACCGAACCAGTCGACGTCCTCTGGACCGGGGAGCACGCTCCCGGCCACGCCCACCCCGGCGACGCGGGTGCCGATCTCGTCTCCACCGAGGCCTTCGTGCTGCAGCCGGGGGAGCGACACCTGGCCGCCACGGGCCTGCGCATCGCGCTGCCCGAGGGGTACGCCGCGTTCGTGGTCCCGCGGAGCGGCCTGGCTGCGAAGCACGGCATCACGATCGTGAACAGCCCCGGCACCGTCGACTCCGGCTACCGCGGGGAGATCAAGGTCGCTCTGCTCAACACCGACCAGACGGAACCGTACGAGGTGCACGTCGGCGACCGCATCGCCCAGTTGATCGTGATGCCGGTGCCGCAGGTGACCTACACCCGGGTCGACGACCTGCCGGACAGCGTCCGCGGACAGGGCGGGTTCGGCTCGTCGGGCTACGGTGACCGGAGCGACGCCGTGACCGGTGCCGCCGCAGACGCTCAGGAAGGAACGCGCGCATGAAGTTCGGCCGACGCAAGCGGGACGAGGTCGAGGTGGCGGACGCCGTCGCCGACGACATCGAGGTCGCGGACACGTCCCCTGAGGTCGACATCGCGACGGATGCCGACGCGGACCTCGACGAGGTCGACGCGGTCGCCCCGACGGACAAGTCCGCTCCGGAGGACCGGGCCGAGAACGGCCCCCACGACGAGACCGAGGCGAACCTGGTCCGCCCCTACGTCGACCTGGGCGGGGTGAAGGTGCTCCCGCGCGAGGGCCTGCACCTGCGCCTCGAGGTCGAGGAGGGCTCGCAGCGCGTCGTCGCGGTCGGGCTCGACTACGACGAGTCCACGCTGCAGGTCCAGCCGTTCGCGGCACCCCGGTCCACCGGCCTGTGGCACGAGATCCGCGCCCAGATCGCCGAGCAGATCGAGCGCCAGGGCGGTGTCGTGACCGAGGTCGACGGCCCGTTCGGCCCCGAGCTCCGCGCGTCCGTCCCGGTCGCCGTGGACGGCGACGGCGGCACCGCGGGCTCCCGTCCGGCCCGTTTCGTCGGCGTCGACGGCCCGCGCTGGTTCCTGCGCGGCGTGATCGCCGGCAAGGCCGCCGAGCAGCCCGACGACGCGAGCGAGATCGAGGAGCTGTTCCGCAGCGTCGTCGTCGTGCGCGGCACGACGCCGATGCCGCCGCGCGACCTCATCCCGCTGCACATGCCCAAGTCGACGCAGACCGCGATCTGACCGACTGACGACCAACCCCGCCTGGAGGCACGGTGCCGGACCACGACGACACCCCACGACCCGAGACGGCTGGCTCCGACCCCGTTGCACCGGCTGCTGAGTCATCGGTGGCGCCGGCGGCTGAGCCCTCGGTGGCGCCTTCGTTCTCCGCGCAGTTCCGTGACGCCGTGCAGAACGCCGGGATCGCCCGCGTGGCACCCGGTGAGGCACCGTCCGGCCGGGCGCTGCTCGGCGCGGTCGGCGGGGTGCGTGGGCTCGCCGAGTCGGTGCTGCCCGGGTTCGCGTTCCTGGTCGTCTACGCGATCACGAAGGAGCTCGTGCCGAGCGTCGTGATCCCGGTGGCGGTCGGGCTCGTCTTCGTGGTGCTCCGGCTGCTGCAGCGGCAGTCGGTGACGATGTCGTTCGCGGGCATCCTCGGCGTCGCGGTCTCGGCCGGCCTGGCGCTCATCACCGGCCGCGCGGAGAGCAACTTCATCCCCGGGATCGTCATCAACGCGGTCTGGCTCGTCGGACTGCTGATCACGCTGGCGATCCGCTGGCCGCTCATCGGACTCGTCGTCGGCTTCCTGCTGCCCGCGAACGAGGACGGCTCGCACGTCGATTGGCGCGCCGACCCGGTCAAGCGCCGCGTGCTGACGGTCGCCACCTGGATCTGGGTCGGGCTGTTCGCGGTCCGGCTCGCGGTGGAGGTCCCGCTGTACCTGACGGCGCAGGTCGAACTGCTCGCCGGGCTGAAGCTCATCCTCGGCGTGCCGCTGTACGCGGCGGTGCTCTGGGTGACCTGGCTGCTGGTCCGCACCGTGTTCGTCCGACGCGACGACGTCGCCCCGGTGTAGAGTTCTCTCGACATCAAGATAGTTCTCGCAGGGCGCGCACGCGTCCTCGGGATTAGGTTTGCCTTGCTGGTGGGACGGTCCACGGCCCGCGAGGATGAGGGCAAACCGATCAGTAGGGAGGCGGCACGGTGGCTGCAGTCAATAGCTTCGGCTCGAAGGACACACTGTCGGTTGGGGGTGTCGACTACGCGATCCACCGGATCGACTCGGTTCCCGGGCACGAGAAGTTGCCCTACAGCCTGAAGGTGCTGCTCGAGAACCTCCTCCGCACCGAGGACGGCAAGAACGTCACCGAGGGGCAGATCCGGGCGCTCGGCTCCTGGCGGCCCGACGCGGAACCCGACACCGAGATCCAGTTCTCGCCGGCACGCGTCGTCATGCAGGACTTCACGGGTGTGCCGTGCATCGTCGACCTCGCCACCATGCGCGAGGCGATGGCGGACATCGGCGGCGACCCGAACAAGATCAACCCGCTGTCCCCGGCCGAGATGGTCATCGACCACTCCGTCATCGCCGACCTGTTCGGCAGCACGGACGCCCTGCAGCGCAACACGGACCTGGAGTACGAGCGGAACGGTGAGCGCTACCAGTTCCTCCGCTGGGGCCAGACTGCGTTCGAGGACTTCAAGGTCGTCCCGCCGGGCACCGGCATCGTCCACCAGGTGAACATCGAGTACCTGGCGAAGGTCACCTACACGCGTGACTTCGACGGCGAGACGTACGCGTACCCGGACACCCTGGTCGGTACCGACTCGCACACCACGATGGTGAACGGCCTCGGCGTGCTCGGCTGGGGCGTCGGCGGCATCGAGGCCGAGGCCGCGATGCTCGGCCAGCCCGTGTCGATGCTCATCCCGAAGGTCGTCGGCTTCAAGCTCTCCGGTGAGATCCCGGCCGGCGTGACCGCGACCGACGTGGTGCTCACCATCACGCAGGAGCTCCGCAAGCACGGCGTCGTTGGCAAGTTCGTCGAGTTCTACGGCGAGGGCGTCGGCGCCGTCCCGCTCGCCAACCGCGCCACCATCGGCAACATGTCGCCCGAGTTCGGTTCGACGGCGGCGATCTTCCCGGTCGACGACGTCACGCTGGACTACCTGCGGCTGACCGGTCGCGACGAGGCGCAGATCGCCCTGGTCGAGGCGTACTCCAAGGCCCAGGGCCTGTGGCACGACGCGTCGGTCGAGCCGAACTACTCCGAGTACATGGAGCTCGACCTCTCCACGGTCGTGCCCTCCATCTCCGGCCCGAAGCGTCCGCAGGACCGCATCGAGCTCACGAACGCGAAGACCCAGTTCGAGCTCGACCTGAACAACTACACGACGCCGTCCGAGCAGACCGACCTCGACGACGCGGTCGAGGAGACGTTCCCGGCCTCCGACCCGATCGCCGCCGGTTCGACCAACGAGGACACTGCGCTGCACGAGCACGTGCACGTGTCGAGCGCACCGTCGACCGCCTCGGCGCCGACGAAGGTCGCGATGGACGGGGCCGACCCGTTCACGATCGACCACGGTGCCGTCGCGATCGCCGCCATCACGTCGTGCACGAACACGTCGAACCCGTCGGTCATGATGGCCGCCGGCATCCTCGCCCGGAACGCCGCGAAGAAGGGCCTCACCGCGAAGCCCTGGGTGAAGACCACCCTCGCACCCGGGTCGAAGGTCGTCACCGACTACTACGAGAAGGCCGGTCTCACCACCTACCTCGAGCAGCTCGGCTTCTACACGGTCGGCTACGGCTGCACCACCTGCATCGGCAACTCGGGCCCGCTGCCCGAGGAGATCTCGCAGGCCGTGCAGGACAACGACCTCGCCGTCACCGCGGTGCTCTCGGGCAACCGCAACTTCGAGGGCCGGATCAACCCCGACGTCAAGATGAACTACCTGGCGTCCCCGCCGCTGGTCATCGCCTACGCCCTCGCCGGGTCGATGCACTTCGACTTCGACAAGGACGCCCTCGGCACCGACCAGGACGGCAACGACGTCTACCTGACCGACATCTGGCCCGACGCGGCCGAGGTGCAGCAGGTCATCGACGAGTCGATCGACACCGAGATGTTCACCCACGAGTACGGCTCCGTGTTCGAGGGCGACGACCGCTGGAAGAACCTGCCGACCCCGACCGGCGACACCTTCGAGTGGGACCAGGAGTCGACCTACGTCCGGAAGCCCCCGTACTTCGAGGGCATGACGATGCAGCCCGACGCCGTGTCGGACATCTCCGGCGCCCGGGTGCTCGCGAAGCTCGGCGACTCGGTCACGACCGACCACATCTCGCCGGCCGGTTCGATCAAGGCCGACAGCCCCGCCGGCCAGTACCTCGCCGAGCACGGCGTCGACCGCAAGGACTTCAACTCCTACGGCTCGCGTCGCGGCAACCACGAGGTCATGATCCGTGGCACGTTCGCGAACATCCGTCTGCGCAACCAGCTGCTCGACGGCGTGGAGGGCGGGTACACCCGTGACTTCACGACGCCGGACGGTGCGCAGTCGTTCATCTACGACGCCTCGCAGCACTACCAGGAGCAGGGCATCCCGCTCGTCATCTTCGGTGGCAAGGAGTACGGCTCCGGCTCGTCCCGTGACTGGGCTGCCAAGGGCACGAACCTGCTCGGTGTCCGCGCGGTCATCACCGAGAGCTTCGAGCGGATCCACCGCTCGAACCTCATCGGCATGGGCGTCGTCCCGCTGCAGTTCCCGGCGGGCGAGACGGTCGAGTCCCTCGGGCTCGACGGCACCGAGATCGTCTCGATCTCCGGGCTGACCGAGCTGAACGAGGGCCGCACCCCGAAGACGGTGCACGTCACCGCGACGCCGAGCGAGCACTCGCCGGCCGGCAAGCAGCCGATCGAGTTCGACGCGGTCGTCCGCATCGACACCCCCGGCGAGGCCGACTACTACCGCAACGGCGGCATCCTGCAGTACGTGCTCCGCTCGCTCGTCTGAGCGTCGTGCGCACGGGTCGCTGACGCGACCGACGACCGGCCTGGAGGCGCGGTGCCAGCTGGCACCGCGCCTCCCGTCCGTTGTCGGGTCCCCGGAATAGAGTGGGCCGACAGCCCCACGAAAGGAGCGCCCGTGAGCCTGCTCGCCAGCATCACGTCGCCGCGCGACCTGAAGCGTCTCTCCGACGCGCAGATGACCGACCTCGCCGCCGAGATCCGACGCTTCCTGGTCGCCGAGGTCGCGAAGACCGGTGGGCACCTCGGGCCGAACCTGGGCGTCGTGGAGCTGACGCTCGCGATGCACCGCGTGTTCGACTCGCCGAACGACCCGTTCGTGTTCGACACCGGGCACCAGTCGTACGTGCACAAGCTCGTCACGGGGCGCCAGGACTTCTCGAAGCTGCGCGAACGCGGCGGGATCGCGGGCTACCCGCAGCGGAGCGAGTCCGAGCACGACATCGTCGAGTCCTCGCACGCATCGTCGTCGCTGTCGTGGGCCGACGGCATCTCCCGCGCGTTCGGGCAGACCGGGCAGACCGACCGCACCGTCGTCGCGGTGGTGGGGGACGGCGCCCTCACCGGCGGCATGACGTGGGAGGCGCTCAACAACATCTCCGACGACAACGACCGTCGACTGGTCATCGTCGTCAACGACAACGGCCGCTCGTACGCCCCGACGATCGGTGGCATGGCGCGGTTCCTGAGCTCCGTGCGCACCCGCCGCGAGTACCGGGCCCTGTACGAGGGCACGCAGGCCGTGGCGGCCCGGTTCGGCGCTCCGGGTCGTGCGGTGTACCGGGGCATGCGCGGGGGCCTGCACGGCTTCCTGTCGCGGCTGACGAACAACGAGGCGCTGTACTCGAACCTCGACATCAAGTACATCGGCCCGGTGAACGGGCACGACCAGCAGGCGATGGAGGCAGCGCTCCGGCAGGCCAAGGAGTACGGCGCTCCCGTGATCGTGCACGCGATCACCGAGAAGGGCCACGGCTTCGAGCCCGCACTGCGCGACCAGGCCG
Organism: Curtobacterium sp. MCLR17_034; assembly: GCF_003234485.1. Lineage (NCBI taxonomy): Bacteria > Bacillati > Actinomycetota > Actinomycetes > Micrococcales > Microbacteriaceae > Curtobacterium > Curtobacterium sp. MCLR17_034. The sequence goes on from NZ_QKTH01000007.1 coordinate 168,252, forward strand.
ACCAGTTCCACGCGGTCGGGCACATCGACCCGGAGACGGGGGAGTCGCTCGACGCCGCGTCGGGCCCGTCGTGGACCTCGGTGTTCGCGTCTTCCGTGGCCGAAGCCGGCGCCGCGGATCCCCGGATCGTCGCCATCACGGCGGCGATGCTCCGGCCGACCGGGCTGCACCTGTTCCAGGAGCAGCACCCCGACCGCGTGTACGACGTCGGCATCGCCGAGCAGCACGCCGTGACGACCGCCGCGGGTCTGGCCTACGGGGGACTCCACCCCGTGGTGGCGCTCTACGCGACCTTCCTGAACCGCGCGTTCGACCAGGTCCTGATGGACGTCGCCCTGCACAAGGCCGGCGTGACGTTCGTGCTCGACCGTGCCGGCATCACCGGCCCGGACGGCCCCTCGCACCACGGCATGTGGGACCTCGCGCTGCTGCAGGTCGTGCCGGGGATCCGGATCGCCGCGCCCCGCGATGCTGCGACCCTGCGCGAGGAGTTCCGCGAGGCGATCGCCGTCGACGACGCCCCCACCGTGCTGCGGTGGTCGAAGGGGCAGGTCGGACCGGACATCCCCGCGGTCCGTCGGCTCTCCGATGGTGTGGACGTCCTGCACGCAGCCGCGGACGACGTCGAGGACGTGCTCTTCGTCGCCGTCGGGTCGATGGTGCCGGTGGCCCTCGAGGCCGCGGCGCTGCTCGAGGCGCAGGGCATCGGCGTCACCGTCGTGGACCCGCGCTGGGTGGTCCCGATCCCCGCGTCGCTGATCGAGCTGTCGCGGACGCACCGACTCGTGATCACCATCGAGGACGGCGTGCGGGTCGGCGGCGTCGGGACCCGGCTGCGGCAGGACCTCCGTGCCGCCGGGGTCGACACCGGGGTCAACGAGCTCGGGCTGCCCGACGCGTTCATCGACCACGCGACCCGGTCGCAGATCCTCGCCGACGCGGGGCTGACGGCGCAGGCCATCGCCCGCGACGTCATCGACCAGGTCGTCGGGACGAAGCTGCCGCAGGCGAAGCCCGCGCGGTCCCGCGAGTCGGCGGCGTCCGACCGCTGACCGCTCGGCCGCGGCAAGCTGGTTCCGTTCCGGTCAGCAAGACACCGGTGTTCGCGCTCCACGCCGCACTTTGCGCGTGTTCGGTGCGCGAACACCGGTGTCTTGCGTGCTGGGCCCTAGCGGGAGGCGGGGCCGACGATCCGGGGCTCGTGGAACGTGCCGCCGAAGACCCGCTCGGACGCACCGCTGCGGTCGAGGTACGGGCTGATCCCACCGGCCTGGAACGGGTAGCCGGCACCGAGGATGAGCCCGAGGTCGATCTCCTCGACGTGCTCGACGACCCGGTCCTCGAGCATGCGGTGCAGCTCGTCGGCCAGGGCGTCCTCGAACCGGCGCTGCATCTCGGCGGCGTCGACCGGCTTCGCGTCCTTCTTGGAGGGCGCGACGAGCTTCACGGCGGCGGGGTCGTACCCGGTCGCGTTGCCCTTCTTGTCGCGGGTCAGGATCGTCCCGTGCTCGGCGATCTTCTTCAGCCCGTCACCGGGGTAGAAGCGCTCCGGCCAGGCCGCGTGGTGCGAGTCGAGCACGTGCGCGCCGACCGGCAGCCCGACGAGCTCGAGCAGCTCGAACGGCGACATCGGCAAACCGAGGGGCGCGGCACCCTGGGCGACGGTGTCGAACGAGGTGCCCTCTTCCACGCCGCGCATCGCCTCGCCGAGCACCCGCGCGAGCACCCGGTTGACGACGAAGCCCGGCTGGTCCGCGGTGATGATCGCGGTCTTCTTCAGGGTCTTCGCGACGGCGAGGGCGGTGACGAGGGCCTCGTCCGAGGTCTTCGCCGCGCGCACCACCTCGAGCAGCGGCATGACCGCGACCGGGTTGAAGAAGTGGAAGCCGACGAGTCGCTCCGGGTTGGTGAGGACCGACGCCATCTCGTCGACGGAGAGCGACGACGTGTTCGTGGCGAGGATGGCGTCCGGTGCGATGACCTGCTCGATCTTCCGGAGGACCTCCTGCTTGACGGTCATCTCCTCGAAGACGGCCTCGATCACCCAGTCGGCGTCGGCGAAGGCGTCGTAGGACACCGAGCCGCTGACGAGTGCGGTGATGCGGTTCGCGTCGTCGGGGGAGATCCGGCCCTTGTCGAGCAGCTTCGCGACCTCGCCGCGGATCCGCTCGACGCCGGCGTCCACACGGGACTGGTCGACGTCGGTGATGACGACGGGGACGCCGAGACGTCGGGCGAACAGCAGCGCGAACTGCGACGCCATCAGCCCGGCGCCGAGGACGCCGACCTTCGTGATCTTCTTCGGTTCGACGCCCTCGGGAGCGCCGACGGGCTTCTTTGCACGCTTCTGCACGAGGTCGAAGGCGTACATCGACGCGGCGAACTGGTCGCCCGAGATGAGGTCGGCGAGGGCCTCATCCTCGTCTGCGAAGCGTTCGTCGAGCGAGCCCGACTTGGCGGCGGCGACGAGGTCGAGCGCCCGGAACGGCGACTTCGGCACGGTGCCGATCTTCGACGCGACCTGTCCGCGGGCGACCTTGACGACGGTGCCCCAGGCGGCCTTCTCGAGCATGCCCGGTTCGTTCTTCCGAACCACCTTGGTCGTTCCGGTGATGACGCCGTCCGCCCAGGCCACGGCCGAGGGCAGGAACGTGACGGACGGGACGAGCACGTCGCCGATGCCGATCTCGACCGCGGCCGGACCGTCCATCAGGCGGTTGTTCTTGAGCGGGTTCTCGACGATGACGCGGAGCGCGCGCTCCGGGCCGATCAAGCGGGGGAGCAGCGTCGCGCCGCCCCAGCCGGGGATGATGCCGAGGAACACCTCGGGCAGGCCGATGCCCTGCGCCGCGGACGAGAACGCCCGGTAGGTGCAGTGCAGGGCGATCTCGAGCCCACCGCCGAGCGCCAGGGTGTTCACGAACGCGAACGACGGCACCCCGAGGTCGGCGAACTTGCGGAGCGTGGCGTGCCCGAGGGCGGCCAGGTCGTGGGCGGCCTCGCGCGACGGGACCGCCGCTGCCTGCGACAGGTCGGCGCCGGCGGCGAAGCAGTACTCCTTGCCGGTGATCGCGACGCCCTGGATCGTGCCCGCGGCGGCCTCGGTCTTCAGGGTGTCGAGCACGCCGGACAGCTCGCGGAGCGTGCGGGGCCCGAGGGTGTTCGGCCGCTTGTAGTCCTTGCCGTTGTCGAGCGTGATGAGCGCCAGCGTGCCACCCGAGGGCATCGTGACGTACTTGACGAACGAGTGCGTGACGACCTCGTCCTCGCTGAGTTCGGCCAGTCGGTCGTTGTCGACGATGGTCATGGTCACGCCCCCTTCCGAGCCGAACGCTCGGCCGACTTGCTGTGGTTCGGGTTCTCCCAGATGACGGTGCCGCCCTGGCCGAGCCCGATGCACATCGTGGTGATGCCGTACTTGACGTCCGGTCGCTCGGCGAACTGTGCGGCGAGCTGGTTCATCAGCCGGACACCACTCGACGCGAGCGGGTGGCCGACGGCGATCGCGCCGCCCCAGGCGTTCACGTTCGGGGAGTCCTGGGCGATGCCGTAGTTGTCGAGGAACGCGAGCACCTGGACGGCGAACGCCTCGTTGATCTCGAACAGGCCGATGTCGTCGATCGACAGGCCGGCCTTCGACAGGGCCTTGTCGGTCGCGGGGACCGGGCCGACGCCCATGACCTCGGGCTCGACGCCGGCGAAGGCGAACGAGACCATGCGCATCTTCGTCGACAGTCCGTGCTGCTTCGCACCGTCCTCGGACGCGAGCAGGCTCATGGTCGCACCGTCGTTCAGACCGGCTGCGTTGCCGGCGGTGACCCGTCCGTGGGGCCGGAACGGCGTCTTCAACGCGGCCAGCGCCTCCAGGGTGGTCCCCGGCCGCGGCGGCTCGTCGGTGCTGACGACGTCCCAGCCGTCGCCCTTGTTGACCTCGACCGGGATGACGTCCGGCTGGAGCTTCCCGTTCGCCCATGCGGCGGCGTAGCGCTGCTGGGACTGGACGGCGTAGGCGTCCGTGCGGTCCTTCGTGATCGCGGGGAAGCGGTCGTGCAGGCGCTCCGCGGTGGCGCCCATGACGAGGGCGTCGCTCGAGACCATGCGCTCCGCGACGAAGCGTGGGTTCGGGTCGGCGTTGAAGCCCATCGGGTGCCGGCCCATGTGCTCGACACCACCGGCGATCGCGATGTCGGCGGCGCCGAAGGCGATGGCACCCGCGAGCGTCGTGACGCTCGTCATGGCACCGGCACACATGCGATCGATCGCGTAGCCGGGAACCGACTTCGGCAGACCAGCGAGCATGCCCACGGTGCGGCCGAGCGTCAGCCCCTGGTCACCCTGCTGCGTGGTGGCCGCGACGGCGACGTCGTCCACCGCTGCGGTGTCGAAGGTGTTCCGGTCGAGCAGTCCGCGCATCGCGTGCACCGCGAGGTCGTCGGACCGGGTCTTCCAGAACACCCCCTTCTCGCCGGCTCGTCCGAACGGTGTGCGAACGCCGTCCACGAACACGACGTCTGATGCCTTTGGCAATCCGGGCCTCCCAGATCCTCATCGATCGGGCCGGAACGCAGGTCGCTCCGGCCTGGCCGGGCCTCGCCCGGCGACCCTCCCGACGCTATGCCCCCAGCCTGGGCGGCCGCATGCCGGTTGGGCAGTTCCTACGACTCGTCGTCGTCCGTCGCCGCGGGCCGCTGTGCAGCAGCCACAAAGGCCGAGGCGATGATCGACGCGAGTTCCTCGACCTGCCACGGGCGGGCGTCGTGCTCGGCGAGGGCGGCGCCGACCAGTTCGGTCGACGGCGGCGACGGCGGGGCCCACGACACGAGCCGGAGCGTCTCCGGCGTGAGCAGGTTCTCGAGCGGGATGTCGAGTTCCTCGGCACGCTTCGTCACCGCCGCGCGCGCGGCCTTGTACCGGCGGTCGGCGGCCGGGTTGCGGTCCGCCCAGGCTCGGGGCGGGGGCAGGGTGGCCTCGCCGGCACCGCGCAGACGGGGGAGGTCCTCGGTGGTGCGGCCTTCCTCGACGGCGGCCCACCAGCGGTCGAGCTCGGAACGGCTGGCGCGGCCCGTGAACGTCTTCAGCGCACCGAGTTCGGCGCGGGACTCGGGTGCAGCGGCCGCGGCGGCGACGATCGCCGAGTCGGGGATCGTGCGCCCGGGGGCGATGTCCGCCTGTCGGGCGTACTCGTCGCGGGCGAGCCAGAGCGACCGGGCGATCGCCAGTGCTCGCGCACCACGGAGCGCGTGCATGCCGGACAGGCGACGCCAGGGCTCGGCACGGGCGGGCTTCGGCGCACGGTGCAGGACCGCGTCGAACTCCTCCTGGGCGATCCGGGTCTTGCCGGCCTCGTCGAGCTTCTCGGCGAGGGCATCGCGGAGGTCGGGCAGCAGCTCGACGTCGAGCGACGCGTAGACGAGCCACGACTGCGGCAGGGGACGGGTCGACCAGTCGGCGGCCGAGTGCGCCTTGGCCAGGGTGATGCCGAGCAGCTGCTCGACGACGGCGCCGAGGCCGACGCGGGGGAACCCGGCGATCCGGGCACCGAGCTCGGTGTCGAAGATGCGCGTCGGGACGAGGCCGACCTCCTGCAGGCACGGCAGGTCCTGCGAGGCGGCGTGGAACAGCCACTCCTCGTCGACGATGGCGGCCTGCAGCTCCGAGAAGTCGCCGATCGGGATCGGGTCGAACAGGAACGCACCGGCACCGCGGCGGAAGACCTGGATCAGGTAGGCGCGCTGCGAGTAGCGGTAGCCGCTGGCGCGCTCGGCGTCGACCGCGACGGGGCCGTGGCCGGCGGCGATGGCGGCGACCGCCTCGAGGTAGTCCTCGCGGGTGTCGATGACCTTGACGGCGTCGTGCGACGCCTCGAAGGCGGGGCCGGCGGCGGCAGCAGTCGGGCCGGCAGCGGCAGCCGGAGCAGTCGAACCGGCAGCCGTGGCTGCGGGCGCAGCCGGGCCGGTCGATCCAGCGGCGTCCTGGGGAGCGGGGTCGGTCACTTGGCGAGCCTCCTCGGGGCCAGCAGGGTCACGCCGTCCGATGCGGGCGGCAGACCGGCGAGCATGGCGACGATGTCCTGCCAGGCCCGGACGTGTGCGGTGAGGTCGTCGCCGCGTGGTGTCCACGACGCGCGGAGTTCCAGCTGGGCGCCGTCGCCCTGTGCGGCGAGGTCGCCGTACCCGCGCGAGATGATCTTGGTGGCTGTGCCCGAGGCGTGGTCGTACGTCGCACCGTGCGACTCGAGCGCGTCGACGAGCCAGCTCCAGGTGACGTCGGCGACGAACTCGTCGACGCCGATCTCCGGCTCGAGCGGCGCCTGCGCGAACGAGACGACACGGAACGCGCCGCCCCAGCCCTCGGGTTCTTCCGGGTCGTACAGGGCGATGAACCGACCGGTCCCCAGGTCCGACTCGACGCCGTGCGCGGTGCCGGACACGTCCGCCGCCAGGGCGATCGAGAACGGTGCGATCCGGGTCGGCGAGGGGATCTCGGTGACGGTGGTCTCGGCACGGCCGCTGCCGCCGGACACGAACGCGCGGAGCCGCGCGAAGGCGTCGGGCTCTCGGGTTTCGGACACACATGCAGACTAGGCTCCGGGCCATGTCCCGATCCGCGCGACCCGCCGAGGACGTCGTCCAGGAGACCGCTCGATCGGCCGGGTTCATCGCACTCGGCGCCGGTCTGGCAGCTGCCGCGGTGGGGACGGCCGTCATCGGTGGCTTCGTCGCCGCCGTCGCCCGTGCCGTCGTCACCCCCGACCGCAAGCGCAACGAACGCGTCCCTATCCACGCCGTCGACCCGGTCCGGAAGACCGTCACGATCGAGCGCACGGCCGACACCGAGCTGCAGGGCCGCTACTCGCTCTGGTTCGGCGGCGGCACCGGCCACATGCGCGTCGGCGAGGTCCTCGGCACGACCGACACCACCGTCACGCGCCGCATCATCGCGATCGACGCCGGCGACCCGACCGCCGCACGTCGCGGACGCTGGGGCGGCTGGTTCTACCTGACCCCGGGCGAACTCGACGTGCCCGTCGAGGACGTCGACATCCCCACCCGTCTCTTATACA